>DATCEX010000005.1:0-46729 GCA_036509795.1 Acidimicrobiales bacterium
ACCAAGATCAGACTCATCACGCGAATCGCATTCGGCTTTCAATCACCCGACGCGCTCATCGCTCTCGCCATGCTCAGTCTGGGCGGCCACAAACCTGTGCTCCCCGGCCGGAATTAACCCACGGTTATGTCAGGAGAGCCATAATTTAGATCGACATCGACGAAGAAGAAAACATGTCGTCGTGCCAAGTACCCAATGTACTGTTTGCGGGAACAACTGCCTTCTTACGGCGTGTACGTTTCTGTGGCCGAGGTCGACGACGTATAGGTGACGCCGGCAATCGACGACGACGGGTTCCCGGCGGCAAATTTAGCCGACAAGTGATAGGTCGTTCCTAGTGTCAGGTTGACGTTGCAAGTCTCAACGACGTAGGGAGCAGTGGTGGCGTTGCCACCCGACTGTGACTGGACCGACCCACTACACAAGAAGACAGAACCCTGATACACCGACACGGTGCCGCTGGGAATCCCTTCGCCAATGACACCCGTTACGGTTACCGTGAAATTGATTAGACAGTAACCATAATTCTGACAATAAAAGGGGTACTCGTCCGTTGCCAATATTGCCGTCGACGTCGCCGTCGAGAATGTAACCGTCTGCTGGGCCGTCACCGATTGGTAGTACGCATTTCCACCTAAGGTGCCGTTGACCAGGCACGCCGCACTCGTGGAGGTTAACGTCGTTCCGGAGATGGAGCAACCCGACGTCGACGTGGCGAACGATTCAACTCCCCCGGGGACTGAACCACCACTAATCGACAATCTCTGAGTGGTCGATGTCAATGGGCTTGCCCCGATGGTAATAGCAGTTTGGCTCGCCAGTGAGAACGTCACACTGGTGGCCGCCGAACTAACGGCCGTGTAGGAACTATCGGCCGCTTTCGTGGCCGAAACGATACAGGTTCCGGCGCTCGAGGCAGTGAGAGAACCACCGTTGATCGCGCAGGCCGTCGCGCTCCCACCACCGTCGAGAGAATAGGACACGAGCCCACTACCAGAACCACCGTTAGTCGAAAGTACGAGCGAATAGGACGAACCACTTGACGTAGCGTTTGTGGTCGCCAGTGTGAGGGCTGATTGGACCCCATAGCCCACGTCGAACGTCTGGGTCTGCGGGATTGCCGCGAGGTAACTGATGTTCCCTTGGTCGCTGAAGGTGATCGTACAGGGGCCGTAAGCGGTGAATTCGACGGTCCCGCTCGTGATGGGACACGACGGGGAACTCGTAATCACCACCGCTTGGCCTGAAGTTGCGGTCGCTACGGGGACATATGCACCACCCACTTGTGCATTGGATGGCGGACTCGAGGAAACGGTAATGGTATTGGCCAATTGAGTCGTTGACGACGTCGACCAGTTGGAGTAGTCAACCGTGAGGCCTTGACCGCAATAGACATTGCATACTGACGACACCGCCGAGCTCTGTACACCCGTGGGATAGTCATCAAACGTCACTTGCGTCTGAAGATAAGGATTGTTCTCGCAGGTGTAGACACTCTGAGAACTGGGACACGTGTCAATGGTCACGACCCTCGTCTGGGAACTCTGGGGATTCCACGTTGTCGCGCACCACGAGTCCATCGTCAGAGTGGTGGTATTACTCGTGGTCCCATTTTGAAAGGAGAAAGTCTGACTCGACGGTGCACTCGTACCCCAACAATACGAAGCCGGAGTGGCGTTCAACGTCTGATTCGTCCCGAGTAAAGGCGTGTAGCGAATGCTATTGATGGCAACGTTGGTCGTACTACGCGCCGCGGATTGAAGTTGCGACACGCTGAGAAACTGCGCGGTCGTCGACAATGCGGTGGTTGCCATTGACGCTAATGCCACCACCGTCAGACCGGCCACCACAATGAAGATCAACGCCAAAATCAAGATGCTGCCCTGGTCAGAATCACGACGATTGCCCTTGACGAGAGATTGCGTCTCAGAGCCTCCACCACGAGGTTCAGCGCCTGGGTCTAGTGAGGATCGCGATACGAACGCGGTGATCGAGTGCAAAAGTCTCATTAGGTGAAGCTCGCTGACACGTCAGTGGACGTCGCTCCGGAGTAGTGCGAATCGGCCGCAATCGTGACGTAGACGTAGCACGTCACACTGCTCCTGGTGGCGTAGAGGTGAAGTCCGGAGAGAACGCACCTCGACGACGAAGTATGACCGTTCGAGCCATTATCCAGCGAGTAGGTCAATGAACCAGCACCGCTTTGACCCGAGGCACTCACGGTGGCGTAGGGGTTGCCGTTGCTCGAGTGCGAGAGGGAGGTAGGTGACACCAACGCGGTGATGTTCTGATTAGCCAGCGTAAACGTCACAGTTTGATCGGCCGACTGCGCCGACTGATAGTTCGTGTCGCCCGCGATGCTGACGTATACGTAACACGTACTGGGTGCCGTGGCACTCAACACGCCGGTGGACGAATTCAAGGAACACGCCGAACTCGACGAACTTCCATTAGCACCGGTATCGAGCGCATACGCGAGCGCGCCCGTTCCACTCTCGCCGGTCGCACTCACCGTCACAGGGTTATTCCACGGCGTCGACGATTGAGATGTCGTGGCAGTAATGGTCTGGCTCGCCACCGTGAACAAGGTCGACGTCACGGGCGAAGTCGCCGCCAGATAATTGGCGTCCGCGGCAATTGATCCGGAGAAGTAACACGTACCAGGGGCCGTGGCGACGAGTTGACTCGAAGAGACGTTGATGGAGCACACCGTATTATCCAAGGGCCAGTACGACGTTGGCGACAGACCCATCACCGTCGAATCTTCTAACGCCAACGACGTTGCACCGTAGAGCGCGCTCACCTGAGTATTCGTCAACTGCGATGGGTACACCGCAGCGTGCGATAGGGACCCCGCGAAGTAACTGTCCGAGGGAGCATTGGCCCACGAGGCGTTGTTGTCGTAGCCAAGGTGCCAATAACCGACGTAGTTCTGTGCGGACGTGCCCAGTGAGTTGCTAGTCACTTGGACGCCGTCGACGTAGAGAACCTCCCCGGCCGGCCCGTACGTCAGGACTGCGAAATGCCAGTTCCCGTCGTTGTATGTCGTTGGCGAAATCGCTTCGTCGGTAGCGTTGTTGTACACGCCCGCCACCAAGTTCCCGGAGTTGTCGATCCACATCATACGGTCCCAATTCACGGAGGTGGCATCGGTTTGTGATGTAGAAAAGCCCATGAGATCGCCTACCGAGGTGGTTTTGAACCAGATCGACATCGAGCTCGACCCAGGATTGTTATACGACTTGGTGGTCGACACATAGGTTCCTGAGGCGCCCGAGAGCGAGATGGCATTACCGCCAAAGAGAGTTGGACCGGCGACGCCAAGACGCACCGCGCCATTAGCCACCGCGGGGTTTCCTCCCGCCGTGGCGTCACCCAAAGTGGAACCTGACGGACCTTCAAGCTGATATGTCACTGCCCCCGTTCCGGGAGCAACGTACTCCAAATTCAGCGCTGTCGTCCATCCGGCCGTCGCAGGAGTCGTCGACACGCTGAGAGATTGAGAGACTTTGGTGAAGACGACCAGCTGATCGGCGGAAGTAGCGGCAAGATAATCGGCGTCCGTCGCCACCACGCCATACACGTAGCAATTTCCCGCGCCCGTGGCGCTCAACACACCGGTCGATGAATTCACGGTGCAGAGGTTGTTAGCTGAAGTATGTCCATTTCCTCCCGAATCCACGAAATAACTCACCGCCCCGGTGCCCGACTCGCCCGACGACGTCAACGTGGTGGTCGACGACCAGGGCAACGACGACGTTCCCGCACTGAAGCTCAAGGACTGCGGAGCCTTATTGACGACCAACGTCGCGGTGGCAGCGGCGGTGGTGTAGTCAATCGAATCAGTCGGGGTGAAAGTGGTACCAAGCGATTGGGAACCGGGGCTCAATATCGTTCCCACCGACGGGCTGTATGCGAAAGAGCCCGCGATGGTCGTGGTGGCTTTGAGTTGCGTTGCACTCAACGTCGTTCCGTACGTGATAGCCGGCGGGTTACTCCACGTGATGATCGGCGTAGCTTTAGTGACCGTCAAACTCGCGTAGTGGTAATTCATCGTATAGTTCGTCGCGGTGAGCCCCGAGCACGCGGAGATGCTGAATCCTCCCGCGGGGTGACTGGCGGCCGTGGCATTCGTCTGACAGTTCAAAGTCCCCGTTACGACACTGGCGGAGTCACCATTGACAAATCCGCTGAAAGTCGGCGTGTAAATGGCCGATCCCCCGTACGACTGCGTTCCCGATACGCCGACGGACAATGGTGCCGCAGTCACCACCATCGTCTGCGTGACTTGGACAGCGGCCACATAATTCGTATTGCCGGAATCATTGAAGTCGATGGTGCACGTTCCCACGTGGATGAAAGTCACGACGCTCGATGCGACGGAACACGTTGTCGACGTGGCCGAGGTCACTACCACACCGTCACCCGAAAGTGCGGTCGCGGAAGGCGAATAGTTTGATCCGTACGTGGGTGGTTGGGGCGGCGAAGAGTTCACGGTGATGGAGTTCGCTCCGGGTCCGACTACGAAGCTTTGATACGAAACCGCAGATACGTACGTCGCGTTGCCTGGATCAGAGAATTCGAGCGAACACGTTCCCGCACCGACGAAAGATACCTTGGCCGCCGCGACGACGCACACGGACGTGGACTGCGAGGAAATGAGAATTGCGTCACCAGACGCGGCCGTGGCACTCGGCGTGTAGGTGGTTCCGTTCACGACTGCGCTCGCAGGCGCCGTCGAGGTGACCGTGACCGCGTTCGCCAAATAGACATTGACACCCTGGGCCAAAGTGGGTGCAGCGTTATACGAGGCGTTCCCTGGATCGTTGAAGTTGAGAGCGCAGACGCCCGGCCCATTGAAAGAAACCACTCCTGCAGAAATCGTGCAGACATTTGGCGTCGCCGAGGTAATCAGCACCGTATCGCCCGACGTCGCTGTCGCGACGGGCGTGTACGTCGTTGAATTTGCAATCACGTTAGTAGGCGCGGTTGAGGTGATTGAGATTGAATTGGTGCCCTTAGATACGGTGAAGGGTTTAGAAGTGACACTGTACGTGCCATCCGAGGCGGTCAAAGTGTAAGTTCCAACCGTATCCAACTCACACCCCGTGAAGTTGATGTATCCATATGAACCAGACGGGTTCGTGCAATTGATCAGCGATCCGGGACCGGAGGCAACCGAAAGCACAATCGGATTCGGCGGGAGATAGTTTCCATTGACAATGTGGTTGACGTCTTCGTACGCCAGTTGTGGTTGACCAATGAACGGTGCGCCGACGGCTGCACCAGAAGGTTGAAGCGTAAATCCGAGCTGCGTCACCGGTCCTGCGGGGGTCACCGCAGGAGCTTGAGGACTATCTACCACCAGTGACAATGTATTCACTGCATTAGTGGCGCTGTTTGTCAAAGTCACGGTAATCAATTGCGGAGCGCCGGTAACGCATTGCGATCCCCACGAGCCCGGAATGCCAGCCGTCGGCGTGTTCCAATATTCGACAGACGTAACGCTCGCGCTGTAGCCGGGGACCGTCAACTGACTTGCAAGGCCCGTATACATCGCGAGGACCGACGACGCGTCTGGTGGGCACGTCGAAAAATCCGACGTCGATGATTGCACGGAACTCGCGACGTAATTCCCCACGGTCTTCACGTACGTATCAGCCGTCGTGAGGCTCCGGTGTTCACCCGACGCCGTGATCGACGTTCCAAACGCCACGATCAAGGCCAGGGACGCGAGACCCAAGATGACGATGGACAACAAGACCTCAATGAGAGTGTCGCCTCGTTCGTCACCACCATGCACAACGCGCCCAATATCGAAGACGAACCGCCTACCCAAACCTAACGACTGATCGTCTTGCTCAGGCGCGACATTGGTTGAGTCTCGATTTTCGAGTGAGCGGTCGTTGGGGCGCGGAGGTATCACGTTCACACCAGTCAGTTCGCCAACAATAGGGCGACGGCCATACCTTCGAGCCCACCGCCCTGAAGAGTCACGTTGAGAGTTGCCGGATCACTTGCGTCGGGAAAAAATCCCAACATGGCGGCACCGGTGCGAGGTATTGACGTGGAAAATCCGGATTGGCACGACACCGTCTGGCCCGTACTAACGTCCGTCGTAAGATTCATTCCCGTCAAGTCATTCGTGCTCGACGTCGTCGTGGGGACGACGCCGTTCACAATTTGACCGGATGATGCTGTCAAGTTGTTGCAGGCGTTTCCGATCGGTGACGACGGCGAATTAGGAATCAAATGAAATAGGTACGGCGCACCAGAGGAATTTACGTTCCAAGCGATCTTCTCATTATTGGCGTCCGTCGTCTCGGCGTCGGCCGATACCACTTCGAACCCAGTCACGGGCTGACCATTACTCTGCGACGTCACCGAGAAATTACTAAGGGTGACGTAAGCGGTCAGCCCGTTAGATGCTGACGCCTCATACACTGTCGGATAAATGCATGACGGAGTTGCGGCTCCCGTCACGGTAGTCGCCGAGACACTGCCGCACCCCACTCCTGTATAAAACGGCGCATTATTCGTTCCGACGTCATTGCCCAAGAAGGCGTATTGATAGGAAGGAAATTTGTGACCGACCATTAGCGCTCCCGAGACTTTGATATTGAAACTGATCGAATACCCCCCGGGGACACCCTCAGTCACGCTCAGCCCGGCGGAGGTCTCCGCTGCCGCATACTGGGTCGGGTCGTTAAGAAATCCGAAGTCAAGAAAACACAGTTGTTGCGGCTGGCCAGCTGCGTACGTACCCGTGCCGGCAACAGCGTAACCACATTCTTCGGACGAGGAAGGTCCGCCGAGGGCGGAAGGATCGGTAGAGAGACTCTGAACTGGATAGGCCGCGAGAGTGAAGCTATACGGAGTCGCACTCGACGTTGTCACTTCGCTCACACCAAAACCAACAACCTGAACATCGGCAGACGTTAGCCAACTCGAACTCGCGGTCCCCGAAGCGCTCGGCGACGACGAAACACAACTCCGATATGCCGCAAGGCAGGTAACGGTTGGCACCCCTTGGCCCACCGACACGTTGTACGCGAGAATGTTTGAACTCACGAGAGCGTCCGATTGACAATAGTTGCGCACTAAGTTGACAGTATTCGTCGTCCCGTTGGCCACCGTTGCGTAGGTAACAACATCTGACCCACTGCCCCACTCAAGACCGAGCAATTGAGTGAATGTTCCAGCGCCGCACGGCGATGGAGACGTCGAAGAGGCGTTCGTCGTCAACGAAACTGAGTTTTCGACATCTTTTGACAAGTAGGAACTGATGACCTGGGTGTCGGTCGAATTTTGCAATCGGTTAGAGACCGAACCTTGCAGTGAGAGGATCTCTATCAAGCCCACCGCAATGGCACCGATAATCATTGGGGTAATGGCGACGACGATGATGAGTTCGACCAAAGTGAATCCAGCGTCACCACGACGATTCGATCGCCGATCGTGGTCCTGACAACTGTGACGAGCGGGCGACTTAGTCATGCCTTCACTTGGTTGTAAATGCCGTACATCGCCGAAATGAGGGCCACGGCCACGAATCCGACGACAATACCCATCATGATGATGACGGCAGGTTCGAACAAAGCGGTCGCACGTTCCAGCTTCGTTTCGAGCTCACGGTTGTAATAAGTTGCGGCCACCTCAAGTTGCTGATCAAGACTTCCCGTTTCCTCACCGACGCGGAACATCTGCCGTGCGGCGCCAGGAAAAAGTCCCGACCGGGCGATTGGACCGGCCAAACCCTGACCTTCCATCATTTCGTCACGGATGCTCAGCAGCGCGTTCTTATAGATGGAGTTATTGGCGGACTCGGCAGTGATCGTCATTGACCTTGGCAGATCGACGCCAGCTCGCAGCATCGACGACAACACCCGACATACTCTTTCCAATATGGCCGTCTGCGTGAGATCGCCCACCACCGGAAGTTTTAGAAGAATTGCATCGAGGCGCGCGCGGCCCCGCAGTGATCGACGCATCGAAATAAATCCCGCCATTGCGGCGACGATGCAAGCGAAGATGACGTACCACCACTTCGACACGAAGCTTGATGAGTTCAGCATCATTCGGGTCGGCAGAGGTAATTTTGCGTGGAGTGAACTGAAAAAAACGACAAAACGCGGAAGAACGAAGGCCCCGAGCACGATGATGGTGACGACCGACATCGCACTCACCACTGCCGGGTACACGAGCGCAGCTGAAATTCGCCCACGGGCCTTCATGTCTCGTTCGATATAGTCCGCCAATTGGTTGAGGACACCGTCGAGATTTCCTGTCAACTCGGCTGATTCAAGGATTCCCACGTAAAAGGAAGGAAACGCCGCCGGGTGCATAGTAGCGGCGGCGGCAAAAGTGTCTCCAGCTCGAAGATCGTCAATCATCTGCTGCAGAATCGAACTAAGTAACTTGTTCGACGTTTCTTCAATGATCACTTCGAGTGCTTCCATAATCGGTATGCCCGAGCGGATAAATACGGCTAATTGCCGGGTGAAATTCATGACATCCTTGCGAGGCACCTTCTTCTTGGTGATTTCGAACTGCATGACGTTCTTCTTCTCAACGACTTCGATGGGTTGGAAGCCCTTTTCGAGCAATCCGAGATGGACGGCGCCGGACGATATTGCCGACTCAACCCCGTTAACTCGTTGACCTTGAGTGTCGAAGGCCTCGTACCGAAATTTGGTTTGTGCCGGTTTGCGACTCATAGCGTGTACATACTCCGAATCACCTCTTCAATCGTTGTGATTCCTTTATCGACCAAATCAATCGCTTCTTGACGCATGGTCCGCATTCCCTGGCGAACGGCCATCGAACGTAGTTCCTCCTGCGTGGCCCAGCCCACGACCAATCGACGAAGTTCGGGCGTCATGATGAGCAGTTCGTACACGCCGATACGATCTTTGTAACCCGTGTGGCTGCAGAAATTGCACCCCGTACCAGTGAAGAAACCATCCGACAGCGCGCCACCACCGTCGTGATAAAAATCCATCTCCTCAGGAGTTGGGGTGTAGTTCGTCTTGCACGAGGGACAGATTCGTCGTAGCAATCGCTGACCAACCACGCCTAGTACCGACGAAGCGATCAGGAACGACTCGATCCCCATGTCGAGGAATCGGTGAAGGGCCGACACCGAATCAGTGGCGTGAATCGACGACACCACGAAGTGGCCCGTCAGAGCTGACTGGACTGCGACGCGAGTGGTCTCCACATCGCGGATCTCGCCGACCAGGATGACGTCGGGGTCGTGGCGAAGAATCGACTTGAGCCCCGTCGCAAAAGTAATTCCCGCTTGTTCATTTGTCTGAATCTGATTGATCGTGGGAAAGACATACTCCACTGGGTCTTCGATGGTCATGACGTTCAGCGTGGGGTTGCTGACTTCGCTCAGGGTCGCGTAGAGCGTCGTTGTCTTGCCACTTCCCGTGGGTCCCGCGCAGATCACCATTCCAAAGGGCGAACGCACCATCTTCGAATACGCCAAGTGAGTGTCGGTGGGCATCCCAAGGTCGTTGAGTCGCAACACCGACCGCGTCTTGTCCAAGATGCGCATGACGCAACTCTCTCCCATAATTGTCGCCGCAGTCGCCACGCGCACGTCAACCTCGGTTCCGTCGATCTGGATCGTCAACTGGCCGTCTTGGGGACGACGACGCTCGACGATGTTCATGTTCGCCATGATCTTGATACGGCTCACGAGTCCCGGGCCGATTGCCGCCGGTAATGTCAGTATTTCCTTGAGCGCGCCGTCAATGCGGTATCGCACACGCACCACGCCCTCAGAAGGTTCGATGTGAACATCGGACGCTCGGTCGCGCATGGCCTGGGTGAGGATTCGGTCCACGACTTGAACGACAGGGGCGTCCTCACCGACGGGTAGGTCGTCGGCGGGAGCGCCAGACACTCGCCGTCGAGATCCCTCCACCGACTCGAAAGCCTTTACGAGTTTGCCGACAGTACCAATGGCTTGGTAATGAGAGTCAATGGCCCATCGAATATCGCTCAACGGAGCAATGCGAAGTTGAATCGGTCGACCCACCAGCTGGCTCAGTGCTGCTCGCAGACCCTCACTCGGCTCAGCGACAGCGACTTCGAGTGTCGTCCCGTTCATGCGAATCGGAACGGCCATATATTCACGTGCCACATTCTCGGGAACGAGGGTCAACGTGGCAGGGTCCACGTTGTCACGCCGCAAATTAGCGACGTCGAATCCAAAAAAGGCGGCGAGAGCGTGGGCCAACGACTGCTCGGTCAGTACGCCCTGGTGAACCAGAACTTCACCAAGACGCCCCTGGGAAATGGCTTGTTCGGCCAGTGCCGCGTCCAACTGCTCTTGGGTGATTAAACGACTGCCCATGAGTTGCTCGCCCAAGCGAATACTCGAAGGGCCATCATTTGCCAGTGGCTGCATGATGAGTGTGGCTGCTGTGCCCGTATCGTCTGAAAAATTAGCATCGGACGGAATAGTGATGGTCCCCGAAATTGACGGGGCGTCAGATTTTTGGGTCGGAGGTCCGGACACTTCTGGAACGCCACTATCCTTACGATTCTTCCTCACAAACGCCATGGCCATATCTTACGAATACCCTTAGCAATTAAGGGTTCCATCTGAGAAAGTTGTTAACTTTCAGACCAATGTCGTTCCTTATTGGGCGCCCATTGACAATTCGAGGACTTTTTTGCGGCAGTCGTTGGGGGAACTGTGACTTAACAAAGCGTCATGCCCCGATAACGCGGGTCTCGTTGATTGCTCGCGAAGTACATGATCGACTCACCCAGATGGTCCGCAATCGTCCACTCCGACGAATCGAATCTTCAAAGACCCCTAGTCTTTTTGCGTGAGCACCCCACTGCGCGGCGATGAAATCCTGTCGTGTCGCCACCGCGTCGCGCTTTCTCGTGGTGCACCGCTGGATATCCAGCGGACGACACCGACGGATGAAATGCAGCATCGCCGTGAACTCGCCGAGGTCTTCCGCCGTCAAGTTGTTGACGAACTCGCAAACACTCCCGGCGCCATTGTCACGTCCTCAGTGGAGGAGACGTCACGAGCACTAGCGCGCGGTGAGGCACTGTTACTCAATCCTCGCCTGCCCGACGATACTGCCGGGCATCGTCGGGCAACAGTGCACGCCCTGATCCGAATCGGACGGCGCGACGAACGCTTTGTCTACGCCCCCATCTTGATCAAGAACTCTGAAGTTGTCGAGTCCTCCAGCACGCGAAGTCTCCTCGCCACCGACATCGCGCATCTGGCCCCCACCTTCGCAGTGTTGCAATCGGGCGTAACCATTCGTCCCACCCTTTCTCTGACGAGGAGCGGTATTGGACTGGCGCACTCCACGCGGGTCTTGCAGTCTCTCGGCTACGGCGACGAAAAAGCCCGTGTCGCGCTTATCGACCGTCAGCGCCAAGTCTGGTGGTTCGACCTCGCCGGAGCGCACTTCTCGCGTTTTAACCTCACGACGTACGACGCCTACTTTGTGGAGCGTCGCGCCCTGCTCGAGGCGCACGACAAATGGCGCGAAGGTGGCGCCGAGTTTCCCACGTCACCGTACTGGCACCGCGAGTGCGAGGACTGCACTTTTCGAGAGCACTGTCGCGACGAGTTGGAGGCTCGAGACGACGTCTCACTAATTCATTACACCAACTTCGAACAACAGCGACTCCTTCACGAGTTCGCGGTCGACACACGACACGACCTCGCGCGCCTCGATCCGAATCTCGCGCGCCTCGCTCGACGCTCCTCGATTGACTCGACGTCGCGCGAGGCCGTCTTGGGTCTGGCCATCGAACGACTCGACGATCTGATCTATCGCTCTCGCGTGCAGGTGACGAATTCGGTCCTTCGTCGTGTCGCACCCGAACAGATGGGATGTCCACGCGCTGACGTCGAAGTAGACGTCGACATGGAAAGCTTCGAAGAACTCACTTACCTGTGGGGTGCCACCGTGCAGCGGTCGGCCACCATGGTGAACGTGCCTGAAGGTTACTTCCATTTTGTGGAGTGGGACGACCTCAACGACGCGAGCGAGGCGCGAATCTTCGCCGAATTTTGGAGTTGGTTCAGCGCCTTGCGTGATTCGTGTCTCGAGCGCGGGCTCACCTTCGCCGCGTATTGTTTCTGGGCCCAAGCCGAAGACGGTGCGATGAACCGGTCCGTTGAGCCACCGTTAGAGGGCGGCCCCACGCGCCTTGACCTGGACACCTTCAGGGCCGCCACACCGTCACAGTGGGTCGACCTCCACGCGCTGGCCAAAAACCAGATCCAAACGAGCGGACCACTCGGGCTCAAGGTCCTCGCTCGCGCCGCAGGTTTCGAATGGCGTGACGATAATCCGAGTGGCGAAGCCTCGATGCGCTGGTACGAGGCCGCGCGCGGCGGCAACGACGTGGCGACGTGGCGACAACGAATTCTTGAGTACAACGAGGACGATTGTCGAGCCACCCAGGCCTTACGTCATTGGCTCAACGGTCCGGCGCGTGACTTGGCCCACCGTGACCACCCCGGCGACCTATGACGAGGCCATGACGCGTCGAGATTCCAACGAGGAAGGTACTTCTCCGTTGCGAACCAATCTCAGCGCAACCGTGATCGGAACCCTCGTCACACTTGCCGGACTGGCGATGGCCCTTACCAGCGCCCAGTCAATCAATCTTCTCGCTCACCACGACATCGGAGCCGGTCTGGCGTTGCTGGCGACCATCGTCGCGGTTCGCTGGATCGAGGGCGAACTAGTTGATCGATGGTCCACTCGTATCGCTCAACGCCTACGTCATCAATGGCGACAGCACGTTCTGACATTCTTTCTCCTACCCTCGGAGTCCTCGAGCGCGTCCCCCGTCGATATCGCCGACGCCGTCGACATAGTCGCTGACGAACCGCGACTAATGGTCGTGCGAGCCAGCGCTCGCGCGTCGATCCTGTCGTTGTTTTTCATCTGGTGGACGGGAGGATGGCAAGCGTTAGGTGTCGTCATCGTGCTCCTCGCCATCGCTGTCCCCCTCTACCAACGTGCGGGTACCCGTGCTGCGGCCTTGGACGCGCAGCATCGCGAACGGCGAACTCGCCTGGGGCAGCGCCAATTAGAACTCCTGGCCCACGCTCCCGAGCTCCGGGCGCTCGGAGCGGTCGAGTACGCCACCCAAGAGATATCGGCACTGTCAGATTCCGAACATCAGGTGGCCCTGCGCGCCATCCATTCCGCGCTCGGTTCGTCACTCGTGACCGAATTCCTGAGCGGGGTCAGCGTCGGCCTAGTGGCAATGAGCGTTGGCTTCGGCCTGCTCAACGGTCGCATCTCACTGTTACGCGCCGTTATCGCCGTACTCGTGACCAGTGAATTCTTCGGCAACGTCCGCCGCTACGGAATCGAATTTCACCAGCGTGAGGCTGTTGCTTCAGCGCGCCAGCGACTCGAAGTACCGACGGCGCCCGACAGTGCCTCCGGCGACGTCCTCGAAATCATGAATCTCGTGACCCACGCCCACCCCGGCGTGATCGACCTGCGAATCCCGCCGGGCGAACGTATTGCGGTGCTGGGAGCCTCCGGTGTGGGAAAGACGACGTTGGCGCACACCGTGTTGGGATGGCGTACACCTAAAGAAGGGCACGTGCGGCGCGCGAATTGGGTCATTAGCTACGTCAGCGCCGAGACGCCTCTGATCGAAGGTAGCCTGAGCGACAATCTTTGCCTCGGTCGTGACATCTCGTACGACGTTGTGCGCGAGAAACTCAACGCCGTCGGACTTCGTGATGGACGGTTCGATGACCTGAGGAACCTCGTCTCCGCAGATGGGGGTGGATTCTCCTCGGGCGAAAGGGTTCGATTGGTCCTGGCGCGAGGTCTGCTTCATCAGCCCCAACTCGTCATTCTCGACGACGTCGCGGGTTTGCTCGATGAGACCGCGCGACAGGCAATTCGCCGTGAATTATTGGCCTCGCCTGACCTGGCGGTCATCGAGGTCGCCGTCGACGGCGCCATATTTATTAACGCCACCACCACGGTGCGCCTCTCGTGAGCGATTTCGCGCGCCTGCGCGCCTGGCTTCGACGGGCGGCGCCTCGACGATACGACCTCATAAAAGCCCTTTTCATGGCATCAGCGTCTTCGATGGCCTCCACTGGTCTCTTCGTCGGTGCCGTTTCGCTGCTGGTGGTGAGCTCACAACGTCCAGGACTACGCGCTATCGCGGTGATCTTGATCGCCATCGAACTCATGGCGTTCCTGCGGTCGCCGCTGCGATTCGCGGAGCGAATGAGTACCCACCGGCTGGGATTCGCGGCGGTGACGCACTGGCGAAGCTGGCTGATGCGTGTCGTCGGCGGCTGGGACTTTGGTCGATGGCAGCGTTACGGGACGGGCGACCTCCTGGAACGATCACTCAGCGATACAGAGGAACTGCAAGACCTCTGGCTGCGTGGCGTGATCCCGAGCGTGGCAACAGTGGCAACTATGGTGCTGAGCGACGGTGTCGTCGCCCTCCTCGCTCCCCTTCCACGGTGGTGGGCTGTCGCACTCACGACGGCGGTGCTGCAACTGATGTTGATCGGGAGCCTCGCGAGCCGCTTAAGTGCCCACGTCAGGGCCGATCGCCAATTGCGAGTGCGGCGTGGGGCGTACGTCGCGTCACTGGTGTCAGCTAGTGCGGCCGCACCAGAGATTGAACTGCTCGGCGCGACGGACTTTCTCCAACTGCGCGATGACGACCTCGTCGCCGCCCTGGAGCACGCCGAGCAAGGCGTCCAGCGAGCGCGCCACGTCGATGCCCTCATTGTCCTGGTCGGACCCATCGCCAGTTTGGGAGTGCTGGCGTGGTTACATCCACCTAGTGCGTCCGTGTGGATTATTGTCGCCGTGCTCGTGGCGGGCGTGACGTTTGACGCACTGTTGACCCTCCGCAGCGCCCTCTACGTTGCCGTCGCGGTGACCGGCGGAGCGGAACGACTCGATGAACTGGAGTCACCCCCGTTGGCGGCGGGCGTCTCGTGGCCGGATGACCACACGCTCGCCTTTCGAGACGTCGAAGTGGCAACATCACCCGAGGGATCGCGCCGCGTGAGCGGCCGGATAGTTCCGCGACGTCGGGTCGGAATCAGTGGACCCTCTGGTTCGGGTAAGTCAACTCTCCTTCGCGCCCTGGCGAGATTGGACGCGCTCGCCAGTGGTCACGTCACCGTCGGGAGCATCGGCATCAGTTCGATTCGCGAAGGCGAATTACGTCGTCACATCACGCTGGTTCCCAGCGAGCCAGGACTTCTAGTTGGCTATGTCCGCGACGTCGTGGGGATGGGCCTAACCATCGGCGACGAAGAGATTGCGTCGCTCGTCGCTCTCGGTATCGACGTACATCCCAATGACGCGTGGGACGAATTGTCGCGCGGCGAACGCCAGCGCGTGGCGATTGTACGCGCGCTCGCCCGCCATCCTCATATCTTGTTGTTGGATGAACCAACCAGCGCCCTCGGTGACGTCGAAACAACCGACGTTCTGACGCTACTTTCGAAGGTCCCTGCCACGGTGATCATCGCCTCGCACGATCCTCGGGTCCTGGCGTGGTGCGACGACGTCATTGATTTGTCTGGCTTTGTTACGGCCTAACCGTTGAGCGCTCCCATGGAGGACGCCGGATAGCGCTCCCCGCTGACCGCGTCGCGCGGCACCGCCTCACTTATTGCCGCGAGATCCTCGGCGGATAGTTCAATGTCAGTCGCCGCGATGTTCTCCGCCAACCAGCGGCGACGCTTGGTACCGGGAATAGGGACGATGTCCTCACCCTGAGCCAACACCCACGCGATCGCCAGTTGCGCGACGCTCACTCCCTTTGCGCTCGCCAACTCGCCGAGACGGTCCACGAGCTCGAGATTGTGGGCCAGGGCGTCGCCGGTGAATCGAGGGGAGTTGAGCCGGTAGTCCTTCTCGCCGGTGCCCAGCTGGGCGGCCTGGCTGGTCAAGAAACCCCGACCCATGGGGCTGTAGGCGACGAAGCCAATGCCCAGACGACGGCACGTCGCTAAGACCCCGTCTTCGGGGTCGCGACTCCACAGCGAATACTCGCTCTGCAACGCGGCGACCGGGTGCACCGCGTGGGCGCGCTCCATGGTTTCCGAAGAGGCCTCAGAGATACCGAGAAAACGTACCTTCCCCTCGTCGACGAGGGTCTTCATCGCGCCCCACGTTTCCTCGATCGGGACGGTCTTATCGACGCGGTGCTGGTAGTACAGGTCAATCACGTCGACTCCGAGTCGGCCTAACGATTTCTCACACGCCGAGCGCACGTACTCGGGGCGTCCATTGATGCCGAGAAACGCACCGTCGTCGCCACGCTGATTACCGAATTTGGTCGCGAGGACCACCTCGTCGCGCCGGTCCTTGATGGCGGCTCCGACCAGGACTTCATTGGTGAACGGGCCGTACATGTCGGCGGTGTCGAGGAAGTTCACGCCCCGGTCGAGGGCCTCGTGAATCGTGGCGGTGGACTCCACGTCGTCGCCCTCGCCGTAGAACTCACTCATGCCCATACAGCCCAGACCTTCGGCTGACACGACGAGACCTTGACACAATTTGCGTTGTTTCACGACGTCTCCCTTATGTGAAATTACTCACAAAGGAGATTTTCACGGCTTCAGCATAAAGAGTGGTGCGCGCAGACGTACTAAATTCTTTTTATTGGCTGGGGGGGCCAAACGTCGAGCACCCGCCCGTTTCTCACGAAGCGGGCGGGTCCCGTCGTCTAAGGGGCCAAGGTCCCTACTCGCACCTCGTGCTCGCGTGAATGCCCCGCGTAGGGTGAAGTTATGAGTGAGGCGCAGACTTGTTCTCCCGCTCTCGTGCGACCGCTGATGCGTGGCTGGTTGCACGTCGCGGGCGTCGTCATCGTTCTCGCGTGCTCACCGCTTCTCCTCAGTCGTTGCGCGATGTGGAGTCAGGTGATCTGGGTCCTCTGCTACGTGGTGGGCGTGGTGACCATGATGTCAACCAGCGCACTCTTTCACTGCATTCGCTGGAACCCTCAGCAGCGTCGCGCGTGGCGACGAGCCGACCACTCGGCGATCTTCTTCGCGATTTCGGGTAGTTACTTAGCCATCGCCGGACTCACCATGCACGGCACGATTCGCCTGGTCCTGATGACCCTGATCGGATCGGGCGCGCTGGTGGGCATCGCCATACGACAATTGACCCTCGACACGCCGAAGTGGGCGAATACCTTGCCCTATCTGGTGGTGGGGTGGTCCGCCGTCGCATTCTTGCCCCAGATCGGACGCGGCGGAGGAGCGACGGTGCTGACCTTAGTGATTGCCGGGGGTCTGGTGTATTCACTCGGTGCCGTCATCTACGGCGCCAAGCGACCGCGACTCAATCCCCGGGTCTTTGGCTACCACGAACTCTTTCACGCCTTCACCCTCGTCGGGGCGGGACTGCATTTTGCCGCGATCTATATCGCGCTGCGCTAAATCGGTACGACGTTCGAGCGGATCAGCGACGGCGTCGATCGCCGGGTGGCGATATAGGTCATCGAACCGTTGTCGATGCGCATGCGCCACGCGGCCGAACCCGCCACCCCGAGAGCCCAGGTGGCCGCCGACTTGATCGGCGACACGTGCGAGATGATGGCGAGGTGTTCGTCCTCGCGGTGCAACAGGCTCAGGGGATCTGCGAAGAGTCGGTCCATCTCGGCGTAGACGCGTTGATCGACGCACTCGAGCGACTCGCCATCTTTTAACGGAGCGACGTGGTCACCCTCGAATTGACGCCATTGGTCATCAGTGATGCTCGCCATAGTCTGACCGTCGAGCGTCCCGTAGTCGACTTCGATGAAGGACTCCTTCACCACGGGTTCGCACTGCGGCACGGCCAGTCGCGCCGTCGATAGCGCTCGCTCGAGGGGCGATGCCCACACCTCGCGCACTCCCTCCAAATACGGGGTGAGACGTCGAGCCTGGTCACGACCGAGTTCGGTGAGGAGAGAATTGGACCGGCCGCCGAGGAGTCCGCGCTCGTTGGAGGTCGATTGACCGTGGCGAATGAAGATAATCACGGCAACAACATTCGTCCACATTCGGGACAGTCCATGATCACTCCGGGTTCCAGATGACGAAAACGGTCGAAGTCAAGCGGCGATAGTTCGATGCGGCACCCGTCGCAGCGCCCGGCGACGACGTACGCGGCACCCGACGTCCCAACACGCGCGAGCGCCGCTTCGTAGCGTTGACGCCACGACGGTTCCAATGCGCGGACCAGTTCTTCTCGCGTCACGCGAAGTGCGGCGATCTCCTCGTCCAAAGTAGCGCGCAGTTGGACCACTTCGACCTGGAGTTCGGCGCGACGTGCGACGCCCGGTTGGGCGCGGGCCTTCACGGCCGCGATGGTCGCGTCGAGGGGTTCTAGCTCCATCAAGAAGTTGAGCTCATCGTCCTCGGCCGCCCCGACACGCTCGCGCACCTGTTCGAGTTCGTGTTGCATCGCGGCGAGTTCTCGCGCCGAGCGCGTCGAGGACGCCAGGGCGCGCTCTAAGTCTGCGACGCGCGCGAGGTGACGCCGCGCGGTCTCTTGAGCGGACAAGTACGCCGCGCGGACTGGCTCGGCGCTCGATTGCGCCTCCTGAAGGGCCGCCAGCAACGAACGCAACTCACCCTCCAGCGTGGCCAGCTCCTCGAGTTCGGGTAGGTGTTCGCGCTGGGCGCTCACTCGCTCAATCCAACGATCGGCGTCGTTGAGGGCGCGCACCGCGTCGATTTGTTCCACGACCTCAGTCTCGCATCGTCCAGCGCGTCGAAGCCAACTCGAGTTTGTTCACGGCCGAAACCATCCCCGACTCGCAGCGAGCAATTGCGTCGGTAAAGTCAAACCAGTGCACCTCGGGACTCTCCCCCGCCGGCGGCGAAGGATCAAGCGGTCGGGCGAGCAGCACGTAGCGCAGGTCGTAGTGGGTATGTCCCCTCGGTCCCGCGTGAACGTCCACGTGAAAGAGCGTGGGCGGCTGGGTGTGTACCACCTCAAGTCCCGTCTCTTCGAGGGTCTCGCGCACGGCGGCGGCGCTGGGTTCCTCGCCCGCGTCGACGTGACCCCCGGGTTGAACCCAAATGTCCATTCGTCGATGCAGGTGCAAGATGACCCCACGCGACGAGAGAATGAACGCCGACGCGGTGAGGTGGCGGTCGTTGGCGTTCTCGTCAAAGGGATCGTCCACCCACGACAATCTCTCCAGTGTGGCGACGATTGACGCCGCTTCTCGTTCGTCAACCGGGTCGATGGCTCGAATCCTGGCCCCTAGACCACTGACATCCCTCATCCACCCTCCAGCAGCCGACGGATGGAATCAGGTAGTGCGATATCGCCACGGGCCATCGCGCCGTTGGTGTCGGGCACCGGTTCGCCGTACACCACGCGGGCGGGCACCGTGCCGGACCAAATCGCCAGGGCTTGGTCCTCGGGGTCATCCGACGTCGGACCGCCCGATACTTTGGCCGACGCCTCGTCGATCGAAATGGCGACGACGATAGTGAGATTCACTTCGCGCTCCAGAATGGCCCGTACTTCTGCAGCTCGACCAGGCAGAACCGTATCGACGAAGCCGTCGAAAAGTCGACGCTTCTCTTCGGGGTCCGTGACCTCGGTGGCGGCTCCCACCACGACCACGGAACGAAAGGCAATCGAGGATTCGAATCCACTGCGGGCGAGGCGCAAGCCGTCAAAGAGCGTGACGCTGAGCGACGCCTCCCCGGCGTCGAGGACCGCGCGCAACAGGGCGTTGGATTTGCTGCCGTGGACGTACAGAACGCGCCCGACGCGTTGGTGCAGGGTGGGTAACGCCATCGCGAGACCGTCGACGACACCGGCGACGTGACAGATCAACGCCGCGTCGAGAATGGAGAAGATCGTCGCCTCGTCGTAGGCCGCCTTCTCGGGCAGTCGACGCACGCGAGTATGAGGACCCGGGCCTAACGGATCGCTCACGCGCGTAGATCTCCCCCGAAGAACGTTCGCGTCAGACCCGCCACCTCCACGTTCTTTTCGAAGAGTCGCGCGTGCATCACTCCCCCTCGGGCCGACGCCTGACGCACCGACAAGGTCGGCGCGCCCGTACGGTCCGCCCACCACGGCGCGACCGCGCACATGGCACTGCCCGTCACCGGATCTTCGGGGAGACCGAGGCGTGGTGCGAATACCCGGACCGAGGCGTCGACGTTCGGACCACCCTCGCACACGGCAACGATCAGCGAACTGGGCACCAGAAACAACCCCAGCGTGTCGACGCTCAGTCCGCAGAGGGTGTCGTAGTCCTGCACCACCGCCAACAAGGTCGACGCGCCGCCCTGGTACACCTCCTTCACGGGGCCGAGCGTGTCACCCAGGATCGACGGGTCCACCATCTCCACGTCGGCGCGCGGCAGATCAACGCCGATCAGTCCGTCATTGAGGCGGCGTCCGGAGAGGACCCCCGAGCGGGTGTGGAAGTAAAACTCCCCGCCAGGAACGCCTAATTCGTTGAGCAGCACGTGCAGACTCGCCAACGTGGCGTGACCGCACAGATCGACTTCCATGGTGGGGGTGAACCACCGCAGCGACCACACGTCACCAATCCGGCGGATGAAGGCAGTTTCGGACACCCCGAGCTCGAAGGCGATTTGTTGCAGCTCGACGTCCTCCATAGAACGTTCGAGCAAGACGACGACCGCCGGATTACCTCGTTCGGCCTCGCCGATGAACGCGTCGATCCACCACAGGCGGTGCCCGAAGGCAACATTCACAGATTGCACCCTTAAACCTTGCCACATGCGAAAGGGGAGACGGCGTAAAGTCGCTGGCGTGCGTGTCGTTACCTTCAACCTTCACGCCGGCGTTGACGGGTGGGGTCGACCCACCCGCGCTCTCGAACACTTGATTGAATTGGACCCGGACGTCGCGATCTGCCCCGAACTGTGGCGCGGTGACGACGGCGTCGACTTGGTCGACGAATTAGAGCGCCGCCTCGGGATGCGCGGCGAATTCGTGGCCCTCACCCGTGCCGAGCGCGTGACCACCGGTCACGGGCCCCGTCGCTGGCAACCGATGCTGGCGCACTTCACCGGTGAACGAGGTCTGTATTTTCGTGAACATCGCGAGCTGACCCCCCAGCAAAAATCACATCGGCGGGCCCGGCCCCACGTGGAAACGGGTGATTGGGGCCTCGGACTCTTCACGACCTTGCCGATTGGATCCATCGACGTACGGTCCCTCGGGCGTCTACCACGCGAGAAAGTCCGCCGGGCCCTCATCATCGCGCGCCTCAACGACGACGGCAGATCCTTTTACGTGCTCGCCGTGCACGGCGCGCACCTCACCCACGGCTCGCCACTGCTGTATCGACGTCTCCGCCACATCGTCGCGGAACTCGACCCGACCGTGCCAATCATCCTGGGCGGCGACTTCAATTGTTGGCGCCCTCTCCTGCGCCTGTTCTTGCCCGGCTGGACCACTCTGGCACGCGCTCGCACCTGGCCCGCGGCCCATCCCCATTCACAGATCGATCACCTGCTCGGCCGAGGTCCGTGGCGGCGAATCGGTTTCGCGGCGACGAACGGCGGCAGCGACCACCGCGCCCTGCGCGCCGACGTGGCGTTAGACCAACTCGAGGTGCCCGCTCTCGGGGAGGCACCGCAGTAATACCGCCGTCCAGAGCAACGGAAGAAACGTCACGACGGCCGGCCACCGTAGTGCTGACGTTCCCGCAGAGTTCACCGCGTCACCGATCCAGCCAAAAAGACCCAGACCGACCGTCGCCCCCACGACGCCCGCGACTACCAGCCAGCCAGCCGCCGTCGCGCGCACGTGGTGGGGAAAGATCTCGGTTCCCAGTGCCGTGATGACCGGCGTGACGAGACCTCCCGCGGCGACGCCCACGAGATAACCAACCACAAAATCTGTGCGACCGCCGCTGTAGGCGAGAGTGGCCGTGAGACCCGATGCCACCAGCCCCAGAGCGACGGTCGTGCGCCGCCCCCAGCGGGCCGCGAGGAATCGACTGAGAAAGAGTCCGGCCAGTCCGGTGAACGCTGCGCAGGTCACCATGAAGGCCACTTTGGACGGCGAGATGTGCAAAACGCTCTCGCCGTAGACGAAGACGAAGCCGTTGGCGGGGCCGGCGATCATGCCGAGGACTCCCACCACAGTGGCTACTCGCCACAGCGCGTCACGGTGCGCTCGCGGGACCGCACCGACGCGCGCGAGCAACTCGGTGTCGTGCGAGGTCGGTTCGGGGATCACGCGCAGCAGTGCCCCCACTGCGACCACTGGTAACACGGCCACGGCGAAGAGCCACCGAAACGAACCCGGGGAACGGATGACGCCGTGCAGGATCGCCGAGAGACCCGCACCGGCGCCCGCGCCGGCCGCCACGATGGCCAGACGGCCCACGCGCTGCACGGTGGACGAGAGTTCGACAGTCATCACTTGCAAGAGCGTCGCCGCGGTCGACAAGAGCGGTCGACCCAGAGCGAAACAGGCCACGAAGATCCAGTAGTTCGGACTCAACGCCGCCGCCGCCGTGATCACGAGGCCGATCCACATCGTGTGGCGCAACAGTCGCGCGCGACCGAGGCGGTCCGCGAGCGACGCCAGCGGCAGCGCCCCCAGGGAGGCAACGCGCAACGCCGCCAGCCCGAGACCGAGCACCGATCCCGACAGCCCGACTTGACTGGCGAGCGACGTCGAATGGGTCACGTGGCCAAAATGCTTGGCCACGTCGGCGAGCGACGCGACGGCGCCGAACTGGGCGAATCCCGCGAAGAGCGCGAGGGCGGCCAGGGCTAGGGTGATCCGGCTGATCGCCCCGGTCGTTGTACTCTTCGCGCCGTCGCGACGTGCCATCATTCCCCCGTTGCGTCCAGGTTAGAGCGCGGTGTCCCTTCCTTCGCACCCCACGGGCGCTCGACGTCGGCGAGCGAAGGGCGGTACTGTCGTGATCATCAGGAGGCACCATGTCGCGTCGTCGTAGTCTTCGCTCGCAGTTGTATCGCGACGCGCGCATCATGGGTAACGTCGAGGCGCTCTCCAAGGGACCCACCGCGTACGGCAAGCGCTACGCGCGGCGCAAGGTGTACTCGAAGTCCAACTCACTGACCCGCGCGTTATTGCGTTCTCTAGGTCTCTCGCGCTAACTAATTAGTCCAATTAGTCCAACGCCGAGTTGGCCAGCCAGAACTCGACGAGGTCTCGGCGACCGTCGACGACGCAGGACGCACCCTCGAGGGTGCGACGCCGGTAAATCACCGGCAGAAGCTCAGTGGCCCTCGCGCGCACACTCGCGTCACTTCGGGGCGCGTCGGGGAGGAATTGAAAACCATCTTCTTGCAGACGCACGGTCCAGATCGGACCGTCATCAGCGATGAACTCGATAATCTCCCCGTGACCGACGAGATTCTTGACGGCCGGCGAGAAGGCGCTGGCGCTCTCAATATTGGCGAAGAATTCGTCGATGGCGTCGGCGGCGACATCGGGGTCGACGTCGCCGACTATTGCGCGCGCCTCTTCGAGATCGAGGCGGTGCACCAGTGTCTCGTGCAATTGACGTCGCGCCCAGTACCGCACGTGCTGGTCCTCACCCCACGCCCACATGGCGTCGTCGGGGTCACTCGCGCGTAGTGTCGCCACGAGTTGATCCAGGCCGTCAGCCAGCCACTCGGGCGTCGCTGGCCCACGTGGGAAGTCCATGTCCTTGCCCGAAATACGACGTGGCGCGCGCACCCTCACCAAATGCTCCGCCCAGCGATGAACAAAACCGACGTGCTCAAGCAGATCGCTAACAGTCCATTCAGGACACGCGAACACCGTCGAGTCACGGTCGGCTCCCCGGGCGAGATCAACGAATCTCGCCCCCTCGATTTCGAGTTGATCGCAGTGTGTCGCGAAGTCCATTTCTCGAGAATAGGCGTCAAGAACGTTCGCGGGTATTGCCGCGAACAATTTAATGTCTCGTCCCCACGATTCGCGTGTGTGAAGGGCGACTCAGGGTGCAATGAATGTGATGTGCACCACGGCGTCGTCGTGCAGCGACGCGTTGGCAACGGTGATGTCACACGCATTGAGGTCGCGAGCTTTCGTTCCACAAGTAGATGGACCGATCTTGCCCGCCTTAACCACGAAACGTGTCACGGGCAAGACTCCCCACCGACTGATCTTGACGGTCACGAACGTTGTGACGTCGCACCGCGTCGCCGTGATCGGCCCCACCAGACATTCGGCAAACGAGACACTGTCGCCCGGCGTGAAGCCCGTGCCCGACACCGTCACGACGTCGCCATTTTTCAAGTGCGTCGACGGGGAAACTCGGAAACTTCGTCCGATCACCGTCGGACTAAAGCCAATCGCTATGCCCGAAACCCGGATGAAGTTACCGCTCCATACCCGAATCTCACACGCGTGAAGGTCCGACGCCAGCGTGCCACAGGCTCGTGCGCCCACTCGGCCCGTCGCCACTGTCAAATACGTGGCGGTCAGATCACCCGCGACGTTTGCGACCACCGACCGTGCGTCCACGCGGTTACACATTGACTCGTTGGTCGCCCCCAGGAGACACTCCGCAATTGTCAGGTGCTCGTTCGCAGTCAATCCTCGACCAGAGACACGGACTCGTTCACCTGAATGCAGTCCCGTAGTCGCCGAGGCGGTCAGTACTTTCGCAATAGAGCGAGCGATGAATTTAATTTGCACGACGGGAGAATTGGTCGTGAGATACGTGGGGTCCGCGCTCTTCGTCGCGCGTACGAGGCACGTCGCGACCACCGCGGAGCGCAGGGTCGATCCACGAAGAGAGCATGAATTTGAAGAGCCGGTACGTAACTGGAACGACAACTGTCCGCTGCCACTGCCACCATTGGTCGTCAAGTTGACGGCCGCGCCAGCGGCCCCCGTGACAGGCACAATACTTAGCGCCGCCTGGTTGACGAGTGCGAACGTAACCCTAGCCGTAGTCGTCGCGCTCCGGTAATCTCGATCGCCGTCCTTCGTGGCAGTGATTCGACACGTGCCCGGCGACGTCGACACCAGCGCGCGAGACGTCACGACGCAATGCGACGCAGTGCCCCCGATGACGCGGTACACCACACCCCCCGTCCCGGCGCCACCAGCGAGGTGCAGGGCGAGGGGAACGTGCGCTGGTCCGTGAATCGTCGTGATGCGCACCGAGGGCTGGCGAGCGCGCGCAAAAATAAATGGCGTGCCCGCTGATTTGACGCCGGCGTTGTGACCATCGCCCACCTTGACGACCGTGACGACGCAGGTTCCCGCCGTCGTCGCCGTCAAGACGTAGTGGCCAGGGGACCCCAAAATTGAACAGCCGTTCGCGGTCAAGTCCGTCACGGTGAAACTCACCGCGCCGGTACCGCTGCCGCCGCTAGAAGAAAGCAGCGAGGTCGCCCCGTACGTCCCTCTCGTGGACAGCAGTCGAAGTGCGTCATGAACAGCGGCGAGAATCGTCACCGTAGTCGGGACTGAGGAGACCGACAAATAGTCTTTATCGGCGGATTTGGTGGCGACCACGACGCACGTTCCCACACCCACTGACGTCACTGCGTCACCCCGAGCCACGCAATCCTTCGACGTACCGTTCGTCACTCGAAACGTCACGACGCCACGACCGCTACCGCCGCTGGTCGCGAGCGTCAACGGAGCTCCCACGTCACCCGAGGTCGTGGTCACGACGAGAAATCTTTGGGGTGCTCGCGTGAAGTGAAACTCTACGCGCGACGACATCTCCGGCAAGTAATTGCGGCTGGCACCTTTGAGCGCCCGCACCAGGCACGTGCCGGTACTGGTGGCACGAAGTTTGGAACCCGTGACGTGACACCCCGTGGCCGATCCGTCAACCACGCTAAAGCTCACCACTCCCGTTCCGCTTCCACCACTGAGTGTCAAGTGTGACGCCGATGCGAACTTTCCCGATCTCGAGGTGAGGGTGATTTTGGCCTGTGTCGCGCGAACAAAGGTGACCGTGGTCGTGTGCGAACTGACTGCGGGATAATTTGCGTCCGTCGCCCTGGTGGCGGTGACCAGGCACGTACCGGCCGAAGTAGCCGTCAATGCCGTTCCACGTATTTTGCAGTCGAGGGCGGTGCCGCTCTTCACCGAGTAGCTGAGCGCGCCGGTGCTGAAGCCACCACTCGCGGCGAGAGTGATCGCCGTACCATAGGTCCCCCTGGTCGACGTCATCGTCAACGTTGCCTGAGCACCGGAGTTAAAGGTGACCGTCGTCGGCGCCGACGCGGTCGAGAGGTAGTTGCCGTCAGTGGCCTTCGTCGCCGTGACGAGGCACGTACCGGTCGAGGTCACGCTCAGCGCGGATCCACTCACCTGGCAGCCTTTGGCGCTACCGCTCGCCACGGCGAAGGTGACCCGCCCGCTCCCGGCTCCCCCACTCGTCGTCATTGTCAAAGACTGTCCCAATACTCCGAACGGGGAGGTGACGCGAAGCGTCGGTTGGTTCGCCTCGGCGAAGGTCACTGGCGTCGTCGTGGAAGTGGCCGCCAAGTGATTTGCGTCAGCGGCCTTTGACGCGGTGACGAGGCACGTACCCGCACTGGAGGCCGTGAGCATCGATCCCGCCACTTGACAGCCCGTCGCGGTCCCATTCGTGACGGAGTAGGACACCGCTCCAGTCCCCACGCCACCACTCGTGGTCAGCGTGACTGGCGTGCCGTACGTACCCGTGGTTGACGCAATTGTCAATGTCCCTTGATTCCCTCGATCGGCAGGGCTGAAGACGACCGCCGTTGGCGTCGAAGACACCGCCAGATAATTAGCGTCGGCGCTCTGGGTCGCTGTGACGATACAGGTGCCGGCACTCGTCGACACCAATGCAGGACCGGCGATAACCTGACAGCCCGTCGCGCTACCGTTCGTCACGCTAAACGATAAGGACCCCGTGCCACTACCACCCGTCGTGGTGAGCGACAGAGTCGTCCCGTACGCCGCGGACGTGGAGGTCACCATCAAAGGTGCTGGGGATGCCTGTCCAACACTGAAGGAGATCTCGCTCGCGCTGGTGCTTAAGTAGTTGGACGTGTTCGCCGACGTAAATGTCGCGTCTACCGTGTAACTGGGTGGCGACGCGGCAGGCGGCGTATAGGCACACGTTGCGGTGAATGGAGATCCCGACGTGTCGACAGGGACGCCACCACACCCCGCCACGCCAACTCCATCGACCAAAAAAGCCACACTGCCGGGCGCGGGCTGGTCCAAGGTGGCGATCAAAGTTGTGCCGGTGAGATAGGTAGGTGACGACGGAGAGACACTGAGTGTGACGTTAGGTGTGGGAACTGTCGGCAAATAATCGACTGACACCTCAGCCGACACAGCGGACTCCACTGGATTTAACGCCGTGACTTCGACGTAGTAGGTCGTTCCGACGACCTGGGCCACTAACTCGCACGACGTCGCCGGTGCGGCAATCGAACAACCAGGAGAAGTAAGTGACTCTCCGCCAGGCGACGTGCTTTCGTATACGTTGTAGCTCGTAATCGCGGCGGTACTTCCTGAACTGTCGGTACCAGTATTCGTCGGAGCCGTCCAATTCACCACAATGCCCCCCGCCGTCACTGTCAGGTGCACACCCGTGGGCGGGTCGGCTGGCGTGGCGGCGTTGGCGACGCCCGCTCCGACAACCAGTGTGGACACAAGAGTCAGAGCCGACGCGGCCAGAAGCGTCAAACTCTGGCGACGTCTCATCTCAATCCAGAACGACTCACGATTACAAGATTCCCCCAGAATGATGCCCGACGCGAACTCGGGATTATCGACGTGAGCATAGAGGATGTGGCGGACCAGCGCGAGGAGCGATCCGCGCGGGCGCCCTCGACCCGAAATGCCCCGCGGCACTTGTCGTCTGAGCGCCAGAAGTCGCGGCACCACGACCTAACGGCGCTATGGGACACCTTGATTGCAAAATAAACATGCACACCAATACGACAGGTCGCCAGTCGAAGCGATGCAAAGAAACGCCATCCCTACCATCACTGCTCAGATATCGATGGCTTCCCTACTCACTCACTCACCCGCGCCCACCTCGACGACGACTTTCACGTCGTCGGGCTGTCGCTGCAATGCTTCGTGCCACTTCTCTAGGGGCACCCGCCGACTCACGAGTTTGGCCAACCAGTCGCGGTCCGCCGCGGCGAGAACTTGGGCCGCCTTCTCGTAGTGGCGTCGATTGGCGTTCACCGATCCAACGACTGCCACATTCTGCAGGACCATGCTCCGATTGAGCGCCCCTTCATCGACTTGAATCGTGTGTCCACCGGACGAGACGCCCGTGAGACACACCACCCCACCGTTACCGATGTTGGTCATCGCGTCGAGTACGAGCGACGACACGCCCGTGCATTCAATAATGATGTCCGGACACAGACCACTCCCGGTGACCGAACCACTGTGATAGGTCGCGCCGAGTGACCGCACCAAGTCAGGTTTCACCCCGTCACTCATTTGGTCGAGTACGTGTACGTCGAGTCCCCGTTGAACGCCGATCAATGCGGCGAGTAAGCCAATGGGGCCCGCGCCGGTAATTAATGCGGTCGTGGGCGACCAACTTGCGCGACCGCCAATTCGCTCCACGTCCTCCCAGGCCTTGGCCACGACACTGGTGGGCTCGAGCAGGACGCCCAAGGTAGAAAGTGCCGGATCGACCTTCACCGCGAAATCGGGGGTAATCCGGTAGCGCTCCGAGAGATACCCATCGTGTTCCTTGATGCCGCGCTCGGTGTAGAGCCCGTTGCGACAAAAGTCCCACTCCAAGACGGCACAATTGCCACACGGCACCGGATCGGGACGACGCACGATACCCACCACCAGGTCACCGGGAGAGAACGCACCGCCAGCGGGAGCCTCGAGCACTCGCCCGATGGATTCGTGACCGAGAATGAGTCGCTCGCGTCCGGGCGGCGCCCACCCGTAGGCGCCCGACAGGATCTCGATATCGGTCCCACAGATTCCCACCGCCAACGTCTCGACGAGCAGCGGTCCGTCACTAATGGGTGACTCGTCGACCTCGGAGAGTTGGGCGGACCCTGCCTGGTGCGGAATGACGGTGAGTGCTTTCATTACGACGCCCTTCTTCTGGTGGAACGAAACGTCCATGACGCGACGATGCTTTTCACGGCTGTAACTTTCGCGCTCGGGCGGCCGAACGCCGCGGCGTACCCCTCGCGGCCGGTACGCCCGTCGAGAGAACCGAGTCGTTGTCGGCGACGTCCGCACTCACCGGATCCACGTCGGGACCCAGGGCGAGTACGTCAGAGTCGGTTAATCGGCACGCGGCGTTGACGAGCGACACGTGCGAGAACGCCTGAGGAAAATTACCGACCAGTCGTCCCGTCACCGCGTCGTACTCCTCGGACAAGAGTCCCAACTCGGTTCGAACGGACAACAGCCGCTCAAAGAGTCGCTCGGCGTCGTCGGTGCGGCCGATCATGTGCAGGCAGTCCACCAGCCAAAAGGAGCACGCGAGGAACGCGCCCTCACGGCCAACGAGTCCGTCGACCACCCCGTCGTCGGACGTCTGGTAACGCAACACGAAGCCGTCGACCATTAGATCGCGCTCGATCGCCTCGACGGTGCTCACCACGCGAGGATCCTTCGCCGGGAGGAATCCCACCAAGGGGATCATGAGAACACTCGCGTCCAGTCGGTCCGATCCGTAGGACTGAGTGAAGGCACCGACCTGCTCGTTGTACCCCTTGTCGCAGACTTCTGCGAAGATCCGGTGGCGCAGTGCTCGCCAGTCGTCGAGTGGTCCGCCGAGGTTCGGCCAGTTCTCCAGGGTTCGCACCGCCCGGTCGACGGCCACCCACGCCATGACCTTCGAGTGAGTGAAGTGGCGCTGGGGACCTCGCACTTCCCAGATGCCGTCGTCGGGTTGGTCCCACATAGTCGAGAGAAAATCCATCAGCGTGCACTGCAATCCCCACGCAGATCGCCCCTGGACGCCTTCGGCGCGCGCCGACGCATACAGTGCCGACATCACCTCGCCGTAAACGTCGAGCTGGAACTGCCCGGAGGCGGCGTTGCCGACGCGCACCGGCGCCGACGCTTCGTAGCCCGGTAGCCAGGGCACTTCCCACTCGTCCAACCGTCGCTCACCGGCGGGCCCGTACATGATCTGCAGGCGAGCCGGATCGCCTGCCACCGCGCGCAAGAGCCAGTCGCGCCAGGCCAGAGCTTCTTCCCCGAAACCGCCGCGCATCAGCGCCTCGAGGGTGAAGGTGGCGTCGCGCAGCCAGCAGTAGCGATAGTCCCAGTTGCGATTGCCACCCACGGCCTCGGGTAGCGACGTCGTGGCAGCCGCCACGATGCCGCCCGTCGGTTCATACGTGAGGGCCTTGAGAGTGATGAGTGACCTCACGACCGCTTCACGCCACGGGCCGTGGTAGGTGCAGCGGGCCGACCACTCACGCCAGTACGCGTCGGTCAGACGCAGGGCGTACACCGCGTCGACCGGCGCAGGGGGTGGCTCGTGCGAGGGGTGCCAAACGAGCGTGAAGGGGAAGCGCTGCCCGGCCACCACGGTAAAGTCGGCAATCGTCGTCATTTCGCGACCCTCAGGTTCGACCATGTGCCACAGGGCGACCGAATTGGGACCCGCGGTCATGCGGATCAGTCCATCGGAGGAGGTGACCCACGGCACCTCGTCCCCGTACCCGAAGCGCAGCGTGAGATCCATCCGCATGTCGACGGTCCCCCACACCCCCTCGACCAGGCGTACCACGCTCGGGTGAGCGTCACGCATGGGCATGTAATCGGTGATGCGGACGGTTCCCGTCGCCGTATCGAATTCGGTTTCCAAGATGAGCGAGTCTGGACGGTAGTGCCGCCGCGTCGCCACGACGTTCGACGGTCCGCCCTGAGGCGCTAGGCGCCATGAACCGTGTGAGTCGTCACCGAGCAGACGAGAAAAGCACGAGGGCGAATCGAAGTCCGGCAAACAGAGCCAGTCGATCGAACCGTCGACGCCCACGATGGCGGCCGTGTGCAGGTCACCAATTACGGCGTAGTCTTCGATGCGTTGAGGCACGACTCACTCCTCTCGGGCACTAGTGAGGTTTGCTGCCCGCGCTCGCACGAGTAGCAGTTCATCCCGATGCCATCGTAGGGCCCACCTCAAAGTACGTTCCGAAAGTTGGTTTGCCCCTATTCCTTCGCGCGACGGGCTAGACACCGGCTGGAGTATGGCACAGTAAGGCTAATTAACAGTCACGTCACTTGACAATCGTGACGTAGGAGGTCGGCGATTGATATGACCTTCCGTAGCCGCTGTAGGTCGCGTAGATGGACGTCCTACCCGGGGCTGCATGGGGAATCGTGAGGACGCATTCGCCGAAGGGATTGGGTTGGCAATACAACAATTGCTCACCGAAATGAACCGTGACAGAACTCGCCGGATAGATCCCCTGCGCGCTCGCGACCACGCCGGTGAGTTGTACGACGACCGGCGACGACGGGGCAACGACCGGGGTGGCGACGACTGCACTCAGGCTCGACGAGGCGACGGGTATCACCGATTCGAGATCCGTCGGCACCGAGTAGCCAAAGCGGTTATGCGCCTGAGTGGAGACGGTGTAGATCTGGTGGTTCCGCAATCCCTTGATAATGCAGTTGGGCTGGTAGTACACGGGAGCGAAGCACTGTTTGGTACTCGTTCCGTCGCTCACAGTGACGAGGTACCCATCGACTGGCGCGCCGCCGGGATTCATGGGTGGGTGCTGGTACGTCCACACCTCACCGCTACGTACGTTCCCCGAGACTTGTTGAGGAGGCATCGGAGGCGTCGCGGCACAATTAGCCACCACGTGCAGCGACGCGATGTTGCCGGCGTCGTTCACCGCGACAAAGCGAAAATCTCCGTAGGCGAGTGATGTCCAGTCCGACGCGGTGTCGAGTGGAACCTGCGTCGCCGACCAAGACGCGCCCAGACGCGACGTAAAGAAATCATGGCGCGACGCCGTCGATCGACCCGCCGCGACGAAGCGGTTGCAGCCAAAGGCGGCGGCGGTGATGCGTTGAGAAGGTGGGTAGGCGTGCGTCGTCCAGACGTAACCCAGCACGGTTGTCGCGATGACGCCCGAGCTCTGGTTGAACGTGACGAAATTCCCGTTGCCGTAGGTCACCGCGCCCCATTTCTCTCCGGGCGACGAGATGGGGTAAAAGCTCCAGCCAATTCCGTTCAGCGAGATCACGACGTCGCCCTGCGCATTGTCGACGGCGATGAAGCGCCCGTTGCCGTACGCCACCGACGTGAAGTGAAACTTGCTATGCACCCAGGTCTGGGTCCAGTGCACGCCGTCCGTCGAGGTGTCGAGTTGACCGATCGAACTCACGGCGACGAATCGACCTCCCCCGAAGGTCACACCGGTCCAGGCGCCCGCTGGCCCCGTCGCGAGGGTCCAATTGACGCCGTTCGTCGAGACCATTTCGTGAGGGCCAGCGTTCGCCGACGAGAGAGAAACAAAGAGACCGTTCCCGTACGAGATGGAGTGCCACGATCCCAGGGGGACGGAGTGCTCCGTCCACGTGGTGCCGTTGCGTGACACGGCGATGCGCGCAGTGCGACCGAGCGCGATCCACTTTCCGCCGATGTAGTCCACCGCGTACCAGTGACCGACGAGAGCAGGAGTAGAGACCACTCGCCACGAACTGACCGGTACCGTCCCCGTGGCAGCGGACACCGGCGGCACGCAGAGGCACAGCGCGGCAATCAACGTCACGACCACTGCGGGGACCTTGAATCGGGCGACTGCCTGATACGACATTGGATTCACTTTTCACTCGTCAATTAACCCTCGCAGCGCCACCCCACGCATTTCGCAACTCGAACCCTACGCCCCCCCAATTCTCAACTTGATTAGCGGACTTTGTGATTTGAATGAGATTTTGTACTCGCGAAAACCTCAACCGCGGGTTCATGGCCGCGTACAGGCGCTTTCAGAACGTGATGTGCTCAACAGCGATCAGCTCGCCGAGGCAATGGGGAATGCCGGGCGCAGTGCCGACACAAAGTAGGAGTCGATCCAGCCTCCTGACTGCCCGATCGGCAGCAAAAGCTCTCTGACGTGCTCTTCGAGAAAATCGCGCATGCGGTGTACGAATTCATCACCGGGCCATTGCTCGACAACCCTCGGCGCGTTGGAAAACCGCTCGCGCCACCCTTAGCACCGGCGTACTCCGCGCGCCGCGGTGACTATCGAGTGCTGTACTTCATTGATGACGCCTCGCACACGGTGAAGGTGACCGCAATCAAACATCGTTCAGGCGCATATCGGTCATGAACCACTGAGATCGACCTCCGCCATGTCTGAACGGTTTGCGCAATCTGATTTTGTGGGCGCTGAGGTCTGAGGGACTCGAATCCCCGACCTGCTGAGTGTGAATGGAAACCAGTCCGTCGTCACAGATCATCGATGGTCGATTTTGTCGATGTTCATTAAGATTGCTGTCACCCGTTGTCGGTTCCATCGTGTGGCGTCGTAAAAGCGTGAGGCATGTTTTGAGGGATGAATCGCAGTGCCTTTTAGTTTTCAAGCTTCCTCATCGTCATAGCTACACGAGCGGCAAAGCATCCTAAGGAATCTGCACTGAGGAGAGCATTCAAGCGAGTGGTCCGCCGGGTCAGGCCGAAACAATGACGACCACGTCGAACTTGGCACCGCCGCCCACGCACCGCCACGCGAGCGCACAGGTGATCGTCAGAGCTTGATGAGATTTCCTTCGAAGCCTAATTTTCTCCTGGGGGACCAACCTCGATCAGTTGTGACGAGCCCGCCGGCTTCATTGTGGATGGCGGTAGCGATGACCAGGGCGTCGGGCAGCTTGAGTTTCTGGCCGTGACGAGTTCACAGTCTCGCTGCCACAACGGCGGTTTCAATATCAAGCTCCGCCACCACGAGTGGGAGACGCTCGATGAACTCAAGAATTGGCGCGACTGACGGCTCGCCATGGCGCGCCGGCGACACCAGCGTCTCAGCGATCGCTGACGCCGGTATCGATATTTGGTCTCCGCGCTGTCGGGCGTTGGCCAATTCTCTCTTCGCCCCGAGATGGTGCGCGTCGCTCTCATCGAAGAAACCAATGAGAATACCTGCGTCGATGACGGTTAGTCCCATTCGTTACGAAGTTGCTCAAGGATTCCGTGTTCGAATGCGCCCGTCAAGGATCCAGAGCAACTCGCAAGAACGTCCTCTTCGCGCGGGAGCGCCACCCTTCCACGCCGTCAGCTCGGGCAATGACACGCTCGTCCGCCTCCAAACCCGCGATGCGCATCGCTTCAATTGGAATGGTCACCTGGTGCTTCTCGCTAATTTTGGCGCCGCGCCGGCCCTCCTTTACTTTTCGCATATTTGTAGGCAATGGCATTTTCTCGCGCCAAGTGTGAAGCGAACGCGAGTACACCGAAGAATTCCCGAATCACTTTGCTCCGTCGCGTGCAGCGTCGTATGGCAATGAACTATGGGGATTCGACTCCCATGGACTGATGATGCGTCGAGAGGCCAGCATTGATGATGTGCTGATAGAAGAACGCGAACATCATTTCCTTGGGCCTCGTACAGATCACGATAATCGACAACTATTCAGAGAGGCCTCTGCACTTATTGTCTTGAATCGGTCGTTTCAGAATCGGAGCCGTCCCTCGTCACTAGTGGCCCTTCACATTGGACCAAGGATTAGTTTGACGTTTCGATTTCATCGTAGGTTCAACAACGTCGTGATGGACGTGGGCCCGTTGGCCGTCACGGTCGAAGATCATGATGAGTTCAGCGGGTCCGTCGAGGGCCGCGAATGCGTGCGGCGTCATGGTAGCGAACTCGGCAGCCTGGCCAGTCTCAATAATGATCTCGCGATCTCCGAGCGCGAGGAGCACCCGTCCCTCCATCACGAAGAACCAGTCGTGACCGGGGTGGACTTTCTGCTCCAACGACCTGCTGTGAGGTCTGAGTTGCATTTTGATGGCAGTCGTGCTGCCAGTGGGTCTGCTGAGGAGCCAGGTTGTGGCTCCGCCCGAACTATTCGAGGTTGGACGGATAACCACATCCTCGTCGTCATCCACGTCGAGGAGAGCATCGAGGTCAACCTGAAGGGCCGCCGCAAGTGGCAGAAGAATATCCAGACTGATAGTCCTTTTGCCGGTCTCGACCCGGCTAATGGTCGACGCGCTGAGATTGGTGCGTGCGGCGAGGTCGTCAAGTGACAAGCCGAGCGTATGACGCAAACTCCGCAAGCGAGTCCGAACAAGGTTTTCGACGTCACTGAAGGCGACCATGGATTCTTCTTTCTTGCGAATATTGCAAGACTGTATGCAGTTACGAAGATACTTTATACGATCAGGACCATGAGTGAGCACCCCCTACAAGTGATCGAACGGTATTGCGACGTCGCCATCATCGGCGGATCGGCCGCCGGACTGGCCGCCGCGCTGCAACTTGGCCGCCAACGCAGATCCGTGATTGTTGTCGACGCCGGCGAACCTCGTAACGCGCCCTCCGCACACATGCACAGTTATTTGGGTTACGAGGGTCGTTCACCGGTGGACCTGACCAACATCGGTCGCGAGGAAGTACGCAGTTACGGCGGTGAGATTCTCGCCGGTCGAGCCAGGTGCGTGACCCCCACGAATGACGACGGCTTTCGCGTCGAGCTCGTCGGCGGTCACTCCCTCCTCGCTCGTCGGGTCCTCGTCGCCACTGGACTTATGGATGAACTCCCCGCCATCGACGGCCTCGCGCAACACTGGGGGCGCGACGTGATTCATTGTCCGTTCTGTCACGGATACGAGTTTCGCGACCGACGGATTGTCCAGATCGTCACCCACCCGTTGGGACTCCACGCCGCCGGACTGTTCCGCCAGTTAAGCGCACAGTTCACCGTGGTGCTGCACGACGATACCGCCGTGGACGACTCGGAGCTCGATGTCCTACGAACGAGCGGGGTAAGAATCGTGAACGGGCACGTGAGCCGCATCCTCACCGGACTCGATGGCCGTGTCGCTGCGGTAGAACTAGCCAATGACGAACGGATTCACGCTGATGCCGTCGTCGTGGGTCCTCGCTTCAAAGTGGACGTCGAGCCCTTCACCTCACTCGGCCTGCGAGCATCGCAGCACTCGACGGGGCTCGGTGACTTCTTGGAGACAGACGCCTCGGGGCAAACGATCGCACCGGGTATCTACGCCGCCGGCAACGTCACCAATCCCACTCACCAGGCATTGGAGGCCGCTGCCCACGGCAGCCGAGTCGGCGCCATGATTGGCTTCGGCCTCGCCAATGACGACCTCCGCACCTCAGTGCGACCTTCAGGCAATGAGATCGACTGGAATCATCGTTACGACGGCGGCCAGATCTGGAGCGGCAATCCAAACGGAACGCTGGTCAGTGAAATTGGCGGTGTCTCCCCAGGCCGTGCTCTCGACGTCGGAGCGGGCGAAGGTGGCGACGCACTCTGGATGGCGGAGCAAGGTTGGGAAGTGACTGCGAGTGACGTCTCACAACGCGCCCTAGACCGGATCAACGTCGAGACCGAGCGCCGCGGTCTCGACGTCAAATGTCTTCATGTAGATGCGAACGAACTCAGAGCGTTCGAAGACACTGCGTTCGACCTCGTGTCGGCACACTACGCATCGATCCCGCGCACTCCTGACGGACGCGGCGTCCACAACCTCATGAACGCAGTTGCCCCAGGCGGCACACTGCTCGTTGTCGGCCACGATCTTGAGCCAATGCGAGCACCGGTCGACACGTTCGCTCATCGTCCGGCGTTCGACCCAGATGCCTACGTACGTGTCGAAGACTTCTCAGTCGCGCTCACTGACTCACCCGATTGGAAAATCGAAGTTCACGAGAAGCGACCCCGACCGGCCGGATCCGCTTCTGCCTCGCACCACGTCGACGACGTTGTGTTGCGTGCACGGCGCGTCAGCTAATGAAGGCAGACACCTTTACGACTCGTGAGCATTGGCTTTGAAAGCCTACGATCAACACGACTAGATTCGCGACAAACAAGTTGAATCAACGGGTGTTTGCGGAGATAGTGGGCGCCGAGGGACTTGAATCTCCCACCTACGCAATGTGAAAGCGATCGGATCTGTCGTCATCAGTCATCAATGGTCACTTTTGTCGATAGTTCCTAAGTATTTTGTCGCGCCGTGTCGGTTCTGTCGCGCGCCGTCGGATAAGTGTGAAGGATGGATTGGGGGATGACGCGTGCTCAAAAGCATTGATGAGAGGTACAAATGGATGCAGCCGGGTTGCACACTCAACGGATGAACGTAACTGTGAGCAACCTGAGAGCCCACCTCAGCGAATGGGTCAATCGCGCCAGCTCCGGAGAGGAGATTCTCGTCACTCATCGCGGTATTCCAGTTGCCCGCCTTCTTGGCGTCGACGCCGCTCCTCTCCTGGAACGACTCACCGCTGAGGGTGTCACCGGTCGAGTTGACCGTACTTCGCGACCGAAAGCTACCAAACATCGACGAGTCCCCAGCACCGCGTCGGTAGCCGATCTCGTCACTGAGCAACGCCGTTGAGTACAAGTGGCACTCGTCTACTTCGACGCCAGCACGCTGGTGAAGCTCGTCGTCGACGAGGAAAGTAGCGACCTCGCCGCAGCTCTCTGGGATGGCTGCGATAGTGCGCTGTCGAGTCGCCTCTCGTACCCTGAGGTTCGGTCCGTCCTCGCCGCTGTCGCACGAGATCACCGAATCAACGCTCGTTCTTTGGGGAAGGTTCTGCGAGACTGGGAGCGGTTCTGGTCGGCGATCCGACCAGTAGAACTCACCCCTGCAGTCGAGCGTCACGCAGGGGATCTGGCGAGTGCTTACTCTCTGCGAGGAGCCGACGCCATTCAACTGGCCAGCGCCCTTGCCATCGAACTCCCTGATCTCATTGTGGCCGTGTGGGATCACCGGCTCAGAGAAGGCGTGCGTTCCGCCGGCCTACGAGTCGCTCCCGCTTGACGACATTGACATCTTCCATCTGTGTGCAGCATCTGGAGAGTTGTTCGCGAGCGGTCAGCTTTCAAACCCGGAGATACATCAACGTGTCCGAGGTGTGGTGGCCAACGGACCTTGTGTCACACAATAAGAACCGCTGTGCGACGATCACTTGATCGGCTCTCGTCATTTGAAGCAATAGAATTCGTTGTTACCGTGACCGTAAGTAACAGTGGGGTTCGCCAGCCGAGCATCTGGGCAAGCGTCGTCAGCAACGACGCGCCGGTGTTGCGTGAATGGTTACTGGCCCTGGGATTTAGCGAGGATCTGATGATCCCTGGAGAGCGGATTGACTCAATCCACCACTGCCAATTGGATTGGCCGGACGGCGGTCGCGTACTCCTCTCCAGTACTGACGAACGTCGCACCCCATGCCAACCGGGGACCAACTCGCTCCATGTCGTCACCACTGATCCCGACGCTGTGATGGAGCGAGCACTCTTGATTCGCGCGACGGTTGTCCGTCCAATCATGGATCAAACCGACTATCCATCGCGTGACTTCACCGTGGAAGACCCCGACGGAAATCACTGGACCTTCGCCACATTTGCCGGATAGCAAGACCTGAACAATCGGAACTCCTCGTGGCTCCCCGCGGCCCAGATATCCAGGGTTAGAGCGCTAGGCGTCAGATAAGTGTGAGGGACGCTTTGAAGGATGAAATGAGCTATTCGAAGTGGCCTGACGTGTGGCGCTCGGTCTATTGATTGATATCACTTTCATATAAGTGCTATCATGGAGGAATGAAACAGATTATCACCCGTGTTGATGACGACTTGGCTGACGCGCTAAAGCATCAAGCCAGCAGAACTGGCGAATCAGTGAACTCTTATCTCAATCGACTACTTCGCATTGCGGTGACTGGACCAGGCACACCTCGCCACCAATGGAAGGCGGCGGCAATCTCCAATGGGCGATTGATGTCACGAAAAGATCTGGCCAGTAGATCTAGCGATCGAGCACAGAGACCCAATGCCAAAATCCGAACACCCCCTGGCTACGCGAGCGATACGGTGAGCGACGATCGGAATGAAAGGTGATTATCTTTGCGGACGCGAGCGCCGTTGGGAGTGCTTACCTCGGTGACGAAGCCGACGGGCATTGGATCAGCGATGTCATCTTTGATGGCCCTGATCCAGTTGTGATTAGCGAGTTGGCAGATGTTGAGTTTGCGAGTTTGTTGGTGCGAGCGAATTCTGATGGTCGTATCGACGAAAGCGAAATGGCCGAGTGCCTCGCCGCGTACAAGGTAGATACCGCTGACGACGGCCCAATTGGAGTCGTCCCAATCAGCCACGATTCCTTCAGCAGGGCCCAACAGTTCGTTCTTCAAGTCTCCATTCGAACGCTCGATGCTCTTCAACTCGCGGCGGCACAACTCTTGTCCGACACCAACGATGACGACGTAGTAGTTCTAACTCTTGATCATCGGCAAGCTGTCGCCGCCCAGGCACTTGGACTGGCCCTGTACGACGGACGCGTAAAGTAGTCCGCTTCATTTCGCATAGAAAAATTTTGTGGACCTTGGCGAACACAATAAGAACCGAGATAATTCCAAATAGAGGAATTATCGCTGCTTGATAATCAATTCGCCCACTTGAACCCATTCGGACTGGTCATCCCCCGGACCCAAGAAGCGACTCCGGCCCTCGCTGCTGCGCTTCTCGCTCGATCGGCCCAACGAGGTCGGGCAGTCGGACCTCACACATTGGTATCTGCGCGACAGCACCGACGTCGTGGTCATTTAACTGGTTCCACGTGGTTGCCGCGGCCAAAGTCCGTGCGATAGCGGCTGGCAACGAAACGGTCCCAGCGGTCATTGTGAAAGACACCGCACCAGTTATTCCATCTGCTCGCCAGGTCAACGCGGAATATCGACGCGCGACGACCGAGTTGGTCAGGTCCCGCAATCACTCGCGACTATGCATCGGAGACCGCTGGCGTTGGCGGTAGACACCGGGCTCCTTGACCCCACCTTGCTTTCGCGAACGTGCGCCCCTCGGAGCTGCGGCGAATGTGAGTCGATCATTCGACTTCGTTGGTGACGTCCCACCACACTGCTGCGAGGGATCTCTCCGCCACCGGCTTCTGATCCGCTAAGAATTCTCGAACCTCGGGCTCTCGCTCGGGAGGAAGACACAGTCGTACGCGCATGAAACGAGCCGCGTGGCCGAGATTCGTTTCCGCTCGCATCGACCCGTGCCATGCTTCCAGTCGCGGTGTCAGTCCAATTTCGCTGGCCACTTCCATGAGGTCCAGTGGCGAAGGACCGTTGGGCCGTTCTAGACCCCAAAAGTGCTGCCACGCAGCCGTCATGTTCGACAAGGGATGGGCGGCGGGGAGTTCCAGCACGACCCGATGCCGAGCGTGTTCGTTCATCGCTCGTAAGAACGGAACGATGTCGGGCACGTTGTACACAACGTGATGAGCGACGACCACGTCACACATGGGGGCTCGAGGCGCCACCTCGGGCCAGAAGCCTTCGATCGTCTCGACGTCGATACCAAAGCGAACACCATTCCTCGCGTACATCGACAGCATCTCGGCCTGATGATCGACGCCCGCAGCGCGGCGAACCTGAGGGACTAGCGCGTACGTCGCCACTCCTCCACCGCAACCAACATCGAGAACGCTGGCCTCGTCGCCGAGAGCCTCCCTCGCCCGTTCGTGAGAGGGAGAAGTGGGTAGGGTGTTGGGCACATCAAAGAGCTCGGGCGGGTGAATCCACGGACTCTCGGAAGCTTGGCTCAGAATATTCTCGGGGATCGACCAAGCGTCAAGCGCCTGGTGCCACCTGCTCGCTGCCGTCACTTAAATTCACTTTCCTCGAAGACGTGAGAAGAATCCGCTCCTCTTCGAGCCAGCCAGTTCTTCGCCAGTGCAGGTGCACCGCAGATTCATTGGAACCCCGGCCAGTGCCTGTTCGACGTGTTTGCCGCATCCCTTCCAAGTGGCCTTGCCGCATCGACGACACATTGTTTTGCTACACATTGCTCTCTTCCTTTCGTTACGCGTGGGTTGGTGATTCACGGGCGGCGGGAGAATGACGCCAGGTCTCATAGCCCCCGTCGAGATTTTTGGCGTCGAAGTTCATTTCGCCGAGTAGCAACGTTGCGGTGTGACCGCGTTGGCCCACTTGGCAGGTCACCACCACGCGCGCAGTCGCAATTTCGCCCACCCGCTCGCGCAATTCGTCGAGCGGGATGTTGCGAGATTCGGGGATGTGTCCTTCGGCAAACTCCTTCTCGGAGCGAACGTCCACCAATTCGTATCCGCGCGAGCGATACTCCCCTAACTCACTCCACTGGACTGGATCGCAGAGTCCACTCAAGACGTTTTCGGCCATGTAGCCGAGCATGTTGACCGGATCCTTCGCTGATCCGAATGGTGGTGCGTAGGCGAGCTCAAGATCGGCGAGCTCCGGTGCGGTGATGCCACCCCGTATGGCGGTGGCCAACACATCAATTCGCTTGTCCACGCCCGAGCGGCCGACGCCTTGTGCGCCCAAGATTTCACCGCTGACCGGATCGAAAATTAGCTTTAGTGCCATCTGCTCGGAACCGGGGTAGTAGCCCGCGTGTGAACCCGGGTGGGAGTGAATGGATACCGCCATCCGACCAGCGTCGCGTAGTCGCTTCTCGTTCCACCCTGTCGTAGCAATATTCAGATCGAAAACCTTGACGATCGCTGTCCCAATCGTGGCCAACGGACGCACATCTCGGCCCGCAATGTGATCCGCGACCACTCGGCCGTGACGATTCGCGATGTTCGCGAGCGGAACAAGCGAGGCACTCCCATCGAGCGCATCAGTCTTCTCCGCGGCGTCACCCACGGCGTAAATCGAAGGCTCACTCGTCCGATTGAACTCGTCCACTTGAATGCCGCCGCGAGGGCCGACCGTGAGATTCGCCGTGCGCGCGAGGACAACGTCGGGACGAACGCCGATCGCCACAATCACCATCTCGCCCGGTAGATGCTCGCCACTCGACAGTTCGACACCTACGGGATCGATGCTGACGACAGAGGAACCCGGGCGGACCTCAACACCATTGCTCCTCAATTCGTCGGTGACAAATTGGGCCATTTCGGGATCCAGTGGTGCCAGTACCTGCTCCAACGCTTCGACAAGCGTGACGGGGATTCCACGATGACGAAGATTCTCGGAGATTTCAAGGCCGATGAAGCCGCCGCCGATCACCACAGCGTGAGCAGGTCGTGCGTTAACGGCAGCGCTCATTCGCTCAACGTCCTCCACCGTCCGAAGTCGTAGAGCTCGTCCAATCCCGGGAATCGGAGGGATCACCGGAGAGGCGCCCGGACTGAGCACGAGTTTGTCGTAGGGCAGTTCGTATGAGGTCTCCGACGATAGGTCGACTACGCAGACCGTCTTGGCCGCTGGATCAATCGACTGGACCTCACTGTCGACTCGAACGTCGAGACGAAACCGGTCATGGAGAGACTCGGGAGTCTGGAGGAGCAGTTCGCCTTCGTCTTCGATTACACCACCGACGTAGTAGGGCAAACCACAGTTGGCGTAACTCACGTGTCCGCTACGTTCGAGCACAACAATCTCCGCGTCAGCATCAAGACGCCGCAGCCGCGTAGCTGCTGACATACCACCCGCGACACCACCAACAATGACAACGCGCACGATAGTCCCCTAGGCCAGACTCAAGAAGAGCTTTTGCAATCTCGCGGACACATCATCCGCGTCGACCGACGGATCAGTGAGGCATTCCTTCAGGCTGGAAGAGATCAACGTGAAGGCGGCCGTGTTGATGGCTTTGCCCACTGCGGCCATCTGAGTGACGATCGCCTCACAGTCACGACCCTCTTCCATCATGCGCACGATGGCGCCCAACTGCCCGTGAGCACGTTTTAGTCGGTTAGCGATCACCGCCGACTGGTTGGCATCTTGCAACACGTGTCCTGACTTCTTGCTAACCATGCTGCCCCTTTAATTAGTAGAACTATACCCCCTAGGGTATAGCACACTTGAGCACCCGTGTGTCACTCAGTAACCGCTTAACCACAAGATGTCGCTTGGACCACATCCAAATCGAGGCGCCATCGCCGCTTCGATGTATGAATCAGTTAAGACCGTATTGACGATTCCGACGACGACCAGGCTTTGAACAAGAGACGCGAGGTACCGGAGCGATCGGACCTCAAACGTGCCGCTTGAACAAGAGCAACGTTGTACATTTGTCAACGAGTGGACGAGTGGGCGCTGAGGGACTCGAACCCCCGACCTGCTGAGTGTAAATGTGTTCCGTTCTGTCGCGAGGTGTCGTCAATGGTCGCCTTTGTCGATATTTACTGGGTTTTGTGTCGTCCCTTGTCGGTTCTGTCGTGTGCCGTCGGATAAGTATGAGGGATGAAATGGGGGATGAAAAGCGGAACTCCGAGAGTAAACGCTGGCACAAATGTCGACGCCGAATCTCTGGCGAGCCTTCCTCGCCGCGTTCAGGAACTCGCGCGCTTCGGGCAAGTATCCGAAGTCGCGGACCTGGATGATGGTCGCAATGCCCATCTTCTTTGCCGTGGGCAACACGGCGAACTTGAGCCAGCCGGTGTCGGCGTGGGTGTCGCCGACGAACAGCGCGGACTCGGTGGAAAATGTGGTCATGGTACCGCCACGCGAGCGAGTTGTCCGCGAATCGAATCGAGCACGGATTCGTCACCCTCCGTCTCGTCGATTCCCTCTATCATCGCGTCGAGGACTTCGGACACGCACTCCTCCGACGCTTTGCGTCGAAGTCCCCATCGCGTCGCCTCTGACACGATGTCGCCTTTAGAGACTTTAAGGACGTTGTCCTGCCCGTTGACTCGTTGCCCCATCCTGGTGCTGGCGCCAACCATCGTGCCCGCACCGTCGGGGCGCTTCTCAAGCGAGATTGTCGAGATCACGTCATAGACGGGGGCGAGTGTTATCGAGGAGCTGTTGGCGTCGTGGAGAAAGGAGAAGTTCTTGGCGTGAGCGTCGGCATTGCCGATTACCGCGTTGAAAACGACTCTTTGCAGCAGCCCTCTCATCGCCCGCACGTCGCCGTGGTCGCGCAAGACGAGAGCGAGGTCCTTCAATGAAGGCCCGCCCGCGTGTTCATACTTCTGCATGGGCGGTGCCCCATTCGCCTGGCAGCCATCCTCTTGGTGAATTCGAGTCGTCGGCGTAGATGTCTCGTCGCGGTCGTACCTACGAATCGCCAAGATCTTGGTGCCGTTCAAGTCCAAGAGCTCGACGTCGGGAACGCTCAGCGAACAGGTCTTCGCGAGTCTGAGACACGTCACTTCGTTCTCGGCCATCCGGTGCTCTCGGTCGGGTTTCAGAATCCAGGTCGACGGGGCACCATTCGTTGGTCGGGTCCACTGACCCTTGGCGGATCGCCCAAGGAGGACCTTTCCCTGATAACCGGCCAACGATGGTGTCCACCCCTGCTCGAGGTCGGCCCCAAACGGTGTCGTTGGGAGATTGTCGATGAGTGCCGTGAGATCGCGTGGCGAAACCTTCTTGCTCCCCCACCTGGAACTGTCTGACGGTTCTTCCCCCTCGAGCAGTAAGACCGCCGCACCTGCACACTCCGAGCCAAACGCCGTGAGAAGACCGTATGTGTCAAGTGGCGACACTCCGGCGAGCTGCGCCATCGCAATCAGGACGGGACCGTCAGGCAGAAGATTCGAGAAGAAGTCGAGCACCCGATCATCGCGAGGACTCGTAGGCGATCCGAGTGGTAGCGAGATCGAGAGGACTCGGCTTCCCAGCCCCCATCGCTCAATGCCGCTGGGTTCCCAATCGAAAGAGATGCGGTTGTTGAGAGCGGGCGACAACGACACGACGGGCGTGCCGTGTAGCCATGCGACGAGGCGATCAGCCATTCGAGGACTCTCGCCGGACAATCACTTCGTAGCCGAGCAGTCGCAGCAGTCGCAAAGCGTGATTCAGCGACGAACCGAACTTCCCCGATTCGAGGAACGAGAGATACGGCTGGCTCACCCCCTCCCATTCGGCGGCCGTCGTCTGGCTGACCTTGCTCTGCGTGCGGAAGTGTCGCACGGCGGCCCCCAGGTCTTCCTGCACCGAGACTTTGTACTCATCGCTCCTATCTATAACCATAGAGTTATTATAGCATAATATAAGTCTTTAATTATTATTTGTATTGCAGAATCTGAACGTAAGTGAGCGCAATTCCCTACTCGGCTCTTGAATACCGGACCCGGTTCACGAAGGCGTTCGAGATCTCGTGAAGCCGATACTTCACGACGACATCGATCGCTGACACCACCTCGCCCGATCACGTCACAAACCTCATGACGGCAGCCTTGGCGCGTGTGTCATCGTCGAGGCTTGACGCCGGCGCCCAAAATGTACTGAGAGCATACGCCGATCGAGAACAGCCACACTGAGCCGCGTTATGTAGTCACGCTTACATCAAACTTCGTCGAGGGACACGCGAAGAGGGGACTAGGCCTCTAACTCAACAGCTAATGATGCGGCATTGATGAGAGTCGCGATCTCTACCGGCGGTTCGATGGGGACAAGATGACCAGCGCCGGAGATTACGTGGAATGATCTTGCTCCTGAAATCGCCCACTCCGGGACGTCGCATTCCGAACGACTGCGCTCGCCTGCGATAAGTGAAACCGAAACATTTTCGAGCACTGCGCGCGACGTATCAAGATTCTCCGGAACATCTGTTGTCTCTAGGAATAACCGGCCTATCGCCTTCAATGTGCTGACGGGTTGAAAGTTGAGCCAATCAATGGCGGACGAAACCTGCTCCTCCGATGGATTAGGCATTGAGTTGCCAACCCACTTCGCAGGGAAATCGCGAAGTACGGCAATCTCCTTCGTCGCCTAAGCCGCGGTAAGACGACCGAGATTGGCAGACCAAAAGGCGTCATTCAATGTGAAGTTGCCCTGGATAGACACCACAGCACCTACGACGACTGGATATCGTGCTGCGACCAGCATCGCTACTACGCCCACCGACCGAAGGTCCTACGACGCAACAACGAGTGCTCCCAAAGCGCTCACGAATCATCGCCGCGACAACATCGCTATGCACTTGGAGCGAGACGTTCGCTATCGGAGCGTTGCGCTCACTTGCGTAACCAGGCAGGTCAGGAGCAAGGACCTCGTGTTGGGCTAGTTCGAGCAGAAGTTTCGGGCTTGTCAATGAAGGCGTCGCCGAGTTGCCTAAAGATTGTGGACAACGCGTAGACACGCCACGCGAACCTCGGGACAATAGATCCCCGCGAGAATCAATTCCTGCGCGATGCGGCCGACGTGATCTATTCATGCAGCCATGAAGTTCTCAAATTCCTCATCGATCGCCGATGTCGCAGGTGCGTCCAGGAGTCTCGCGTCAAGCACGTCGTCGCGGACGTGCTGCGTCGGATTGAAGGATTCGATGACAGCCATACCTCAGACTTCGTTGTTCAGGTTCGCGCTGACGTATAATCCTCCGCCAGTAAACAACGCAGACTGATTCGACGATTGAGATTCGCCGGGGATACCGTCGGAGCTCGCCTCGAAGATCACTCCCACATTGCCAACATCGCCAAAACTGCAACTAACAAATGGGATTGGATTTGTCGCGAGGGGTCGTCAACGGTCGATTTTGTCGATATTCATTGAGATTTCTGTCGCCCGTTGTCGGTACTGTCGTGCGCCGTCGGATAAGTGTGAGGGATGTTTTGAGGGATGAATCGC
>DATCEX010000006.1:0-6181 GCA_036509795.1 Acidimicrobiales bacterium
ACTACGAGCACTACGTGCGCGCCATTTGACGAGGCTCGAGCACGTCGAGCAGTGGCCGTCAAGCCAAGTGGGAACTGGCTTTCAGCGACAACAACGTCACGGCAAGGGCGTCAAATTACCCACGGGAACCCGAGGAGTCCCACAAATGAGCCCGGGTTTTTAAATTTTCGATTGGGCCAAACGACGATTTTTGGCAAGCATCTGATCAGAGGTCGAACTATCTTCAGCCTTCCCGTTGAACGGCTTCCCGCTTACGAATGCTCGGCGGTAATGATTCGAGAGGGCGCACAGCAGGGGTTGGGGCTTTGGTGGCTAACGCCGGATGGCGAAAATGCCGTAAGTAACGTCGTGACCATTGCACCAGGAAAGTCTGCGAGCCTCCGTCTCCTTGCACGAGAAGAATCAGATGCAACTCGTTATTTCGTCTATCAGCCTTCAGACGTTAAGTCGGGCATCCCTTTGGTTCCACTCGAGAGCGCCAGGATGTCTGGGGAGCGAAATTTTGATGTCACCCTCTATTATTCGTTCGGCCGACAGCAAATGAAATTCAAGGTTCACGTGCTGCTGGACCCTCACGGGAACCTACAGATACAGCTACCGAACTCCGGTATGGCGTTCTAGAAGGCCGCACCACCGACGAAGGCAGGTCAGGTTGTGGGTGTGCTTCCTGTATCACAGCACCCGCAAACTGCATTTGTCGGATTGAATCGGTCAAACCCAGTTCCATGCGTCTTCGGCGGAGGATCTCGCTAGCGGACCGCGTTGAAATGCACCCTGGCACTACAGTCGTGGAAAGTCAACAGAGGTTCGTCCAACGATGCCCTTCAAGCAGTTACTCGCCGACCACATCATCAAGCGTTACCTCCAGGGCTACAAGGCGCGGATGCGAATAATCCGACCACGCTTTGCCTCGGGCATCGCCTCGCCAGACCCGGCCGCGCGCCGGGATGGCCTTGTACTTCTCCACGAAGCTCATGACGCGTGTCACGAGGGAGCCTTCAGCTCAATGCGACTGAAGCCCACCGATTGGAACGCAGAGCTCTCCGCGATCTCGCTGGCCTTGACCTTGGACCAGGCGAGAGTCTCACTTCTTGACGTTGAATTCGCTTTGCTCGAGCGCGACACCGCGAAAATCGAAGAACTTTCCAAGCAGTTCGTGGATACGGTCGCGGAGGGTTTCACCGACGCGCCGGACCAGCAGTTCGCATGGCGAGAGAAGTTGACCCTCCCTCAGCGCGCATTCGAATGGCACTACGCGCAGTTGATAAATGTTGGTAGCGTCATCAGAAAAGTCCACGATCTCTCGCCACTTGCTGAGCGACTGGCCGAAAACGAGGGGATGCCGGACATCCTTGCGCGTCTCGGGACGGCGGCGGGCCAGATGGACGCGACTTACGGGCAACTCACGCAGTGGCTCGACAGCCACATCGACGACCAGTCGAGTTAATCCTCGGTTCCCTTGCGACCCGGGGTGCGATGCCTGTATCACAGCCCCCACAAACTTCACGCGTCATCAATTCCGGTTGACTTGAGTCGCGGACGCAGCGGGAGCTGCCGCAAAGACGCGCGTGAGCGCGGCGCCGGCGGGTACCGCGGGGGCCGGTGACCAAGACGCCGAATGATTCGCCCGGGCTTCCGAGTAGAAACCATTGGATCGAAGTGAGAACCGGCAATTCCCGAAATTCCTCTTGACACCCCTTTTCGCGATGACTTACACTGATGTAGTTCCCTTGACCGGGCCAGCAAATAAATAAATAACTACTAACTATTCAAATTAACTAACTAAAAATAGAAACTAACTAAAGCACTTAGGGCGCAAGGTCACCGGAATCCATCGTCAATAGGCGATGGTCACCGTTTTAAGTGCCAGGTTTTTATGTCGAATAGTTCACCCCACCCTTTCCCTGATGGGACCTCTCTCGCCCACGATGCGAGGCCACCAGCGGTCGCCGAAGGCGGGCGTTCTTTACTTGACTTAAGAACACAACTCGTTAGCCCCTCGTCTCCATCACTCCGGCGCACTGGATGGAAGTTCTCTCACTGGCCGAACTGCTCTGAGGCCAATCTCGTCCTGATTACTTCTGGAGTTGCAAGGCGATCCCGTAGCCCAAACGCTGAGACTCAGAGCGAAAAAACGCTCGCGGATAATTGGAAGATTGCAAATGGTCGCGCAGGATCGCGGTCACGCCGGTACTTCGTCACTAACGAACTTCGCTACATGTGGGTGTTGACGTTTGCCGAAAGTCAGTTGGACCGTCGAACGGTAATGAAACTCGTTTCTGACTTCGCGCGGCGTCTTCGTTCAATGGGAGATGACACGCCCTTCCCGTACTGGTACTCGCCGGAGCTTCACCCAGAAGGCCACGGCTGGCACGTCAATCTGTTCATTCCGTTTCGCGTGCCACATTCAGTTGTTGAGTTGCTGTGGGGTTACGGTTTCGTCTGGGTCACCGACTTCGCTTCGTCCCACCGAGGTCCCCACGGTGAACCATTGGGGCTTTGTCGCACGCCACGTGAAGCGCTTCGTAGGGCGGCGCAATACGGCTGCAAGTACTCACAGAAGGACTGGTCACCCGAGCACGTCGAACGTAGCAACCATCGCTACGAGATCGCTCAGGGATTCACGCCAGAAATCTCGAGCACGTGGGTGCGTGACCCGTTAGAGGCAGAAGCGCTGATTGCCGACCTGCTGCCCGCTGACGGCCAGTATCGGCTACAGACGTGGGACTCAAACCAAGACCCTGATTGGACCCGCGTACCGGTCAGGACTTGGCGATGGTGACGCCCATCAACTCTGACGTTCCGAGGGATTACTCACGCGCCGCGTCAGTTCTGATAGCAATCGAAGTACGGATCGCGCAGCGTGAGGACAACGAGGGAGAAGACGATGAGTAAGACCGTGGCGTACGTTCGGGTATCGACTGAAGACCAGGTGGACTTCTCCCCAGAGGCGCAAGCCAAGCGATGTCGAGAGTTAGCGCGATTAAAGAACTTCGGTCCCGTCACGATCCTCTCCGACGAAGGATGGTCAGCGAAAAATCTCGATCGACCCAAGATGCGTGAACTCCTCATCATGATCAGGGCCGGTGAGGTTGAGCATCTTCTCATTTGGAGTTGGGACCGTCTCAGTCGCGACCAAGGCGACTTTTCAACACTCGTCAAACTCTTTAATGAGCACGGCGTCAAGGTGCACTCCGTCAACGAAGGTCATCTCGACCTCGCGAGCGCGTCAGGACGCATGCAGATTGGCGTGCAGGGCGTCTTTGCGCAGTACCAGCGCGATCACCTCATCGAGAACACGCTGATGGGTCAGCGTCAAGCGCACGAACAGGGACGCTGGCTCAACCGATCACCGACCGGCTACGACATGATCAACGGCTACTTGATGGTTAATACCTCAGCCCCACTCGTTCAGCGCGTCTTCGAGTTGCGCGCGAGCGGCGCTAGTTACCCAATAATCGCTGAAGAGGTCGGACTGAAATACTCCACCGCGCGTCATATTTGTGAGAATCGCGTGTACCTCGGCGAGGTGTTGTTGTCAGGCAACTGGTGCGCGGGCATCCATGCCCCCCTAGTCACTTTGGAGCAGTTCAACGCCGCGCAGCGGCCTCACCAACAAGGACGGCGACGTGGCAAAGACCTACTCTCAGGTCGCGTTCGCTGTGGCCTCTGTGGTCAGGCGGCCCACGTGAAGTACAACGATCGCAGTCAGCCGATCTACAAGTGTTGGCACCGCGGCGAGGGATGTAAACAGTCCGGGCGGTCCGCTCATGGACTCCACCGCGCTGTCGTCGTTGGTTTACGGTTCCTGCGAGAAGACAAGGGCCTTCAGGCGGCGATCTGCGAGCAGTTGGGTGCTGAACGTCAGGACGTGGGCCCGAAGGTTCCTGCAATCATCGCGACACTTACTGCCACTCGCGCCTCAGAACAGAAACTCTTCGACCTGTACGTGAAGAACCAAGTAAATGCCGACTTCTTTGCAGAGAAGCAAGCGGTTCTCCGTGCACAAATGGCGACGCTCGAGTCCCAGTTGAACGACCTAGAACGACAAGAATCCGTAGTCAGTGAAGCGATCAGCCGTTTCGACCGTCTCGCGGGGCTCTTGAACGATCTCGACATTGACGCAATTTGGGCTGAGGCGAATAACGCCGAACGAAAGATTCTGGTGCAAGACCTCGTTGACGAAGTTCGGATTTACCCAGACCGAATCACCGTGCAAGTTGCTGGCGCGCCACCAATAATCGTGATGCCCGAAGAGGTCGGACTGCGCCCTGGTAGCACTTCTGTCGTGTCGGAGACGGGACTTGAACCCACACGCCCCTAAGGGCACCAGCCCCTCAAGCTGGCGCGTCTGCCTATTCCGCCACTCCGACGCGGCCTCCACTCTATCGCACTCGTCGAATCGTTCGTAAAACTAACTGCCAGTGATTGGTGGTGCGATGGACCAAGAGGGCAATTGATCGACGAATCCCGTCACGGTGAAACTACTTTGCACCGTGACGAGTGAACTCGACCACACGACGAGAGAAGGTGGCGTGAAAAGCGGTCGAATCCAGTAGTCGCTCAACACGGTTTGGTCAAGTCGCAACCACGTGGCCGACGCCGTAACCGGATTGAAGATCGCCGACGCCTGATGGAAGAGCGACGTCACCGTCGCCGATCGGTCGCCGCTCGGGTACGTGTCTGGATACGCCGGGCCGGTCCACGAGCGCGCGGTGTACGAAGGCGACGTAAGCGTCGGACGCGAGAAGATCGCCACGTCGGCGATGCTCGTCGCGGCCGCGTTCGCCGCCCGTGTCTCGCTGTTGACGTCGACCAACGTCGCCGGAATTGCGATGCTCGCCCAGTCCTTCTTCACGAGTGCCGCGACCGCGTGATCGAGGGCGCTTGGTCCGACGGCTACGCGAATCGAGAGCACACGGCCCGTGCCTCTCACCCAACCCGACGAAGTCCGCTGAAAGCCGCTCTCCTTCAAAGTGTCGATTGCGCACGTCACGCAATCACTCACTCCGTCGGTGGGGCCTCCGAGAATGGTCGTCGTCGTCGCTTGGCCCGTTGGGTTCGATCCCGCTGTCCCGGGATACTGGCTCTGGCCCTGGGAATAGACGGCCGACGCCGCCACCGACGGCGAGAACGTCACCGAGCCAAAGAGTGTGTCGATCATGGACTGACGCTGAACGGCCCAACTCAGCGCTTCGCGGATGACGAGCTGGTTGACGTACGCTTCGGCGGGCGCGAAGGTCATCTCTTCGATGTTGCTCGACGAGGAGATGCGACTGACGAGCGTCGGACGCGAACTGACCGACAGCAGGGTCCCACTGTTGACGGTCAGGGAGTAGTCCGCCCAGATGTCGTGGGGTGTCTTTGGGAGCGCTTGCGAATCCGTGATGACCACGCGTCCGAACCGGTTGGTGTTGAGAGGCCACGTGGGGTTCATGTTCAACACGATCCGACTCGCGGAGGCGCTTTTCACGATGTAGGCACCGAGCGACGGAAGGTTGACGAGATTGCTGATCGCGCAACTCTTGGCCGGTCCCGGCGCCTCGACGTCTCGAAACAACAGGTTCCAGTCGGCGTAGGGCGTCTTGAAGACGGCCGTCACGATGAGACCGTTCTTGGAGACGCTGAGCGACTTGATCGCGCGATACCCGTCACTGGTCTCGCTCGCGAGAACCTTCGCGCGGTTCCACCAACTCACGAAGTCGTGGCCGTTGAAGACCATCGAGTTGCTCCACGTTTGATTGGGACTGATCGTGTAACGCACCGTCTCTGGCTGCAGCGAAGTCAGTTCCGCCGAGGAGATAGGTCCGTTTTGACCGACCAGCGTGCCGTTCGCGTTGGTGACGAAGGCTGAGGGACGGATCAGGTCGAGGATCGCCGCCGTCGTCGGCGTGACACTGTCGTCGAGGTACGAACAGCCGTTAAAGGGTCCCGGCAGTGAGAGCACCACCGTGTGGGCGTTCTCGTTCGCCGTCGTGTACGGCAGGGCTCCCGAGTTCGTGATGGGAATCACGGACGCCACGAAGCCGACGAGGGCCAAAAAGGAGATCACCAGCGAGCGCCAGCTTCGACGCCACCGCATGGTCGTTACTGCAGGCGTAGATCGAGCGCCAGCGTGGCGAACGTGAACAACAGCGCGACGGCGATGGTGATCCGGTCGAGGTTGCGCTCCACCACGGTC
>DATCEX010000007.1:0-41096 GCA_036509795.1 Acidimicrobiales bacterium
GGCAAAATGGATGGGTCGAGTCATTCAATGCACGACTCCGTGACGAGTTCCTGAACGGCCAGCAGTTTGACAGTCTCTACGAGGCAAAGGTGCTCATCGGTGACTGGCGATACGAATACAATCACGAGAGAACCCACAGCGCACTTCGTCGGCTCACGCCGGTCAAGTTCGCCGAGACCTGGAAGTTCAGGAACCAGCAACGACTCGCAGAGTTAGTGGCTTAGTTTTCGGGGTCCGGCCATTGACCCCTGAGAGTAGACCGAAAAGCGGGGGCAGGACAAGACGTATTTGCCTCAACTGCCCTCTTTTGGCAGCAGTCAATCTAGTCTTTGCCCTATTAGTCCCAATCACTTTCTCTTGGTCAACTACTAGTGCATCAGCGAGTTTGAGCACACCTACATGCTGCGACTGAATCGGCACGGTCAATATTCTTCACGTCCCTATTCCGTAAGTCGTGCAGAGTTGAACTTCACAACAGACGTAGGACATCGCTGCGACACTTCTCTACTGAAGAAATAGGCGCCTCGAAATACGAGGAGAATCCGATGTCTTGAGTCAATCAATCTTCCGATCTAAGTGAAAACGTGTGCCTAAAGGACCAACTTCAGACCCGCGAATGATTAGGTCTCGCTTCCGTTGCCTGGTTCCGTTCGGGCGGCCGCGACCAGAAATGTCATTTCAAATTTGGTTCTCCTCGGGTTTGTGTGGGTGAATTCTGAGCATCAGGCGAAACTCGTCGTTGGTAGTTCGATGGTGAGTCCACCACAGCACAGATAGACCATGGCAATGACGGCCTCGGCGGAGTGGTGTCCGTAACCGCGGTGGTTGATAAGTCGGATCTTGGAGTTGAGTCCCTCGAGCTTGGAGTTCGAGAGATTCAACTCAACTGCCGCCAGGATTCTCTCGCGATTCTTGCGGACGGTCGTGGCCAACTTCACGAAGGCCGGGATGCGAGAACGACTGGCCCAACGCAGCCACCACTCGAGGTGCGCGGGCGCGTCGGCGGGGTTGGCTAGGCGAAAGAGGTCGCGCAGTCCCTCTTTCAGTTGCCAACTGCGATAGAGCACCGAGTTGTGCTTTCGGATCTCGTTGAGCACGCGGAGCTGATCGTCACTCAAGTTGGCAGGGTCCTTTAACAGGGCCCAGCGAGAGTGCTTCACCCAGCGCGGTTCGTCACGCGCTCGAGGTGGTGCGTCGTTCCTTGGCCGACCCCGAGGTTCAGGAGGTGGAACTCGACGACGCTCCTCGTTCCAGGACCATCGCCGGGCCTTATCGATTCCCTCGTTGGCCATTTTTATGAGGTGCAAGGGATCGACGCACTGGCGAACGTGGGGCGCTTTCTCAGTGGTGGCCTTCTCGAAGGCGAGCCCCATATCGAGGCTGATGGCTTCAAGTTTCGCCACTCGCTCGGGGCCCAACTCATCGAAGAAGGCCATGAGGGTGGCGGCGTTCTTGCCCTCGTGGGCCCAGACGGCTCGACCCTGCTGATCGTGGTCGGCAACGACGGTGAGATAGCGGTGACCCTTGCGATAAGAGACCTCGTCGACGCCAATGCGGGTGAGTCCCTTGAAACGACTCTCGTCGAGTAGTTCACCCACCACGTCGGTGACGATCGAGGCCACGGCCTCCCAGCTGACGCGCAGCAATCTGGTGATGGTGGTCTTGTCAGTTCGCTGAGCGAGCCACGCCACCACTGAACAAAGAGCGTTCGTGTGACGAGCACCCGGTCGGGCCCAGGGCACGTCCTCGGTCGACGCGTTGACACTTGGGGCAGTTGATCCGACAGATCTCGGCTTCGAGGAAGCACTTGGCCGAGCCCAGGTCAAGGTGACGCCAACGTCGCGTCGAGCGGTCGTAGTGCACCTTGGTGGAAAAGCCGCAGGGACACTGGTGGACACGCTTTCGCCGGCGAATCTTCACCACCACTCCTTCGGGCGTGAAGCTCACGCCTTCAACGACGACACCGTCAATGGCGATGATGCGATTAAATGCAGTGGTGGCGCGCATGTAGTCCCTCCTGTTTCGGCTGTTTGATCGCTTCCGAAACTACGAGAACTATGTGCGCGCCATTTGATGAGGACTCAACGCTTTACACCACGACCATCGACCCAAGTGGGGACTGGCCTTTCGAGGATGATGCTCCTCGATCAGGGCATCAAGTGACCCACGGGAACCCGAGGAGTCCCTCAAATTTGACCTGGTATCTGTAGCAGACAACATCTAGAAAGACTTGATCACCGAAGCGACCCCAAGTTGAAGAGTTGATTTTGGCTTGAATGCCCAACCGACAGAACTACAGTAATCAGGAACTGGGCAACTCACGCTTTGTAATAGAAGACCAGAATTTGGCAGGCGGACGATGTTGACCTTGCCCCATCTCCCGCCATTTTGGATTGCGTAAATACCTGCGTCATAAAGGCTCCCGGCAGTGCCCACCGCGACGCAATTTCCAACCTGAGTGCAACTGACTTCAGAGAATATTGAATCAGCTACAGGTGAAATTGACCTCTGAATCGGGCCCCAACGTCCACGCACGAACGACAACTCGATTGGTCCGCCATTCAATGAACCCCCAACCGCAACGCATTCACCTGAGGCAGTGCAACTCACTCCTGCAAGTCCGATTGCACCGCTTGAGACGACTTCATTCAAAGGACTCCATTTCCGATCCCTCTCAACGGAATACATCGGTAAGGACTTCGAGCCCTCTGTCGACCCACCGATTGCTAGGCAGTTGCCCGAAGTGACGCAGCTCACACTATCGAGGCCGCCGTTTCCCACACCACCAATACGAACGACAGGACCCCACACTCCATTTTCTTCAATCGAGTAGACAGCGCTGTCACTAAGGGTAAGACCAACCGGATTGAACCCCACCGCAACGCAGTTACCAACTGACGAACAATCAACAGACGAGAGGTTGCCTACTCCATCAACACCCAGTTTTGTGACGGGGCCCCAAATTCCATTCACCTCAGAAGCCACAACTGGCTGATGCATAACACCAACCCCAACACCATCGGTTCCCACATAGCCCACAGCGCTGCAATTACCCACCGAAGGACAGCTGACACTTTGGAGGCTCTCAGAAAACGGTGCCGAGAAACTCTTTGGTGTCCCCCATCTTCCATTAACCTCCAATACCCTGAAACTCTGAGAGGTTCCAACACCGATTGCGGTGCAATTGGTGGCTGAAGCGCAACTGACGCTGACTAAGGGTCCCGGTCCGACCTCCACGACATTGCTAATGCCGTAACCATGAGACACCAAAGAATCCCCGCCTGCGGCAGCTTGCCCAACAAAAGATATCGCCAAGGAAGCAATTAGAGCAAGCACCAAACCACGACGAGGATTAGAAGGAGTCATAAAGCAATTGTAATTGGGATCGACATTCACTCCCGAAACCCGAAATGCCCCAAAGCCAGCCTACCCCGACTCTCAAACAACAGCATTCTCTTGCCTCCCCATCTCCGTCAACTGCACTCACTTGCCTCAACCCATTCCTGCGTATGTACCTCCTGTTCCTCTCATTGCTGCCTTTCAGCGCACCATGACTTCTTCTACGACTTTGCGTCACACGTCTGGCACAAGAGGAAAAACCGGGTCTTTTGTTGCATCTGATGCAACCGTTGTGACGCATGGGGCTACCAACGACATGATGACGATTCGACGCCTCAGCATCGGAGCGGGCTACAAGTACCTTCTCAAATCCATCGCCATTGGCGACGGTCCAGAGGGGGCGAACAAGTCCGATCTGGTCCGCTACTACAGCGAAACCGGCACTCCCCCGGGTGTCTTTCTCGGCGCCGGACTGGTCGGTCTCAACAACAATGAAGGCGTGGAAGTCGGACAGTCGGTCACGGCGGAGAACCTCCAGCGAATGCTCCAGGACTGCGCTGATCCGATCACTGGTGAGGTGCTCGGTAGGGCCCCGAGCAAGAAAGCGGTGGGCGGTTTCGACCTGACGTTCAGTCCCTCCAAGAGCGTATCGACGACCTGGGCATTGGCCGACAAGAAGACTCGCGAAGTCATTTACCGGTGCCACCAGGAAGCCATCGCCGAAGTCCTCTCCTACGCAGAGAGCGAGATCTTTCACTCTCGATCGGGTAAACAAGGATGCGTAGAAGAGGGCATCGTGGGAGTCGTCGCGGCGAGTTTCACCCACTTCGATTCTCGCGGCGGCGATCCCCAGTTGCACGATCACGTGGTCGTCCTCAACCGGGTTCAAGCCAAGGATGACGGTGCCTGGCGGACTCTCGACAGCCGGGGACTCTTCGCCTCCACGGTGATGCTCTCCGAGATGCACCAAGGCGTGCTTTCGGACCTGCTCACCGCCGAACTCGGCTGGGGCTGGGAGCCGCACGCTCGACGTTCGAGCCCCGCTCCGAAGTGGGAAGTCGCTGGCGTGTCGCAGCGTCTCATGGACGAATTCTCCACCCGTACGATCGCCATTCTCGACGCCAAAGATCGGCTGATCACCCAGTTCGAGGAGGATCACCACCGCGCTCCCACCGACGTCGAAGTGCTCAAGCTACGCCAAACAGCGACCCTCTCCACCCGTCGAGCGAAGAAGGGAGTCGGTCTCGGTGATCTAACGAACGAGTGGACCGCCCGAGCCACGCCTTACCTCGACAATGAGCCCACGGCCTGGGTTCACGAACTCGGTGGCCGCGACGTGCCCGCCTTCACTAGTGGTGAGTTCGAGGACGAGATCTTGCTCGATATCGCCACCACAGCCTTAGAGATCGTGAGTTCGAAGCGTCCGACATTCTCTCGCGCCAACGTCCAGGCGGAAGTCTTTCGCCAGATGCAGGGAGTCCGCTTCACCGCGCCGACCGAGAGGATTCTTACCGCCACCCAGGCGACCGACCTCGCCGTTTCCCAGGCGCTCCTCATCACCACGCCCGACCTGCACCACACACCACGCTTCCTGCTTCGCGCCGACGGAACGTCGAAGTTTCGAGCCACTGGCAACTGGATCTACACGACCACGACACTGCTCGACGCCGAGGCGCGACTGCTCGACGCCGGCCAACGCACTGACGCCGCCGTGGTGCCTCTCGCCACCGTGGCAAACATCACCAAGCAACCACTACCTGGCAAGACTTTCACGCTCTCAATCGCCCAGGCTCTCGCCGTCGAGCAGATCACGACCTCGGGTTATGCCCTCGATCTTCTGGTGGGACCGGCGGGCACGGGAAAGTCCACCGCAATGGCGGGGCTCCGCACCGCGTGGAACGCGGAGCACGGCGCCGGTTCGGTCACCGGACTCGCACCCTCTGCTGCGGCGGCCGAAGTCCTGGGTGACGACATGGGCATCGACACCGACAATCTCGCCAAGTGGCTCTACGAGCACCGCCAACACGGCCAACGCACCCGCGAAATCGAGGAGTTACGTGAGAAGGTGCGCCTAATCGAACAGGCCGGTCGCGCACCGAGTCCTCGTCTGCTCGCGAGCATCGCCAGTCGCGAAGAGGCACTCGCACGCTGGACACTTCGCGCGGGTCAACTCATTGTGGTTGACGAGGCAAGTCTCGCCTCCACGTTCGCACTCGATGAACTCATGTCGGCCGCCCTCGACGCGCGGGCCAAGGTCGTCCTCGTCGGTGACGGGGCGCAACTCTCCAGCGTGGACGCCGGAGGAATGTTTCGCACCCTCGTGCGTGACCGGGGTGACAAAGCACCCACGCTGGCGGACGTTCGCCGATTCAGCGCCGCGTGGGAGAAAGAAGCCAGCCTCGGCATCCGTAATGGAGCGAACTCAGCCCTTGGCGCGTACGCGACTCACGAGCGGATCGCTGACGGAACTCGCGACGAGATGCTTGATGCAATTTACGACTCGTGGAAGGCCGACGGCGAACGAGGCTTGCACTCATTAATGCTTGCGAGCGATAGCGCGACTGTCAACGAGCTCAACGCTCGCGCTCGTGTCGAGCGTGTCGCCAGTGGCGCCGTTGTCCACGAAGGAGTTGACCTTGCCGGAGCCATGACCGCCGGCGTCAACGATCTCGTCGTGACGCGTGAGAATAACCGACGATTAAAAACAGAAACGGGCTGGGTCAAGAACGGCGACGTGTGGACTGTCTCCGCGACGCATCCAGATGGTTCAATGACCGTTACTCGAGTGGATGGACAAGGATCGGTCAACTTACCGGCCACGTACGTCGCCGAGAACGTCGAACTGGCCTACGCCACGACGGTACACCGCGCGCAGGGGCGTACCGTAGACACCGCGCACGCGTTCGTGAGCCCGACCACCACTCGTGAAGTGCTGTACGTAGCCCTGACGCGAGGATCAGAATCCAACCATCTCTACATCGACACGCACTACGACCCCGATCCCGACACCGGTCACGATGGACTGACCGAAGTCCCGAGCGCTCTCGATGTACTCGCCGATGTGCTTCGCCACGAGGGTGCCGACGTGTCCGCCACCGACATGATTCGCCAGTCCCAGACCCAGTCCATCGCCGCGCTCGTCGCCGAATATGACACTATCGTCTCAATGGCTGAAGGCCCACGCTGGGATGAGGTGCTTAGTGAGTCGGGACTTAACGACACCGAACTCTCCCAGGCCAAGGCCTCCCCCGCGTACGGAGCACTGCTCGCCCAGTTGCGTGACGCGGAGAACCGCGGTTTCGACGTTGACACCGAACTGGCGATGCTGGTCACAGGTCGTTCGTTCGGGGATGCCGACGACGTCGCCAGCGTCCTGCACTACCGCGTCGATCGTTACGTGACCGGCGTCGGCTACCCCAGCCCACCTGCTAACGAACTGGTCGCCGGAATCTTCCTGCGTCCCAGTGGAATTGCCGACCCGGACATCCTGTCCGCACTAAATGATCGCGCCGACGCCATCGAACTGCGAGCGCACGAACTCGCAACGATCGCTATTGAACGCGGTGGCGCCTGGGTACAGGACTTCGGCGAAGCTCCCGCGTCAAGGGAACTCTACGAGCGGTGGGTATTAGAAGTTGCGACTGGCGCGACCTACATCGAATGCTGGAGTATTGACAACCCTGACACCATTATCGACGACGCATTTGTTAGCCACGAACAAGAGACTCAGCGAAGGCGTGTACTTGGTGCTGCTCAGAGAGCCCACGCACTCACTGCGGTTGACACAGCACCGACGAAGACTGCATACGTGTTTTCCAGCGAAGGCCTCTTTAAGTCACCCAATCAAGATTTCGAACTTGACCTTTAGCCGAGCCCATAAGCCAATCGCAAACAACGCCTTCAACTAACCAAGAATCTTCACACCGGTATCCGGTGCCTCAATAGTCTGGTCGAGGCTTCGTCAGCTACTCAACCCTGGTCTCGTCGATAGCAGACTTCAACCTTGTTAAAACCGCTACTCGAATTCGGAGGCAACAGCGCCCAACTGGGTGGCGTTCTCCTTGACGACTCGCCTACTTCGGTCGTCAAAGCCTCCTGAGGAGGCGTTCACTTCGAGAGTAAGAGAGATTGACGAATCTGGAGCGCCGCTCAGGTGGGTGACGATGTTGTCAAGGATTTCCTCAAGTTGACGGATGGCTCGGACACTATCGAGCGAGAACTGGCCGTAGAACCTCGTTGGTTCGGCGCCAGTTGCACTCGCGGGCGAGCGCGCCGACGTCGCTGAACTGCCATTGCCGCTTGGCGTCGTTTGCGGGGACTCGCTCGCGCGCTCATCGGCAGCGCTGGAGTTGGTTCCTCGATCAACCTCGATCTGGGTAGCGGCGACGGGGGCCGACACCACGACGCCACTGCGGCGGGCATCGACGATTCGAGCGACAGCGAGACCGACCCATCGATTGCCGTCGTGACCGTCGGCGTAAGCGAAGGAATCGTTTTCCCAGTCCAGCTTGGAGGTTCCATCGCCGATGGCTTTGGCAAGCACGTCGTACGACGCCAATCTCGGGAGATAGGGGAACTGGCAGTAGGCCTTCCAGAGCGCGTCCACGCTGATGTCGCCACGCTCTGTCCACAATGGAATCCGGTCGAGGTCCATCCGCACCCTCGTCCCCCCGTAGGCAGTGATGAGTCGCTCTTCGCTGTTGAGTTTCTTAGCGATCCGCTCGGGGAGGGTTCCCGCGGTGGCCGGCTTGGTTTGGTGCCATCGCACTTCGCGTGTCCCCGGGTCTTGTTCAGGCACGAGTACGTGAACGAAGGTTTCAAGGATCCGTTGGTTTACCGTGTCATTGGTCTCGGCCACCTTCGAGCGAGCTTGGGCATCGTCACTCATCGTTAGATCGAGTCGTTCATTGCGGCGGTCGACCTCGATGGATTGCCACGCGAGGAACTGTCGAGCAGCTGAGCGCAATTCTGTGAGACGAGTCTCGGACGGGGCAACGAAGACCAGGAGGTTGCGATTCAGCCGCGGTCCTGCGTTGCGCTGGGCGAGGATGTTCTCGGCCATCACCGTCGCGGGTGATGTTTCGGCATTGGGAACGTGCTGCGCAGTCAGTGGCAGCACGACGAGGTGCACTCCATCGTCATCGTCAGTGACGTCGCCGGGGCCGTCGGGGAATGCATGAATCGCAGTGAAGGGGGCACCGGAGCGAATTGCTTGAATCCTTCGCTTGATCTCATCGTCGGCGTTGTCGTCACTGAAGTTCGACGCCGCTCGATCAGCCGCCATTCGAGTGATGTTGGCTCGGAGGGAGAACCAGTACTGTGAGCCGTCGACGTAGAGGTACGTAGCCTCTCCGGAAAGGCGACGAAGCGCGTCATTGAACGTTCCCGGATTTTCCCCTGGCTGGGTGACGCCCAAGGTAATCAGTTTTACGTCAATGCCGCGTCGGGTCTCTTCTCGAGGTGCGGACGCCAGGTAGACGGCGCGGGCGACACGGCGGGCAGCCGAGTATCGACCGAGGTTGGTATTCTCTTGGTCAAGACGCAAGGGTGTTGCGGTCGGACCATCGATATCGGCACGGATGACAGGATCCCAGCCGTCCTCGAGATACTTTGTGAGTTCAGAGTTCACTCGTGGATCGTCCATCGGGATTGTACCCGGCATGATGAGCAGGCTCTGGTCGCCTCGCTGCCAGAGAACGGAGATGACCGTCGCCATGAGACGAAGCACACCGCGTGTCCGTTGAAAGCGGTCGAGGGATGACCAGTCCTTGTAAAGGCGGTCAAAGAGTTCTGGATGAATCGGGTAGGAAAGCTCCATCCGACGGCGGTAGTCCGCCTCAGAAGTCTCCGAGGGGAAGTCGGCGCTGCGCTCTCGGTAGAGATCACAGAACGCACGAATCACGCCATCGCGTACCCTCGCGTTGTCGGCGTTCATCGGCTCGAAGAGCCTGCGGCGCACGATCTCGAAGCTCTCGTCATCCTCCGCCGGTTTCCACTGTGCCGACTTGCGGCGCACGACGTTGCTGAGCCGAACGAGGGCATCCCGACCGCGCTCTCCACCCACCTCGATGTCGCTCGCTGGAATCGAAACCAGGACCACCACATTCGGCACCGCCGCAGCTGCCTCGGTCAAAGTCTGTGCGAAAGTGAACTGCGTATCGAAGTGACCACCGACTAACGCAGGTTCATTCTCGTTGGCGGGCAACTGACGGGCGTAGGCGACCCACTCGTCGATCAGGATGATCGATGGACCTGCGAGTCGAAACAGTTCAATGAGCTTCTCGCCGGGGTTCGTGCCGGCACGGTCATCGGCTTCAACGAGGCGGTACCCCTCAGCGCCGGCGAGTTGGTACGCGATCTCACCCCAGATCGTTCGCGTCTCGATGCCGTCACCCTTGGAGTTGAGAGACGCAGGGGATAGGAACTGACCGACAACTACTGCTCGCGCAATCGATGTAGGCAACTCAACCCCTTCTTCGGCGAGCAGTTCGCCGATCCCGGGGAGTTCGGCCGCCGAGATGCCCGAAGCGAGGTGGTACAGAGCGATCATCGAGTGAGTCTTGCCACCACCGAAGTTCGTCTGGAGGTCCACCACCGGATCGCCCCCGTGGCCCGACAGGCGACGGGCGGCCCCAGTCAGGAGTTGTCGAAGGCCGTGAGTGAGGTATGTGCGACCGAAGAAAGCCACTGGGTCTTGGTATTCGGCGTCGGCGTTGTTGGTTGCCACCTGGAAGAGGTCTGCGGCGAATTCTGCCTGCTCGAACCGACCGCTGGCGACGTCGGCGTGGGGTGTGATCACATCGCGCCATGGGGCGAGCCCCTTGAGCGGCTCGCCTTCGGTCGGCTTGGCTGCGGTCTTGCGCCTTTCGGACCGTCCTTGCTCGTCGAAGACCTGGCGCTGCAGGTCGCGCTTGAGTTGCTGAACGATCTGGATCTGGTCACGAGCACTCACCGCCTGCAACAAGCGCTCGGCGGTGTCAAGAAGCCGATAGACGTCGTCTGAACTGAATTGATTCTGGTGCGCCCAGGAGTTTCTTCCATCACGGAGTTCGCCCACGTAGGCGCGTTCAGCTTGGCCCATGTGTTGACGCCATACCTCTTGCCAGGAGTTCTGCATACCCTTGAGCAGGAAGATCAGATCATTCGGATCGGCCACCCCGGCCGCACTCTTGTCTCGACCGTGAATTACGGACAGCCAGTCGGTCCCATAATGGGCCTCCCAAGCAAGCTCACACAAGGGGCGGAGCCCGTCGCGAACTGCGTCAAGAGCACGGCCCACTCGTTCGTTGTGGGGCATCACCATGACCTACCAACCTCACTCATCTAAGCGGCCCATTCCGCTGAAACCTTCATCAGAACAACCGCTCTTCACCTGGCGGCGGCGGACTTGTGCCGGCGAGCCGGACGAGTTCGGGCCAAGCCGTGACCAGCATGTTGTAGTAGCCCGCCTCATCTGCCCATCGCTTCTTGTCGCAGATGCCGTAGAGCAAATAGGCAAGTTGGCGGGCCCGATCGCCGACGCCTGTCCCCAGGCGCGCAAGCAGTGCCGCGGCTTCCGTTTCAGATGAGTCGAGCGCGCGAATAAGGTACTGAGTCGCCTCCCATACTGTGAACCGTCGGTCGGTTGACGGGTCCCAGTCCGCAGGTAGATCAACTCGTTCAACGAGACGAACGTTACCGTCTCGACTGACAACGATTCCTGCTTCAGCAACACCGTCAACGGTGGTGTTCTTGGCGCGCGCCAAGAGGTCTGCGTCACCGAAATTCCCGTGGTTATGGCCGAACTGTTCGAACCAGGTGAGGGCGAAGCGAGTGTCAGGATCGAACTCCGATTCTTCACCGCCCAGGACTTCTGAGAGAGCGTCATTGATGAGTCCCAATGCAGAACGAATCGTCATTGTCGAGCCGTCTGCCTCGACGATGCGAGCGTATCGGGAATAGATCGAAATACCAGGACCCATTGCCGATTGGGCAAGGTCAACGGGCGCGATGTTCTCTTGCTGGAGGATGCGCACTGCGGGTTCCAGCTCCTTTTTCAATGCGCCAATGAAGTCTCCGCGAGAAGCCATCGGAGCGCTGACCTCACGAGGTCGACAAGCGAGCACGATTGAGGAGGCAAGTGCGTTGGTGCCGGAGGCGATCATGCGGTTACTGAGTTCTGTGCGGATTGGCCAAGTTGCGGTGATTGCATAGCCAGCCTCCAGCAGTCCATGAAGGAACGTTTCCCAGCCGGTCGAAGCGACTCCGTCAGTCGTCGACTCGGTAGCCTTGAAGGCGTAAAAGACCGTTGCTGGAAACCGCGGATCTGCGTTTGCTGCAGCCTCTCGGAAGACCGCCTCCATACCATGCTCAAAGTGATCGTTGGCGGCTTGCCTCGAGCCGGCTCTGCTGGGATTCGCTATAAGTTCTTCTGCCTTAGGGGTGAGCAGTGTTGCACACTCATCAGGCCAAACATCACGAAGGTTTCGACGCAGCCAAACGTAAAAGAAGTCGGAGAGGTCGGCGTATGAGATGTTGTCGTAGTAGGGAGGATCAGTCGAAATCAGGCATCTTCCGACCTCTCTAATTCGCGCTCGAGCATCTCGTTGAGCAGTGTGACCTTCTGCGGTCGTCATCGGCGAAAGATGCTCCACTGCTTTGGCCTCCCAGGCGACCATGGCCATCCAGTTGCCGGTTGAGGCCGAGAAGGGATTGGTCTCAGCGAAGTCCCAAGTCATGGGGATGGCTTGTCGCCCAAAAGTGTTGCGGATCAACTCTCGAGTGTTGTGCCAAGAACAAATACTCGACCAATAGTCAGCGCACTTGTCGACGACAAATGAGAGGTAAGTGATCACTGCATCCGCGTATGCGGTAGCCCCAGCGCCGCCATCGCGCAAGCGAAGATTGTCGTCAGCGAGACCCATTTGCTTGGCGTCTTGCTCAATGACGCCCCTCACATCGGTCAGAAGTTCTGAGAACGTCGTTAGAGCCGTGAGCTGACGCGGAGTGAACAGCTTCGACCAGTCATCAAGTCCGTATACCGCGCAGGTTCCGCCAGAGAGATGACGTGGAATCGTACCCGTGGGCTTCCATTCTGGCGCAGGGACCACGACATCTTCTGTCGAAGTTGGATCACAGTAAGCACGTCCCGATGGTCCCTCTGCTACTACCGCAAGCAAGACAGCACTCATGCGTCCGGCCATCGCCTCTTCTTTGATGTAGTCACCGGGGATTGAAGCGCCAGTCGCGAGGCAAGTACCATTCCCTCGTTCGACGGTCTGACTTGGCGGTGTGCCGCCAGTGCGCACTTCGTACGTGATGGTCTTGGACTCCCTATCGACGATGGGGTTGATCCATACAATTGGCTTGCCCGGCCGCTTCGATAACACCCAAGACCGCACCAGCGGAACGTTACCCGGCCAGGACGGATCAGGTGACTTGACGGTACGTGCCCAGATCCAAGCGATAGGGGTAGCGGAAGTTCCGTCACTGAGATGGCCCGAAGGGTAGAGATGTCCGATGCGACGTTGAGCTTCATCAAGCATCCACTTGCCGTATGCTTCGACATCTTTGGCCAGACCGCGCGTGCCGACACCCTGCCTATTTCGCGTTCCTGGTGCGATGGACGGCCTATCTTTGAACCGACCGGGGATTTCGAGCATGGCTCGTTGAATAAGGACAGCAACAGGGTTGAGGTCCCCAGTGTAGGTCGGCAGTCCGAGTCGCATCGCCTCAAGGGGGATGGCGCCTCCGCCACCGAAGGGGTCGAGCACCTTAGGGAGATCGCCGTCGCATGATCGTTCGATCTCAGCCCGGGCCTCCACGATGATTCGGGGATCGTTGGACGCCTCCCATGGCACGAGTCGCTCCAGGATGTCGAAGAGACGCTTGCGTTCAACCAGTTGGTCTTCTTCTGTGGGGAACCACTCTGGATGGGCCGAAGGGTCATCAACGAGTGAGGCCCAGAGAACGGCCCGGGCGGCGGCCAGTGGCCGGCGAGCCCACCACAAGTGAAGGGTCGAAGGATGTCCATGTCTGATGGACTTCTCTCGTGCAGACTCCGCATTGATCACGGCCAAGGGGAGTGCCACCTCAATCAGTTTCTTCTTGTAGATCACTGTGGCTCCAATGCGTGGGGCGCAAGTCCTGCGACGCTCAATGGGACGTAAGTCTGAGCGAAGTGTAAGTCGTAGCCTTCGAACGGTCGGACGAAGTAGGAGACCGAAGGCACCTTGCCGGCTTCATTTGGTACCAGGACAATAGCCAGACGAAAGCGCTCCGGGTTCTGTTGAGCTTGGCGGACTTGGCGTGCATGGACATTGACCTCTTTGGTTCCGGGTCGGTGCCCTTTCACTTCGATTTGGAAGACCATGCCGGTCGTGGGGTTCTCTGAGAGGATGTCGAAGCCGGGGTTGTTGTGGGCTTGCTCGACGGGAATTCGTCCAATGGAGCGTTCTGCTGTCATCACCGCAGCGATAGCTCGGCGGTCGGTCTCTTTCGCAATTTCTGGGTCAACTGCCTCACCGACTGATTTGTTGAGCAGTCGGTCGACGAAGCCTTGGGGAAGGATCAGGGCCGCCCCGACCACTCTGGGTGCCTGGTTCACCAGATCGGCTTCGGTATCGAGTTCACGGAACCGCTTGGCCTTACGAGCTTCTAAGTCGTCCGCGCGTTGACGAGCACGGCCGGAGTTGAGCTGCGGCTTCTTGCCCTGCAGTTCCTGTTGCTTGAGTTCGGCGGCGCGGCGGTCCCAGTATCGGATCTCGCTGTTGAGGCGCTCCTCCACCGCACGGCGTGTCTTATCGACGCGGGCAGCGGTGACGCTAGCAATCTCGCGGTAGTGAGGCGTCGCGAAGTTGGCCGTTGCCCAGCCCCGCGCAATCTCATCGATTCCCTGTCCGGTCCAGTCGATGTCTATTTCCGCGAGCCGTCCTGTGAGGTCCTCGGTGAGCGGTTCGTAGTTGAGGTAGGGCTCAGCCCCTGGATCTGACACGGTGTCATCGGGGTCCACTTCGACGAACTGGAAGCGGGTCGAAACAACATGGCGCCTGCCCCCCGTCATCCGCCCATCGCTCACTGAGTGTTCAAGGTAGATGAGGACTCGCGGAATAATCGAGTCATCCGTCGCGTCAACGAGTGTCGATCCACTCGTGAGAGTAGCGCCATAACGCTCAAGCACTGTCTCAATGACCGCTTTGACGAGCGGGTTGCCTGGCGCGAGCAACTCTGCACGGACGCCACCTTCGCGGTCGTCCAGCGTGATGCGATCTTTATCGAAGGTCACTCGTTCGTACGCACTCTGGAGTGGTGCGCCGACGGTCGCCTCACGCTCCTTGCTGCGGATAACGGATGGGACCCTCGTGATCTCGAAGCGACCGCGCTCTCTTGGGGTGATACGGCCACCGAGGTCGGTCAGTGCGGCGGTGAAGAAAGCCTCAACAAAGCCAGGCTGGAGCTTGCGGGCCTGGGCGAGCTCCATCTGATAGCGGATGGCCTCGTTGTTCGAGAGCTCGGAGCCGACGCTGGACAGGGCGCGCTCTTCGAGGACCGAGATAAGGCGAGCGCCGATGTCCGCGTTGATGACCTCGTCAACCCGTGCGCGAACGTCAGGTCGCTCGCCGTAACGGATTGCCTCGATGAGGAGGTCCTGGAGTGACCGGTTGATCTGGGCGTCGCCGAGCACGTCGTAGATCTGATCGCCGTAGACCTTGCGTTGCTGGTCGATCTTCTCGAAGAGCCGTTGAAAGACCATGCCCTCCCTCGTGCCCTCGGCTATGAGATTCCACAGGTGGCAGACCTCACCCTGACCAATGCGATGGATGCGGCCGAAGCGCTGCTCGATCCGGTTGGGGTTCCACGGGAGGTCGTAGTTGACCATCAGGTTGGCCCGTTGGAGATTCACGCCTTCGCCGGCAGCGTCGGTCGCGACCAAGATTTGGACGCGGGGGTTGTGGCGAAACTCGGCTTGGATGCGTCGCCGTTCATCCCGATGGACACCACCGTGAATCGCGACGACAGCCTCGGGTCGCCCCAGCAGCGTTCTAATCCTCTCAACGAGGTAGTTGAGAGTGTCCTTGTGTTCGGTGAACACAATCAACTTGCGGGGCGGGTTCCCACCGCGCAGCTCGTCGGACTGCAGGATCGAGCGTAGCTCCACCCACTTGCGGTCCTCGCCCGATGCACGGACCTTTGCTGCTGAAGCTTCAAGACCTTGGAGGTCGACGATCTCGGCTCGGAGCTCCACTATCGACCCGGCGGTCATTGCCCCCTCGATTGCCTCGTCCTCGAGGCGCTCGAACTCATCGTCGTCGAAGTCATCGGCGTCGAACCCGTCAGGATCGCTCAGCCGTCGATCGAGATCAGGGCCGGTCGGCATCGCCCGCTCGGCGGCCTCGAGCTGTGCGGCAAGCCGCTCGCGGCGGCGCCGGAGTGACTGGAGGATCGCCTCGGGTGACGATGCTAAACGACGCTGAAGGGCAGCGAGCGCGAAGCCGACCGCTAAGCCCCGTCGCCGGTCGCCGTGTTCTTCCATGGCTTGCGCGCGCCCCATGCCCTCGCGCACGTAGGTCGTCACTTCGTCATAGAGTTCTTGTTCGGCGTCGCTGAGGGGGTAGGTCACGGTTGTTGCCCGCCGTTCGGGGAAGAGCCGCTTCCCCTCGAACGTGAGCAGGTTCTCCTTGGCATAACGGCGCATCACGCCCTTGCAGTCCGGCACCTGCTGGGAGTGTCGGAGCTTGCCGGCAAACTGGTCCGGATCGAGCAGCGACATGAACAGCAAGAAATCGTCGTTGCTCCCGTTGTGCGGGGTCGCGGTCAGCAGCAAGAGGTTCCGGGTCCGGTCTCGAATGAGCTCGCCCAAGACGTATCGCTGGGTCTTCTTGACTTCGTCTCCGTAGAGATGGGCGGACATCTTGTGCGCCTCATCGACGACGATCAGGTCCCAGTCGGAGACGTTGAGCTTCGCCTTCAACTCCTCGCTCCTCGAGAGCTGGTCGAGGCGGGCGATCAACAGGTTCCGTTCCAAAAACGGGTTACCCGAACGGGAATCCTCAACCATGTCACGACTCAAGATGTCGAAGCGGAGGTCAAATTTGTCGTAGAGCTCCTCTTGCCACTGCTCAACGAGGCTCCCAGGAGCGATGATGAGGCATCGAGCCAGGTCGCCGCGCAGGAGCAGCTCACGGATGTAGAGCCCCGACATGACGGTCTTGCCGGCGCCAGGGTCGTCGGCGAGCAAGAAGTGGAGCGGCTGCTGTGGGAGGAGCCGATCGTAGACGGCCTCAATCTGGTGAGGCAGCGGGCGGATTGTCGACGCCTCGACAGCAGCAAACGGATCAAAGACGTGGGCGAGCTCAATCCGCCGGGCTTCGGAAGCGAGACGGAACGCCGCGCCGTCCGCATCGAAGGTCCAACGGCTACCAGTGACTTCGACGACTCCGTCCAAATCACTGTCCGTGACGAGTCGGTCGGCGATGGCACCGTCATCCGACCGGTAGACGACATTGGCGATGCCTTCACCGTGGGCCTCGACCGCAATCAAGACGACGTCGAAGCCGGCTAGGAGGTTGCGAAGCCTGAGCCCCGACTTGAGGTCAGTGATCTTCATGACCTACGGCACTTTGGCCGACGCCCGACGCCCGACGCCCAATGAATGACGGCAAAGGGTATTGACCACACGTTGATAGTACGTCGTTGCCGTGACACAATTCCACGATTATGCGCGGTTGGCATTATTCAGTAACCCGCTGACAATGCAGCGAAGCAATTCGGTGAAGGTGGCGAGAACGAATGTCGCCCAGACCCGTTGCACACTTTGTCACAAAGCCGTCAGTTGGTCTGTCCGCTTGGAAGATGTCGCCCGAGAAAGACAACGTAGATCTTGCCGGCGACTCCAGCAGTGTTATCGAAGAAGTGAATTCGTTGACGAGAATCAGAGCCCTTCCCGAGTCGGTCGTGCTTATCCATGAGAGTAAACGCTGCCATGGGGTTCGGGCACCGTAATGATGAGATCCAAAACCTAAGCGGTCTTGACGTCGGCTAGCATGTCGACCGATGGATGACACCACAGCCCACATATTTTGGGACCAGTCAAATATTTTTCATTGTGCTCAGAGCACTTGCGACGATCACGGTGTGGGTGAAGAACTAGGTCACCGATTCGATCTCCGGCTGAATTTTCAAGCAATCTACGATTTCGCCTCTCTCGGGCGAAAGGTAGAAAAGGCCATCGCTGTGGGTTCTGTTCCACCCGATCTGCAGGCTCTTTGGCAGCACCTTGAGCACGCAGGCGTCAATGTCGAATTACAGGAACGTGGCCAGCAGAGCGGAAAAGAGCAGGCTGTCGACGAAGCCATTCAACTTCACATGATGCGGAGTGTGGCTGACCGCATCGGGAGCCCTGCTGTCGCGGTCGTGCTGACTGGAGATGGTGGTTTCAAAGAAGACATCAATCGCCTGCTGGACAATGGGGGGGGAGTCGAAGTCCTCTCGTTTTCGTGTGGTTTCAATCCCGTGCTTCGCACAATTGGTACCGGGCACGGAGGTAGAGGAAAGTATGTTGCGCTTGACCCTTGGTATCGCCAACTGACTTACCTCCAAGACACCACTGGCAAAATCATTCGCCCGTCCGATCCACTGGACGCGTCCAATCGATACAGAGTCTGATCGGCCCCGTCTTTCCTCGTTCCCTAGAGACCGTTTCTCGTCGACGGTCGAGATTAGGGATGGTTACACAGGGCGGAGTGCACTCCGCATCTACCGGGACAACACGGCTACTTACGCGACTTCAGCATCACTTCCAGTCGCATAAGCCACGGCAGCCTCGGTCCATGTCAATGCTTTTCTTTCGTGCCGATCGTACTCATCTCTGTTGTAACGCCCACTGGTCTTCGAGAGCGCCATAAGTTCCGTGAGCCGCAGGCGGTCAATGACGACGCCAAAGTCATTCTCGAGCAGGTACGCCTTTTCTCTCGCGACAACACGAAAGTCTTCTTTCTTGTCCTCGTCCAACTCGTGGTGTTGGAGTATCGGCACGAACAGCATTTCGACGTGACTGTGCGAGGGGCTCTTCACAAACCACGGCAAGAAATGTCCATCGATGAATGCTTTAATCGGCTTGGCATTCCAGTTACGACCTGATGCGACTTGACCATAGGCCACAACTGAGGCTGGCTGTCCGTCGCGAAACGATCGCCACGCAACGATGTCGACGGTGCCATCTGCGGCCTGAGCCGAAAGGCCGATCGGCCTGGACTCCGGGGCAACACCGGTACCCATCTGCTCAACCAAATTCTTTATTGCTTGAAGCATGCCCGAACCATCTGGGCGCGGGAACCCGAACCAATACGCGCGTCCGCCGAGTATCTCGGCGGCCGACAAATAGGAAAGGATCTGCATCGCCTCAGCGCTTGACTTAAAGAGCCCGTGTTCATTCTTCAACGGAAGCAACTCCGAGTGAATTGCGGTAATCAGGAGACAACACAAGTAACAACTGTGGGCAGCCTGCTCGGCTTCCGTGCCCCCGTGCCGGCGCTTCAGTGACCACTTCCCATACTCAGTTGAGAGCACGAAGGGGTATAGCACTCCCAAGACTTTCTCACGGTATGCAAGTTCCTCGTAGACACGTTCAGACAGCGCGTCGTTCTCCGGCTCAAGAATTTCCTCATCGAATGGCTCCGAATCAATATCAGTCAGGAGTTCGCCATGATCGGGTTCTCGCTGGACCGATTGGCTCCTTATCAGTCTTTGTTCGTTGCTCCCGGACTCATCTAGCAGTGCCTGGATTTCTACCCAGTCCGCGGTGGTACTTCTTGTCGACTTCACAAGCGGTGCACTAACGCGCATCGGATGAATCATCTCGCGCGTGAGCTTCCTTCATTGCGTTCACCACGATGGTGACGACTCGAAGCGTTGCATCGGCATCCTTGATGAGGTCGGACTTGGGATCATATCTAGCTATGATGCGCGACACGTCTTCAGCGGAACTGCTCAGACGGAAGAAAGACCTCTCGAAAGCCTTAGCCTTGTCCTCTACAACGTCGAACGCACGATCGAGATCGCGGGTCAGAGTTAGGACTTCCACCGCTCGGTCGCTGCCCAGGACGCTTACCAACCTGCCAAGGTCGGGATTTTGACTCCTGATGACAGAAGGCTCATCTTCTTGCCCATAGAGCCACGAGAGAAGACTGCGTAGTTGCTGTCGATGCGATATCGGGACTGGTTCGATTGGAAGAACGGAGTTGTCGCCCTCGGGCAGTCCAAGAAACCGACGAACGTTCGCTGTAGATAGCGCAGTATAGAGATGAGAGAAATAGAAGGATTTCTTCGACCGTTGTTCTTTATCGAATAGTCTCGCCCCCTCGGCATGTTGCAGAACGATGACACCATTGATGAGCCTGCTCACAGTATTGTGGCCGTCACCAAGTCGCCGACTCACTTCTTCGATGCCATCGCCGTCTTGGAGCCAGGAATATGCGAATCGTGCTTTGGCGTAGGAGTCCCATTTGAATGCGCCATTGACATGTTTGAAGCCAATAAAGTCGCGTGCTTCTCTGCGCGAACTCACGTAGTTAACTTGTATCTCTGTAGGAATAGCCCCGGTATGCAATTTGTGGGGCATAGTCACTTTGAACTGAGTCTGGAGGTTTGCATCTGCCAAGATGCGCAGGGCTGCGAGTCGTCGATTTCCCTCAATGACAGTCAAAGTTGACTCTTCGACGATGAGCGGTTCGAAATCAAGCCATCCAGAGTTTCCGATTGACTGTATTAGCTCGCCCAAGTCGGCTTGAGCATAGAGAAAACTGATTGCTTCAATCTCATCTTCAAACGTCGTATCGGGCATGCGGGGATTCGAGAGGTCGAGTGTCAACTTGTCAGGTCGGATCTTGCCAAGCCTCGCCATCAGTTATCGCCTTTCGTAATGCCTTGCGCTCCACCGATGAGTTCTCGGTGAGCTAACTCGATATCATCGGGGATCGTCATCCCGTCGGAGAACACCATGACTTCGCTGGCTTTGATCACTCGGTGCGCAGAGTAGTTCAGTGAGAACAGTTTTCTTCTGAAGTCGGCGTAAAGGGTTGAGACCTGAGGGACATTATCGTAAGTCAGAATCCAGCGCGCAAGTCGGACCTCAATAAGACACGTGGCAAGTTCGTCGTGATCAGCAGTCTTAAATGCGTTCAGGTATAGCGAACCGGCCTTTTCAAAGTACGGTGGATCAGCGTAGATAAATGCATGACCATCGTTGGCGTACCGCTTTATGACTTCCAGACCGTCGTCATTGGTCACGGTGATGCGGTCGGAGTGCAGGGATATCAGTCTGATTCGTTCCGCGAGTCCGTCGCGATTGAAACGGGCGCCAATCTTGTAGTTGCCTGTTTGATCTTTGCCTCCGATAGGCCCTCCGTTCAGGATGCCAGACCGATTGGTTCGGTTGAGGTAGAACGTGGCGAACCCGAGGTTCAAATGGTCGTCTCTTGCAGCAGTTAAATAAATGCTCCGTTGCCGTTCCCATTCGTCAACGGAGAGTTCCACCTCATTGAGTAGTTTTGTGAATTCAGTCGGCCAATTGACGACGGCAGTCCAGAACGCATATATCGCCGGATCTAAGTCGTTGATAGCAATGGTCTTAACCTGACCAGAAATCAGTAGTGCAAGTGCCGCGCCGGCACCTCCTGCGTAAGGCTCTACATAGATACTTGACGTGAGATCGTTCTCTCTGATGATGGTACGCAGTCGAGAGTAGAGAAGTCCCTTGCCGCCAGGGTATCGAAGAGGTGAAATCGTGATTCTCTTCGTCGTTGGGATGGTTGCCTGTGTCATGGTTTCAACACCGCCTTCACAACTCCTTCGATGGTCGCCCAGCACTCACGGACGTCGTCTGGGACAGCGACGATGTGGTGGTTATGGTTGGTTGCGTCCAAATGCGCTTTGGATCCGACAAAACCAAAGCGGTCATCCCTGATCTTCAAGACAGGCTGAATATACGATTTCTGCCCCGTTGTTTTGAAGTGTTCTTCGAGCCAGATGAGGCAGTTCGAGAGGTAGACGAATCCGTGATCATTTGAGCCCTTCTTAATATCTTCACCAAGTACTTCGGCATAAGCTTTAATGGTCTTCTCCAGAAAGGTCCGCAATAGATCCAGCGTCGCGTTAGGGAATCTCTGAATATTGATCGCGGAGAGTTCCTTCACAATCTCGTGAATCGAAGGCGGGAAACTCGATGGAACGACAAGGTTGTCGGTATTGAGATAGTTCCGCTTTGGCGGGAATGGTTTTGCCTTTTCGCTACCCGAATTGGAAATCTTCGGTGAAATGACTTGGCCATGCTTCGGGACTTCAGAGGTTTCCAATTCTTTCGAGTGACTTTCACTGGTGCTCGCTACTAGCACGCGTGAGGCTGAGCCTGGACTTTCGCCGTCAGAGTCTGAAGGCGACGCATCCTGCTCATTCAAAAGGTCGCGGAGTTCATCCATGTACTCGACGTACCGGTAACTCGATGTCTTGTTCAGGGATCGTGTATTGATATTTCCGTCACGAATGTCACCCACGATCTTCGTTGCAATTTTGGTGAACACTGCCGGCGGTGTGAGCAAAGTGAATTCACCAGTCACTCCCTCAAACGAAACGCCGATCAGATCCAGAAAACTCTCATTCTCATAGAGACGAGCGAACGTCGATACTGGGAAACGGCGCTGGCGAACAAAGTCTCCAAGCGACGAGTCCACGTAGTCAACATTCCGAAACAGTTCGAGGATCTTGCTTCTCGTGATGAACTTTCGAACGTCAATAGTTGGGAACTGGGCAACAAGTTGCTTGGCAGTCTTACCTGCATCGAGTTGCGCTTGGAAGAAAGCGGCCTGACGAGTAGGGCTCCAGGCAACACGCTGATTGCCGGTGTGGAGCGCCGCAATCAATTGGTCCGCATCTTCTTGCGTGGGAGCCACCTTCACAGTGATCCGTCGAAGGTCATCCCGATTAATTAGAGTCTGTGTTAGCCGACTAATCCTCGACTGGTGATTCGGTGCGAGGTAAGGATTCTGGATAGCTTTGAGAGCCGCAACGCGCCGATTTCCCTCAACGACTATCAGTTCCCCATCTCGGTTGACGACAATAGGAACCTCATGAGTTAGCAGACCAACCTTGGTCATACCTTCAACAAGAGAAAGCGCCTTCTCGTTCGTAAAGAGATCTTGGACAATGTCAGATTCAGGTATTCCATCTGGAAGATCCAGCCGAATATTTCGTGGGTCGAGCCGGACTCCGCTGACGACATCTACGGTGAGTTCCTCCCATGTGGACATGTCAATCAAGCTCGCCACCTAATGATGGTTCGCGTCGTCTCGCAAAATGGTACCGATGCCGTTGTGAAATGGTCATCCAGAAGTCACCTCCTTTGTGGCGCTCGTGCCGTGTACATAGGCAAGAACATCACTTCTCAGGAATCGCCAAGCCCGTCCAACCTTCTCAGCGGGGATCACACCAGCTCGTGCGAGTGAAAGGACTGTTTTGCTACTCACACGGAGCAGAGTAGCAACTTCAACTGCGGTCAGCACTTCGAAATCCTCTGCCATCTTCCCGTAAACTCCTCTGGAGGGTCGTAATTTCACGCTAGCAGCAGTGACAGCAAATATCACGAAACAGACTGTGAACGTCTGGAACAAGTCATGTCGGCTGTGATTGGGATATCGGTATGAAGCGAGGCGCTAGCGACGCTGAAGGGTGAGCATCAATTGTTAGGCAAATCCGCAGTGGCTAAGCGAAATACTCGCTGAATTCGTCTCCGACTTGAGGTTCTTGGACCTCCATTTTTCGATCCACATGTCTCCTAGAGCGCGAAACAACCATCCGCCTCCAAGCGAGTCAGTTTGCGAACACCTACTCCCTCACGCTCGGTTAAGGCGCACTAAGGGATTAACCTTATTCGGCCTGGGTTTGGTTAGACCACTTGAGTTTTCCCGTCACAATTCGAGGTGTTGCAGCAGCCCCGTATCCACAGCGCCCCAGCTGTATGCGATTCTCAACTGCTATCAGTATGGCTCAAGCCCCGTCCAACTCATCCCACGGCCAAGGCGCTCTCGCCGTCCATGGCGCTCCTTGACCGCGTACGGCCTCGATCAGGTACTCTGAAGGTCGACGGCAGGCAAGACTCCATCGAGCTTCAAGCGCAATGGACTTGTTTCGGACCCTTCGGTCATTCGTAAGAAATACGTTGCACCCGAGGGCAATCGCATCAGCGATGTGTGTGGCATCTTCCTCCCGTAAACCAACCGCCATAACCTCCTCCATTCGAGGCAGTCGAGTGGGATCTACAACTCTGGCGATCTCATCGTGAAATTCCCGAATCTCAATTGCAAGGCCTAGCAACCGTGACGCTTCCGGCGCTGATTTCAATTCGAGGTAGAGAATGTCTGAAAAAGTGAAAATGACACCGCTCCAATCCTTCGCCATTGCCAAGAGCCAATAGCACGCGAGTATTTCTCGACGATATTCCGGCCTCGAATCGTCGAAAGGTGGCGGAGACTCCTGTGCCTCCGAAAAATCACCAATATTATCCGGGGCCATCGCCTCGAGGAAAAGGTCAACGACGTTGGAGTCGATGCACACAAGTGGCATACCACCGAACAGTAGCTGCATCATTAGTCTTGATTGCAAAAACCATCATGCCCGGTCGATAAATAGAGGATTTGGATTGGCGGGTTCAACCGGTCAGCGCAACGAGTTCGGCAACACCCGGCGCAATGCCACCATGTATGTCAACGTGCCGCATTGCTGCGACCCGGCTACTCCTCGAACACTCCGGCTATCAACTCGAGCGTACGATCCTCATCGCCCTCCACGTCGTGTAAGTAGTAGCGCACGAGCGTCTCTGGTTCGTGGCCAAGTTGTTTGGCTGCCCGGCCGAGTGGCACGGACGAATTTACTAGATGGGTAGCACAGAAGTGGCGACAGCCGTATGGCGTCACGGTCTTGATGCCCACCGATTTGCAAGCTCGATCCAGCGCGCGGCACCAATTGTTCGACGTGGGTACCTGTCCCGTACGCCCCCGAAACAGAGGGCCCGCGGTGATACCCGTGCGAGACAGGTAGCCGCACACTTCAGTCACGACTAGTGGCGAGATGCGCACGGTGCGAATCAGCCCTTCCTTGGGGCTACCGACTTCCTCATCCTCCTCGCCGTAGTCCTGGCCCGCGTCGGTCAGCGCCTTGGCAATGCGGACACTGCCAAACCCGGCCTCGGGCAAATCGAAGTCTTCGAACTCCAGCGCTAACGTCTCGCTGGGTCTCAGTCCGGCGAACAGTCCCAAGCACGTGATGCAGCGGTACAAATAGCTCGCAGGCTGGTGGTTCGCCATCGCCGCGAGCACTAACTTTCCATTCGCAATCGTCATAACGTCCTTAACCTTGCGCTGCTTGGCCTTGGCGGCAGCCTTAGCCTTCTTGCGCTGGTCCTCGCCCTTGATGGGAGTCGGCCACTCGTTCACGGCCATCACGCCAGATGCCACGGCGACATCGAGGACGTGGCGCGCAGTGTTGACCTGGCGCCGGGCTGCGTCGCTGCCGAGCGAACGGGTCTCGCCCATGCGCAGGCGCAGTCTCCGGTCAATTTCGAACAGGGCCGCCTTATCTAGCGCTGCCAGGTTGGGCGACCACTTCTTGCACCACCGGGCCATCGCAGGAGACATCGTGGAATCAGCTTTAGTCAGCCAGACCTTCATTTCGCTGCGCTGGTCCACGGTCCAGGCCGGAGCTCCCGCGGGCGCGGAACGTTCCACGAACACCACCAACGCCACGGCGAGCGACTGGCGAGTGCGCGGCTCGATATTGGGCCACTGAGCCACGAGATAGGTCCGGCAGTATTCCGCCACGTTGACTGCACTAGTGGTCACCATGCTCAACGGCCTGCCGGTGACCGGATCCCAGTGCCGCTCACCGACATCGGCGGCGTGAACAATCTGGCTGCGGAACTTGTCGGCTGCCTTATACCCAGTGAAGGTGGCAACCGGTGCCTCGCGGCCGTTGATGGTCCAGCGCACGTAATACGGCTTACTCTTACCGACACGCTCGGTGATCTTGAACACGCTCACCTTCGGGGCGGCCCGGTTCATGCCACGACCAGTCTCTCCATGAGGCCGTTCATGCGTCCATCGGCTCGCCACAAACTAAGCGATGAGCGACACGTCCCTAATTCGTCCATAACCCGCGCCATAGTGAGCCATTTCTTCTTCGTCATCTCGGTGCTACCTATCTGCGAACCAGTGCGGGGCTGTTAAAGAGACGTTGCTGGTACGCTCGACAGGTGCAGTCGGGACTATCTACCAACAGTCGGGAAGACATGGGAACACTCGATTTCAGTGGGGCCGAGAATCTGGCTTACGGGGCGGCTACGGGGCAGCCCTTCTTTACTGTACCCGAAGGAAAATGAAAACCTAGTGATTTAAAGGCTGCGCCCTCGTAGCTCAGGGGATAGAGCATTGGCCTCCGAAGCCATGTGCGCAGGTTCGAATCCTGCCGGGGGCACGAACAATGAATGGGCGGCGAGCGACGTGGGCGCGATTCGCGCAGTCCCTCGGCTCGACCTGATCATGGTGTTCCATTCCTATTGCGCCGCTCGGCGCTGACCACTGGGTCAACGATACTCAACGTCGCCCCAATTCGCGTCGCTCGCAACCCGCCGATGTCACTTCGCTCCCACGCTCGGCCATCACCGCGTCGCGTTCGACGTCGCCGCAACCAGAAATTACGGAACGATGAGCATGCGCACGGTGTCGGTCACTGCCGCGCCGCCCGAGGTCGAGCCCGCCATGATGACGATCGGGTCACCGGACTGGGCGATACCCGCCTTCTTCACCTCGTCGATGGCGACTTCACAGAGTTCGTCGATGTCCTGCGCGGGTGAAATGATGATCTGGTCGACCCCCCACGAACCGCGCAACTGACGCGCCGTCGACGGGTTGGGCGTGATGGCGACGATGGGCATCGGCGGACGAAATCGCGCGATGGCGCGAGCCGTCATACCCGAGCGAGTACAGGCGACGATGGCCACCGCGTTCTCTTCCATCGCGGCGCGCCACGCGGCGCCCGTGATGGCCGCGGTGACGCGAGTGGACTGATTACCGTGGCCGATGCTCGCTTGCAATTCCAACGACGCGCCCCATTTGGCGTAGTCGAAGGACGCTTCGGCCCGACGAACGATGCGATCCATCGTGATGACCGTGCCGACCGGATCGTCACCGATGGCCGTCTCTCCCGACAACATGACCGCACTGGCGCCGTCGAGCACCGCGTTGGCGACGTCGGTCACCTCGGCGCGGGTGGGAACCTGAGAGTGCGTCATCGATTCGAGCATTTGAGTCGCCACCACGACGGGCCGCGCGTAGCGAATGCCTTGACGAACGATCAGCTTTTGGAGGTGGGGGACTTCTTCAATGGGCATGCGCACACCCAAGTCGCCGCGCGCCACCATGATGGCGTCGGAGGCTACGACGATCTCATCGAGGTTCTCGATACCCTCACCCGTCTCGATCTTGGCCATGAGCATGACGTCGCCGCGTTCGAGTACCGCCCGCGTGGAGGACATGTCCGACGCTGATCGCACGAAGGAGACGGCCAGCATGTCAAAGTCCTCGCCGCGCAGCGCGATCAGACGCTCGCGGTCGTCGTCGGTGGGCAGGCGATCGTTGAGGATCGACGCGGGAAGGCCCATGCCCGGCTTACCGACCACCGCGCCACCCGAGGTGACCTGGGTCATCGTGGTCTCACCGTTCTTGATGACGACCAGTGAAATTCCACCGTCGCCGATGTGAGCGCGGTCGCCGATCTTCAGGTGGCTGAGAATTCCGTCACGCTCGACGGCGATGCGGTCGGCCGTCGACGTCTCACCGAAGGCCTCGACCAGTTCGATCTCGCGACCAATCTCCAAGACGACCGGTGTGGTCCCGAAGGACCCGGCGCGAATCTTGGGGCCAGGGATGTCGACCATGAGGGCGATATCGGGCGCGATGGCGCGCACGCGGCGCAGACGCTCGAGATTCGAGGGGATGTCACCGTGGGCCATGGAGATGCGAAACACATCGACCCCGGCCTTGACCAGGTTCTGGAGAACCTCGTCGCTCTCTGAAGCCGGTCCAATGGTTGCTACGATTCGCGTGCGTCGCACGATATTCCCCTTAAGTCTTTTCATCAGTCTAGTTGAGGGCACCGCCGACTTTTCTGGCCTCACGTGAACGTTGCGTTTCGTCACGCAACTATTACGGGGCCAAACGGTGGGCCGCCGTACCCGGGCGAGAGAATTCGGCGCGCACGGGCACCACCACGTCACTGCCATCCACGTTGACCACGCGCAGCGAGGTCCCGTAACTCGCTTCGAGTTGCGGAGAGCGAATCACGTCGTGCGCGAGTCCGTCCACCACGACGACGCCGCGCGACAGCAACACGAGACGGTCGGTGAACAGTCCGGCCAGGGTGAGGTCGTGCAGCGTCGCGATCACCGTGAGGCCGCACTCGGCCACTTCAGTCTTGAGTTGCTCGAGGATGTCCATCTGGTGGCGCACGTCGAGCCCGGTGGTGGGTTCGTCCAGCACCACGACCTTGGTCGCTTGAGCGAGCGCGCGCGCCAGCACCATTCGTTGACGCTCACCCCCCGAGAGCGACGTCGAATCGCGACCTCGAAAGTCGGCCAGTTCCAGTCGTTCCAAGACGCCGGCCACCACTTCACGGTCATGGGCGGAGGGGGCGCGCAACACTCCGTGAAACGCGACGCGCCCGAGAGCCACGTACTCCTCCACCGCCATGCCCGCGGGAATCTCGGGGTGCTGGGGGACGTAGGCGACCAGTCGGGCACGCTCGCGCTCGTGTAATTCGGCCAGTGGCTGTCCGTCGATCGACACCGAACCGTGTGACGGACTCCGTAGTCCCGCGATCGCGGCCACCAAGGTTGTCTTGCCGGCTCCGTTGGGTCCGATGATGGTGCACCACGACCCCGCCGCCACGTCCAAGTTCACGTCACGTACGAGAGTGGTCGACCCCGCACGAAGCGAAACGTTGTCGAGGTGAACCATCGTCACGGTGTCCCCATCCGACGCACGCTCAAGATCACCACGAAGACCGGCGCACCGATCACCGCCGTCACTACCCCGAGGGGTAACTCTGACGGGGCCATCACCGTGCGCGCCACGGTGTCACATAACACCAAGAACGCGGCACCGAAGACCACTGAAATGGGCAAGATTCGCCGGTAGGACGTGCCCACCAACAACCGCGTGATGTGGGGCACGATGATGCCGACGAAGCCAATGAGGCCCACCACTGACACGATGGCCGCGGTGCCGAGCGACGAAGCCGCCACCACGACGAGGCGCAACGTCGACACCGACAAACCCAGGGATCGAGCTTCGTCGTCGCCGACGCTCATCACGTCGAGCGCCCGACCGGCCAGGACGCACACCGCGCCACAGACGACCACGTAGGGCAACACGATCACGACCGAACGCCAGTTGGCGTTCGAGAGCGAACCGAGCAGCCAAATGTAGACGCGCGCGATCGACTGGGTCGAGGACTGTTGTTGTAAGAACGTCTGAGCGCTCGTGAACAGCGCGGAGATCGCTACCCCGGCTAACACCAAAGTGGCGGGCGTCGAGCGCAGACTGCGACCACCAATCACCCACGTCAACACCACCGCGACCATCGCGCCGACGAAAGCCAGGACCGGCGTCCAGGTCGGTACTGACGAGCCGTGAGCGATATTGACGATGGCGAGTGTGGCGCCCAGCCCGGCCCCCGCGGCGACACCGAGCAAGTAGGGATCGGCCAACGGGTTTCGAAACACGCCCTGGTAGGTACCGCCGGCCACGGCGAGCATCGCCCCGGCTAACAGACCCAGCACCATGCGTGGGGCGCGCAGTTGCCAAACGATGCTCGACTGCAGTGAGGTCAGTGTCGAGTGACCGATACCCACGTAGCTGAACACGTTGCCGAGAATGCGCGACGTGGAAATCGACGTGGGGCCAATGACGAGCCCGAACACGACGGCGAGTCCGAGCGCCGCGACTGTCGCGGCGACGACGAAGAAGACCCGTCGCGTGCTCGGTGGACTCGCCAACACGTCGTGACTATTTCCAGACGGCGTGGTCCGCGAGAACCTTCTTTACAGCGGCCGTGATCTGGTTCATCAAGATGTTCAGCCGCGGTCCCCACCTCGAGGCCACGTCGTCGTTGAGATTGATGACGTTACCGTTGAGGACGGCGCTCAACTTGGCAAAGCCCGGACGTGCGCCCACCTTGGCCGGAGTGATCTTGCAACACACGGTGTCCGCCAAGAAGATGAGCTTCGGGTTCGCGCTCACGATGTACTCCGCACTGAGTTGGGGGTAGCCCGCGTCGGCGCTCGTCGACTCCGCGTCGGCGATGTTGACGACGCCCAATGACTTCATCAATGCGCCGACGAACGTCGTGGAGGTGAGCGAGTAGTAGGTGGGATCGAGTTCGTAGTACACGGTGAGCTTCTTGTTCGCGTGTGCGGGGACAGATTTGACGTCAGTGCTGATAGTTCTCGAGAGCGACGTCGCGAGTGCGTCGGCCTTGCTCGTGTGACCCGTCAAGGCGCCGAGCTGGCGAATCTGGGCGAGGGCGCCGGCGAGCGATGTGGGCGCGTCTTGGTAGACGACCTTGACTCCCAGGGCGGTGAGCTTCTCCTTGATCGAGTTGGCGTCGTAGGAGATGATCACCAGGCGCGGCTTAGTGGAAGTGGAAGTGGAAGTGGGCTTGCAGATGCCCAAGACCGACTCCACGCTGGGGTTGAGCGCGTTGATGCGCTTGCTCGGTAGTCCATGCTTCGGGTAGTTGGAGTCGCTATCGACGGCCTGCACTTGCGGCCCGGCGCCGATGGCGAAGAGCGTCTCGGTCGCCGTCGGCGACAGCGAAACAATGCACGACGGGGCGGCACTGGGCGCCGCGTTCGGCACCGAACTGGCCGTAGCGACCGAGCCGCCAACGAGGGGAATCGCTAGGGCACCTAACGCGAGGGCCAGAGTGAACCGGAGGGACTTGAACATGGATATCTCCTTTCCGTCGAAGTGGTGTGGACGACGGATGGATATCCGAACGACCGCCCTTTACCTCGAGAGCTGTCTTTACAATCTCCTCATCGCAGGCGACCTGGCTACACGGACAACATCGTCCGCTTACAGTTGCGGGACAGCGTTGGAATTTCACCAACTTCGCTGCTCCGAGGCACCATGGACCTTACTTCACGCCGCGCGTGAGGGTGAACGACGAGATGATCGGTCCCGCGTTCGACACGGAACTACATCTGGTCGGGTGCCTCGATGCCGAGTAACGACAATCCGAGTGAGAGAGTGCGCGCGGTGAGTTCGCACAACGCGAGCCGCTCGCTGCGTTGCGGTTCTGGCGCCGACAGAACGGGACACGCCTCGTAGAAGGTCGTGAAGCGCTGGGCGAGGTCGAACAAGTATCCACTCAGGCGATGGGGGTGCAGCGTCGCCATCGCGGCGTCCAGAGCCTCGGGAAAATGGAGGACGCCGAGGGCCAACTGGCGCGCCGCGACGTCGTCGAGGACAAAGGTCGACGTCGAGGGGTCGAAGGGTTCGCCGTATCGACGAAAGATCGAGCGCAACCGAGCGTGCGCGTACTGCAGGTAGGGACCAGTGTCGCCCTCGAAGGCGATCATCCGGTCCAGGTCGAAGACGTAGTCCCGTTGCCTATCCGTCGAGAGGTCGGCGTACTTGATCGCGGCGCGCGCAATCTGCGTCGCGAGGTGCTGGCGACCTTCGGGCGACAGATCGGTCGAACGAAGGACCAGAGCCGCGTCAGCGCGTTGCGTGGCCTCGTCCAGGAGGGCAATGAGTTTCACCGTCTCGCCGGTTCGAGTCTTGAACATCTTGCGATCAGGACCGAGCACGTTGCCAAAGGCCACGTGCTCGCACCGCACCGTCGCGGGAAGCCAGCCGACGGCGCGCGCCACCGCGAAGACCATTTCGAAGTGCTGACCTTGGGGAGTCCCCACGACGTAGAGCATCTCGTCGGCGTGCAGGGTGGTGACGCGATCACGAACGGCCGCCAGATCACTGGCCGCGTACCCGAAGCCGTCGTCGCTCTTTCGCACGATCAGCGGTAGGGGTTCGCCGTCACGATTCGTGAAGCCGTCGGGGAACACGCACAGCGCTCCCCCACTTTCGACGAGCACACCCGCCGCGTCCAGGTCGCGGACCACACCTTCGAGCATGTCGTTGTAGTACGACTCACCCACCACGTCAGCCGGGGTCAGGGTCACGTCGAGGGCGGCGTACACCTCGGCGAAGTAGGTGACGGACTCGTCCACGAGGAGTTGCCAGAGACGACGCGTATCAGGGTCACCACTCTGCAAGGCGACGACGCGAGCGCGACTGCGCTCCTTGAAGGCGTCGTCGTCGTCAAATTTGTTGCGCGCCGCGCGATAAAAGCTATCGAGGTCACCAATCGAGAGCGACGCAATCGCCGCGTCTTCTCCCAGGTCCACCAGGTGCTCGATCAGCATCCCGAAGGGCGTCCCCCAGTCACCCACGTGATTGCGTGCGATCACGTGATAACCCCGGAAGCGGTACATTCGCGCCAAGGCGTCACCGATCACGGTCGAGCGCAAGTGGCCGACGTGCATCTCCTTAGCCACGTTGGGAGCGGAGTAGTCAATCACCGCGGTGCGGCCCTCGATGGTGGCAACACCCAGGCGTTCGTCACGGACCAGGGCGCGCAATTGCTCGTTCAAGAACGACCGCGTCAAGGTCAGGTTGAGGAAGCCCGGCCCGGCGACCTCCACCTCGGCGAGGTCGGCAATATCGAGATGCGAGATCACGCGCTGGGCCATCTCACGCGGAGCGATCCCGTGGGACTTGGCGAGCGCCATGACGCCATTGGCCTGGTAATCACTGTGCTCCGACGTTCGCAGGACCGGGTCGGCACCCTCGTCGATGGCGTCAAAAGCGTGGCGCAGTCGCCCGAGCAGAACGTCGTAGGTGGAAGTCACCGCTCCATTCTCCCACCTGGCCCGGGACCCGTCGCGTCGGGCGCAATCGTCATCACGAAAACCAGGCAGAATGGTGAGATGACCCCCTCCCTCAACTCCTTCAATGCGCTCGACACCTTGGACGTGAACGGTCGCAGTCTCGATTACTACTCACTGCGCGCCAGCGGGCTCAGCCAGTTCGCCATCGACCGTCTGCCCTATTCCATCAAGGTGCTGTTGGAGAACTTGTTGCGCCACGAGGACGGCGTCAAGGTCACTGCCTCAGACATCGAAGCTCTCGCGCGGTGGTCCGAAACGCCGACGCGCCACGGTGAGGCGGCCGGTGACGACGCCCAAGAGATCGCCTTCACTCCCGAACGCGTCCTCATGCAAGACCTCACGGGCGTGCCCGCAGTGGTGGACCTCGCCTCGATGCGCGACGCCATCATCGCCCTGGGTGGCGACCCCGCGAAGATCAACCCACTCGTCCCGGTGGAACTGGTCATCGACCACTCGGTCATCTTGGAGCGCACCGGTACTCCCGAGAGCTACGACCAGAACGTGGCGATCGAGTACGACCGCAACATCGAGCGCTACACCTTTCTCAAGTGGGCCCAGAGCAGCTTCGATCAGTTCCGTGTCGTTCCCCCGGGGATGGGCATCTGCCACCAGGTCAACCTGGAGCACCTGGCACGCGTGGTCTTTGAGAAGAACGGTGTCGCCTACCTCGACACCGTCGTCGGCACCGACTCGCACACCACCATGGTCAATGGGCTGGGCGTGTTGGGATGGGGAGTCGGGGGCATCGAGGCCGAGGCCGGCATGTTGGGTCAGCCGACGTCGATGTTGATTCCCCCCGTAGTCGGACTACGACTCTCGGGATCGACGAAGGAGGGTGTCACTGCCACCGACGTCGTGCTCACGATCACCGAGTTGCTACGTAAGCAGGGCGTCGTCGGTAAATTCGTCGAGGGCTACGGCCCAGGCGTGGCGTCGCTCTCGCTCGAGACGCGCGCCACTATTGGCAACATGTCACCGGAATACGGAGCGACCTGCGCTATCTTCCCCATCGACCGCGTGACGCTCGACTACCTCGCCTTCACCGGACGTCCGCCCGAGCAGTTGGCCCTCGTCGAGGCCTACGCCAAAGCCCAGGGCATCTGGCACGACGCCGACGCGATCGAGCCGACCTACTCGGAATACGTCGAACTCGACCTCTCCACGGTCGAGCCCAGCCTGGCGGGACCCAAGCGTCCCCAGGACCGCGTGTCGCTCTCGGGTGCGCGCGGCGCCTTTCGCACGGCCCTCGGCCGTGAGCCCATGGAGGTGATGGGTGTCGACTTCGCCAAACGTCTGCGCGACGGCGACGTCACAGTGGCCGCGATCACCTCGTGCACCAATACGTCGAACCCCTCGGTGCTCGTCGCCGCGGGACTCGTGGCCAAGGCCGCCGTGGAGCGCGGGGTCACCACCAAGCCGTGGGTCAAGACGTCGCTCGCCCCGGGCAGTCGTGTCGTGATGGACTACCTGGAGCGAGCGAATCTGGTGGACGCTCTCGACTCGTTGGGGTTCTACCTCGCGGGATATGGCTGCACCACCTGCATCGGCAACACCGGCCCGCTCCTCGATGGCGTGTCGGAGGCCGTGAACGAACACGACCTCTCGGTGGTCTCGGTGCTGTCGGGTAATCGCAACTTCGAAGGGCGCATCCACCCTGACGTCAAGCAGAACTTCCTCGCCTCGCCCCCGCTCGTCGTGGCCTACGCGCTGGCTGGCACCATCGACATCGACTTGTCGAAGGAGCCCCTGGGCACGGACCGCGACGGAGTCGACGTTTTCTTGTCGGACCTGTGGCCAACCGACGCCGACGTGGCCGCGGCCGTGCGCGCATCGATCACGCCCCAGATGTTCGAAGACCGCTACGCCAGTGCCTTCAGTGGTGACGAGAAGTGGCAGGCGGTGCCCACGACCAACGCGGTCACCTACGCCTGGGACGACAGTTCGACCTACGTCAAGTTACCCCCGTACTTCGAGGGTCTGACCATGGAGCCTGGCGTCGTCACTGACCTGGAGAACGCTCGCGTCCTCGCCAAACTCGGTGACTCGGTCACCACGGACCACATCTCGCCCGCCGGCAACATCCGTGCCAGTGTGCCAGCCGGGCGCTACCTGACCGATGGAGGCGTGGCCGCCAGCGACTTCAACAGCTACGGCACGCGCCGCGGTAACCACGAGGTCATGGTGCGCGGCACCTTCGCCAATATCCGACTGCGCAATCAACTCGCGCCCGGCACCGAGGGTGGCGTGACGATCAAGTTGCCCGAGGGTACCGAGATGTCGATCTTCGACGCGGCCATGGCCTACGCGGCCGAGGGCACGCCACTGGTCATCCTGGGCGGCAAAGAGTACGGTAGCGGCTCGAGCCGCGACTGGGCCGCCAAAGGGACCAAGTTGCTCGGAGTGAAGGCCGTGTTGGTCGAAAGCTTCGAGCGCATCCATCGCTCCAACTTGGTGGGTATGGGCGTCTTGCCGCTGCAGTTCCTCACCGGCGAATCGGCGACGACGTTCGAACTCGACGGCACCGAGACGTTCTCGGTGCGCGGGCTCGACCCGCTCAACCGCGGCGAAAGCGTCCCGAGGGTCACCATCAGCGCACGTCGCCAGAATGGCGAGACCGTGGTGTTCGAGGCGCGCCTGCGCATCGACACCCCCACCGAGGCCGATTACTTTCGCCACGGCGGTGTCCTCAACTTCGTGTTGCGACAGCTCGCCCAGGCCTAGCTTTTCGCGTTGGCGGCGTGGGTCGCCGCGTCGTCGACGCTGTCATAGAACGTGATGGCCCGGACTTTCGCGTCGTCGGCGCGCTCGATCTCCGCCTGCAGGCCGGCGTTGGCGCGCGCTATCGACAGCGACACGTGATCGCGCGACATGTCGTCGACGATCTGGGCCAGGGTCGTGATCCCCGTGAAGTCGATGTCAGAGATCGCGACCGCGTCAATCACCACGTGCTGGGTCGTCGGGTACTTTTGCATCACGTCGTGCAGCTCACGACGAAAGACCCCGGCGTTCGCGAAAAAGAGGTCTTCGTCGAACAAGATCGCCAGGACGTGATCGACGTGATCGACGTGGTGGGCGTCGTAGGGTTCCCAACTCGTCGTCCCGCGACGTCGGCCGAGTTCGATCATCCGTGGTCGTGACGCGCGCCACGTCTGCGCAAGGATGGCGAGCGCCACCGCGATTCCCAGACCGACCTCAACACCCATGACGATGACCCCGGCCCACGTGATGAGAGCCAGCGCGAACTCGACACGACTGGCGTGCCACACGCTCTTGAGACGAGAAACCCTGATGAGCCGGCCGGCGATGAAGAGCAGGACGCCAGCCAGTGACGCGAGTGGAATGAATCGGGCCACGCCCGCTAGGGGCGAAAGAACCAGCGCCCCGAGCCCGGCGACGAGCGCCACCATCTTGGTGCGGCCCCCCGCCAATTGCGTCACCGTGGTGCGCGCCGGCGACGCGTTCACCGGCAGCGTACCCAGGAGGCCCGTCGCGATGTTTGCCACGCCGATGCCGAGGAAGTCGCGACTGACGTTGTCGGCCACGCCGATCTCATCGGCCGAGGTGCGCGTCGTCGCCGCACTCTGACTCATAATCACGACGAGCAAGGTGAGTGACGTCGTCACGATCACGCTCCAGTCGTGCAGCGAGAACCACTCCAGTCGCCAGTGCGGGAGCCCCACGCTCACGGTCCCCAGTACCTGAACACCGTGGCGTGTCAAGATGAGTGCCGCGGTGAGCGCGGACCCCAGGACCACGGCGCCCAACGCCCACGGCAGACGAGGGTTGATCTTCTCGCCCACGACCATGATGACCAGGGTCGCCACCGCGACCATCAGCGACCAGGCGCTCACGTGACCGAGGTGGTGGCTGAGTGCCTCGAGGCGCTGCACGACCGAGTCACCCCCGCCACTCACGCCGAGCACGTGCGGTAACTGGTGCACCGCGATAATCACGCCGATGCCGCACATGAATCCCGTCACGATGGGGATCGATAAGAAGTCGGCCAACCAGCCCAACTTCAACAATCCGACTGCGAGCACCATGACGCCCGTGACGACCGCAGTCCCGGCAACGAGTGAGTAGTACTGCGCGGAGTCGGGAAGGGCAACGCGTAGGAGCGCGACCGCGAACAGCGGCGCGATGGTCGAGTCGGCACCCACCGACACGATGGGGTTCGAACCCAGGAACATGAACACGAGGGTGGCGCCGATGAATCCCACGAGCGCCGCGAAGGCCGGAATCCCCGCCAGTTGCGAGGTCGCCAGTTGTTCGGGGATGGCGATAGCCAGGAGCGTCACCCCGGCCAGGACTTGGGCGGGCAAGTTCTCTCTGGTGACGCCCTCGAGGACGTGGTGAAACCCTCGGGGGACTTCGCGTTGACCGATCGGGGTGCGCTCTGCGTGATCACCGCGTGAGGCCTTTGACATGGGACCACCCTAAACCCGCGCCAACTTAGCGTCGGGGTCACTGCGCAGGGATCACCCCGCGGGCGACGTCCTCGTTCAGACCGTGACGATCACTCGAAAGGACTCGGCCAATCGACCCGTCGCCAGACCCGCGAGACCGGCGTTCGTGGCCGCCCAGGTGCGCATCATCTCGTCGACGTCGTCACGGTCACCGATCTGGGACACGTGCGAGCGCAGTGCGGCAATCTTTTGTTCGAAGGTGTCGGTGATGTCGACGACGAGATTGGGCGTCGAAGAACCCACCCACACGAGAGGCACCGTGTGAGGCGCCAATCCTTCGTCGAGCAGTTCAGGAAACGCGTGCGGATTGCGCGCGTCGGGATAGACCGCGCGTAGGGTCGCTTCGCCGACCGCCATGTGATCGGGGTGCGACGCGTGGATACGTTCGTAGTTTCGTTCCGGACTTTGTGTGATAACCAAATCCGGTCGACGCTGTCGAATGACCCGCGCGATGGCCTTACGTAGTGCGAGGGTGGGCTCCACTTGACCATCGGACCAACGCAGAAACGTCAACTCCGTCACGCCGACGGCCTGGGCTGCGGCGGTCTGCTCGGCCTCACGAATGGCCGATCGTTCGTCACGCGTCAATGTCGACGCGTCGCCCCCCGCGTCACCCGACGTCACCAGGCAGTACGACACCTCCACGCCCTGACTCGTCAAGACCGCCATAGTGCCGGCCATGCCGAAGTCGATGTCGTCGGGGTGCGCCACGATCGCCAGGGCACGAGCGACGTCAGGATTGGCTTCGTAAACGAGAAGAGCGTCGCTCACGAAACGGCCGGCTCCTTGGTCGGGTCCCAGTTTATGAGATCCTTCAGACGCGGGTCATTGGAGAACACTTGAACCACCGGGCGCTTGAGTGCGAGGCGCCGCATGATGACTTCGGCTTCGATGATCTGGTTGTACAGCAGCAAGGAGACGACGACCCCAGTCGAACCCGCGCGTGCGGTGCGACCCGAGCGGTGCAAGTACGCCTTGTGGTCCTCGGGTGGGTCGAAGTGCATGACGCAGTCCACGCCGTCGATGTGCAGACCGCGCGCCGCGACGTCAGTGGCGACCAGAACGGGAAGCTTGTCGGCGCCGAAATCGGCGAGGGCCTTCTCACGCTGGCTCTGGCGCAGATCCCCGTGGATGGCGGCCGCGTTCACACCTTCTTTTTGGAGCTGCTCGACCAGGCGGTCCGCCCCACGCTTGGTGCGACAAAAGATGATGGTCTTATCAAAGGAATTACAGATGGTTGCGGCCACTTTGATGCGGTCCATCTGGTGCACGTTGAGGAAATGGTGCGCCATGAGTGACACGGTCTGTGAATCACTGGCGACCTCGTGAAAGACCGGGTCGGTCAAGTAGCGCTTCACCAGTCGGTCGATCGCGCCGTCCAACGTCGCCGAGAACAGCAGCGTCTGATGGGGGTGTTCGGCGATGCGGCGCAGTACCCATTCGACCTGGGGCATGAAGCCCATGTCGGCCATACGGTCGGCTTCGTCGAGCACCAGTACGTCCAGACTTTCGACGTTAACCTCACCGCGGTCGCCGAGGTCGATCAGTCGACCGGGCGTGGCGATGATGACGTCACAGCCCTTGCGCAAGGACTTGACCTGGCGCTCGATGTCGGCGCCGCCGTACACGGCGTTGACGTGCAGTCCCAGCGCCGCTCCCAGGGGTTCGAGAACCTCGTGGACCTGGACCGCCAGTTCGCGCGTCGGCAACAAGACCAGAGCGCGCGGACGCGCCGGCCCCCCTTCGGTGCGCACCAACTCGTCGCTGGCCGCCACTCGTTGCAACAAGGGCAGTCCAAATCCGAGCGTCTTGCCCGATCCGGTCTTGGCCTTGCCACACACGTCACGTCCGGCGAGGGCGTCGGCAATCGTCATCGCTTGGATGGGGAAGGCGGTGGTGATACCTTGCGCGGTGAGGACCGCGACGAGTTGGGGCGCGACGCCCAACTCCGCAAACGTCTTTTTGGTGTCGTAGGAGTCTTGAGACGTTGACGTCTCGATAGTTTCACTGCTCACGGGCCAACAACATTTCTCGGTTGGACCCGGAACCGGCGTTCGTAAGGAGGGCCCAAGCTCACTTCTAGAGCTTCGCTCGTAGTCTAGGTGCGAGGTCGGCACCAGCCGTCCACGACCAAAGGAGCACCATGGCGCGTCTTGTAGCGGGCGACTCGGCCCCGAGCTTCTCGCTCACCAATCAAGATGGTCACACCATGACCTCGGCGTCGCTCGCCGGTGAGCGCTACGTATTGTACTTCTACCCCGCCGACGACACCCCCGGGTGCACCGTGGAGGCCTGTGGCTTCAACGACGAGTTAGCCACCTTTCGCGACCTCGGGGTGCGCGTCTTGGGCGTCTCCCCCGATGAGGCCGCCTCCCACGTGGCGTTTCGCGCCAAGTTCGCCCTCGGATTCGAGCTGCTCAGTGACCCCTCCACGACGACCATGGCCGCCTACGGCGCGTACGGCGAGAAGATGCTCTACGGCAAGACCGTCGTCGGAGTGATTCGCTCCACCTTCGTCGTGGGTCCCACGGGCCTCATCGAACACGCCTGGTACGGCGTGCGCACCAAGGGTCACGCCGAACGCGTGCGTGCGGCGATCGCGCGCTAGTTACGGCCGCGTGCGTGGCGCGGGGGCTCTTTCATCGAGTGCCAGCGGTGCCAGACGCCCGCGGCGATCGCCAGCACGACGAGAGCGATGATGGGATACTCGGCGGTCTTGAAGTACTTGACGAAGTGCTGGTTCTTGCCGGCGCGGTACCCGAGTTCGGTGAGCAGCCACACCCAGATCGCCGAGCCGATGGTGGTCAAGACGATGAAGCGACCACGCTTCATCTCGGCGAGTCCGGCCGGTACCGAGATGAAGGCGCGCACCACCGGGATGAGGCGACCGATCAATACCGACGGTGCCCCGTACTTCGCGAACCAGACTTCGGACGCGTCGAGGTCCTTGTGCGAGAGCAAGATCCACTTGCCGTAGCGGTCCACGATGGCGCGTCCTGCGTAGCGACCGAGCTCGTAGGCGATGATCGATCCGACAACCGAACCGATGGTGCCGATGACGACGACGTTGACCACACTGAACTGCGCGTGCGCCGCGAAGGCCGTAGTGCAGTAGGCCCCGGCGAGTCCAAAGGCCACTTCGGAGGGCACCGGTAGACAGGCCGACGAGAGCAGTGCGATAAAGAACAGGCCGACGTAGCCGTACTGGGAGATCAAATGTTGCATTCGATTAGTCTCCTCGCTGGCACGGTGACAGTTCCAAATCTCAATGAAATTCTTACTTTTGGTGCACCGAACACCAGTAGGTCGTGCGCCCGCCAATGACGGTGGACCGCATCGCTCCCCCGTCGCGCGGACAAAAGCCCGAAACAATCCGGCCGACCATGTGGTCGCCCAGGTGTGAGCCACCGCGGCGAGCCAGGGTGGTCATGGTCTGGGTAAAGGCGCGAAAGAGCGCGGTGCGCTGCTGGTCGCTGAGTCGACCAGTGGGGGTACGCGGATCGATCCCGGCGCGAAACAAGATCTCGTCGCCAAGCAGATTGCCCACGCCGGCCACCATCGTCTGATCGAGTAGTCGCGCCTTGATCGCGGGTCCCTCGCCGCGCGTAATGGCCAGGACATCGCTGAACTGAGCGCGCGTCAGACTCAGGGCGTCGGGACCGAGCTGCGAGACGTCGGGATCGATTTCGACGCGCGCGAGACGACGCGGGTCGTGCAATAACAAGCGTCGGCCGTCACTCAATTCCAATCCCGCGCGAATCCACTGCGCCTGATACGAGTGCGGTCCGTAGAACAGTCCGTCGATGCCGGCGTCAGAGTCGATCAACAAGACCCCCGTCATGCCAAAGCGCATGCCGAGGGTGACCCCATCGGTCTCGAGAATCATCAATTTACCCCGACGATCCGTCCCGGTCAGGGTAAGACCCTTGACGGCGCGCGCCCACGACGCCGGCGACACCAGTTTCTTAGCGGCGTACGCGTCGCTCCACCCCTTGGTGACCGTGGCGCCCACGAGGCGCTCGGCGAGATGACGATACGACTCCACTTCCAGCACTTCAGGCACCTGGGCACAATATCGGACTTCAAATGCGAATAACTAAGGTTAAGTAATGGCAATCGACAAACCCCAGTGGAAAGAACTGTTCACCGAGGTCGTCACCTCAGGCTTGTGCACCGGGTGTGCGGCGTGCGTGGTGGCGTGCCCGCACGACGTCTTGGACTACGAATCGACCAACGGGGTGTACAAGCCGTGGCAC
>DATCEX010000008.1:0-116592 GCA_036509795.1 Acidimicrobiales bacterium
ACCAAGATCAGACTCATCACGCGAATCGCATTCGGCTTTCAATCACCCGACGCGCTCATCGCTCTCGCCATGCTCAGTCTGGGCGGCCACAAACCTGTGCTCCCCGGCCGGAATTAACCCACGGTTATGTCAGGAGAGCCAGTATTTTGTGGGGAAAAGAACGGCGCCGTGTACGACAATCTTCATAAACCACTTCGTGCCCGCGACCTTTGTGATCTGGGCCTTCGTATGCTGTTCCGGAGTGGGCGCTGGGGGACTCGAACCCTCTACCTCAGCCGTGTGAAAGTGTTCATACGTATTTCACCAGACGACGCGACACGAGGATAGACGACTTCGACCAGGATAAATGACAACGTGAGACGACACGAGACAACTGCACACGACGCAATTTGTGGAGCAAAATGACCTCAGCCATGGTTGAGGCTGAAGCCAAAATGGTCACCTTCGGAATTGGACATGTCGCCGGGCAGTCGGGTGGCGAACGCCTCGATATTATTTCCCGACTATTGCGGCAGTATTAGAAACGACTCTTCAGAGCTGTCCGAGAAGTGCGTGATCGTGTCTCGGCTACTACGGATTGTCTCAAGAATTGTCATACTGCTCACGTTGCCAATGTTGAGCCATACGGCCTTGGGTGGTGGCCCAAGAAGAAATGCCAACTGACGAAAATCCGAGTCCTTGGAGACGATGACGTAGTGGTTTTGACCGGCGTACTCCCAAATCTGGCGATCCGTCGCTTGGGCGAGACCAACATCCGCAACGTGGGCAGTATCCGGAAACTCACCATGCAATAGTGCGATGAGTTTTCGTGAGATGTTCTGATCTAGTAAAAGCTTCACGCAGGCGTTGAGAGTCGGCGCTCACGATCGGCCGCGAACTTCAACGCGGCACGAACGTTTGCTTCGGTCAACTCCGGAAAGTCGGCGATAATCTGGTCCACCGTCATTCCCGCGGCAAGATACTCGAGGACGTCGTACACCGTGATACGCGTTCCCGCAAAGACCGGCTTGTCGTTGCGAACACCCGAACGTACTTCGATCGTCGTCACTTCACTCATGTTTACATTGTACCCAAGCCGTTGGGTTTGCGTCTCTCTGTTCAGTCCAGGTGAGACGTGAGGGTAGTCGATCGCCAGTTAAGGCGTTGGTACGGGGCTAAATCCACGTAGACATCTCTTGCCCTCGTTGGACGTCAACGTTAGTTCGTACCAGGGCCCACCCAATGGATAACTGCAATATCCCACCTGAAGATTCCAATCGCGTAGTTGGTGTGTCATATACAAGAGACCTGTACCGGCACCATTGACGAAACGAATCTTGAGGGGCTGGTTTTGGAAGTCGCCCGATGTGCATATTGATTTGATGACTCCGAGACCGGCGATTTTTGACGCCACTTTACTTGGGGCGATACAGGTGTTCAATCCTTGGCGGCCTTCTTCGTCAATCGTCTTGACTGCACGCAACCAAGCGGACTGATCCACTCCTATTGGGAGAATGTGGGCAGGTCGATTGTAGAGGATCACCGACACAGCGATGACGCCGACGATTAGGAGAAGTACTGCCCACCGTTTTCGGCTCCGGAGAATTGACTTGCTTTGAACTGGCCAGTCAATTCTCCGTCTCATATAGGCAACTTACTTGGGGTCGAAGTTGCCCCCCAGAAAGGCAATCTCAGGGGCAACGCTCTCGGTTTCGTTTGGAGTAACGACCACCGAATCCTCTACACACTCTGGCAAGGCGCCGCATCAGGAGTGGACTGGACTGGACCAGCAACGGTACGCAGTGGCAATGAACCCTCTTCGATGACGTCAACGGCGGTTCCGAAGCGAGCCTTACCGCCTTCGGTCCCCATGGAGCGATCTACTCGTCGCCCGGCGACAGTCCTGGCCACTTCCTCGAACGGGTCGAGCTGAAGCGATTTGCGCAGAGAGGTAAGTACGCCGACTCGCCTCAAGGTGGCCAGGTCGTCATCTCGTCCATCACAACAACGACCAAGTCATAGGCAACGCCGCGAAGTTGGCGGTGCTACTTTAACGAACGTTCGATCAACTGTGAGATGTCAAGCACGTTGACGCCATCACCTCGACCGTTGCCCTTGACGGCGTCGTCGAGCCAGTATGGCAGGGCTCGCGAGATGTTATGGATTTCCATGACACTGACCAGATCCCTGTGAACCGCCTTAAGGTTGAGTTCTGATGCCGCAGGCGAGGCGATTTGTGGAGCATCTTGTAGGGCAAAGAGCGATCCGCGAAAAACAAACTCCATATTCTGAGTCGGGCCAGCGACCGTTGTGATCTGAGAATTCGTATCCTGTTCCGGAGTGGGCGCTGGGGGACTCGAACCCTCGACCTCAGCCGTGTGAAAGTGTTCACGTGCTTTTCACCAGACGACGTGACACCACGACAAACCACATTGAACAGGAATAATGACAACGCGAGACGACGTGAGACAACTGCACACGACGCAATTTGTGGAGCATTTTGTGGAGCAAAGATGTTCGTAGCCCGTAAACAGTCGAGGTTGTAATTCACCCGTATAGACGAGAGCCTGAAAGGCTCGCAGTCAGTCCTTCGGAGTTTGCGATACAACGTCGAATCTCAATCTCGGAATCGACCTACTCGGAGTAGCTAGCTCGTAGAGCGATCCAAGTGGGGCTGCCGGATCTTCACTCGTCGACTTGGTCAGCTCGACGTCGACCAGCACACTTAGCAAACGTGTCGAGCACTTGTCGCGCCTAACGCCCGAGTGTTCGACGACCTAGTCGTTCGCCAAACGCATCGAGTGCGGCTAACACCTCCGTGGAGCGCCACACTCGCCGTCCTCGGCTCAATGACCCGGTCTTAACCAAGATGCCGGCCTCCTCAAATGGTTGAAGAATGCGATCGACGTTATTCTCACCAACTTCAAGTCGTTGTGCAACAAGTTCTCGCGTAACGACTGGCTGGCTAATGAGCATGTCCGCCAAACGCCACGCCATGGCACCTTTGCGAGCTTTTATGTAATCGTTCCATCCCTCGCGGATAGTGCGCAGATCTCCAACGAGTTGACGGCCGAGTCCAACCGCATGAACGACAGATCTGGCGGTCATCGAGATAATCGGGTCAGTGTCGCCGAATCGATATTGCGTGAGTGCCAAGAAATAGTCGTCAGTGTTCGACAAGATTCCTGCCGAAATGGGAACCGTCGATTCCGTGGTGAGCCCCCGATCGCGAAGAATTGCGTGCATGAGCGTTCGACCCGTTCGACCATTGCCGTCTATGAACGGGTGAATGGTCTCGAACTGCGCATGGGCTAGAGCAACGAGAGCAATGACGGGCAAATCGGCCCGATGCATAAAGGCGACGAGATCAGCCATCAGCGCCGGCACGCGTTCGTGGGCTGGCGGCACGAAGCTAGCTAGTCGCGGACCAGCGTTTCCGGGTCCGATCCAGTTCTGTTCGACACGCCATTTGCCAGCAATCGACGGTTGGTCGTCCTGCATAAGGATGCGATGCGTCTCCAGGATGGCGGCTTCATCCAGTGACCCCGCCGCAGCGATCGCGGACTGCATTGCTCGTGCGTTGGCGACGATGACTTCGGCGTTGCCTCCCGTGCCGCCGACGCCAGTTTCAACAGTCGCAATCGCTCGAGCCGACGCGCTGAGTTGTTCGATCCTCGACGACGACACTGCTTCAGTTCTCAGCAACACGGACCCATAGGGACCGAGCACAGTACCGAACTCCGCGTCGAAACGGACGATCTCGTTACTGGCCTCTTCAATTTCGGCGGCCAGGATTGTCGGTACGTCGAGTTCTGCGTCAGTGATAAACGGTGGAATGGAGCGAAGGTAGCGGCCAGTCTGTTGACGACGTTCGCGGTTGGAGTGAGGAATGTTGAGGTCGGGCGTCCAAATCGCCTCTTCTTTTCCAACAGCTGGCCAAGAACCACTTCCGGCCCCAAGCGATTCAACTTCCAGTTCAGGGGTCGATTCGAGATTAGCAGAAGGTGCGAATTCGCCACCTTTGGTGCTACCTCTCGGTCTGCGCTTCTGAGGTTCCATGTATTCATTGTACCTCAGTTATGTAGCAAGTGAGGTAGAGTGGAAAATCTGACCCTCGGTTACCGGCTCAGATCCCCTGGCGTCTAAATTGCAGTGACTTCATGAATTGGGCACTTCTGTTCGCCCTTCTCCAACGCCGTTCAGGAGTAGCGCTGATGAATAATCGAGGTGATCTCCTCACGACGCAGACCCAGTGTGCGCGCCAGGGCGATGAGTTCATCGACCTTGGAAAGAATCGCGCCGCGTTCCACGGTGCCGACGACGCGAATCCCTCGACCCCGGGTGAGCTCCAACAGCCCTTCGTCGCGCAGAATGTGCAAAGCCTTGATGACGGTGTTCTTGTTCACGCCTAGTTCCGCGGCGAAGTCCACGACCGGAGGAAGTCGTGCGCCGGAGCTGATTTCGCCTTCGGCAATCGCGCGGCGAATCTGCGCAGCGATTTGGGAGTGAAGCGGGGTGAATGGTTCACTGGCTACATCGTGAAGTTTCATTGTACTATGAATACTAGTACAACTAAGGAGAGTTCTGTGGTCCTCAATACCAATCGCCACCACGAGACCACGCCACCAACCCAGGACCTCATTCCCGAAGTTCGGCTGCGTACCCGCCGTCGGCGACTTCGTGTTGGAGGTCTCGCGCTGATTCTCCTTGTGGTCCTTGTACTGGTGGCTGGTGCCGGCATGCTCATCGGGCGTACCGGACTGTCCACGACATCGCCACCATCATCACGTGTGGGAAGTATCCTGACGTTTTCCACCCTCGGGCCCAGCACGACCATCGGTGACGTGCAAATGCTGAGCGCCCAGCGAAGTGTCGCGGTCGCTTATTCCTACGTCCCTCAGGCCAGTCCGATGTATTACTTGGTGTCCACGTCGGACGCCGCGCGCACTTGGCACGTGGTCGCTCCTCTCGGCCGCGACGGCCGCGTGTACTTTTCACCCTCGTTGTACTTCGTCAACTCTCTGGTGGGGTACGTCAACTTCGCCTCGACACCGCGCGTCGAAGTTACGGTGGATGGCGGCCTCTCGTGGCGGCGTCTGGCCACTACCGCACCGGGCATCATCGAGAATCCGATGTCGTTCGCGGTGCTGGGCAACACGGCGACGACGATGTGGACTTCGTGCGTCCAAGGCGCGGTGGCCCAGTACTGCCACTCGTGGATCGAGACATTCCGCGTCGGTGCCACCACGCCGCTCAGCCGACACGCCATCCCTAACTACGATGGAAAATTCTCATCCGAGCGACTACTCGACGTGACCCCCTCGAACGCCATATTCATTGTGTCGTCCTTTGGACAGTTGCACGAGTCGCTCAATGCCGGAACATCGTGGCGTACCGTGGTCACCCCCTGCGCCGCCAACAGGGGCTCGTCGCTCTTTGTCATGGCTCCCGCGCAGTTCACCACATTCGCCAAAGGGAACTGGTTGCTCGGCTGTGCGGTAGCGACGGGCATGATGCACGCGAACACCAGTCTGTGGTCGTCAACTGACCACGGCGCCGCGTGGCACAATTTGGCTTACACCGGTCTCGCTCATTCCCTGAAGGGCAACCTCTACGGCGCGGCACTGACGTTCGTCTGGAGTAACGACCACCGCATCCTCTACGCCCTGTGGCAGAGTGCCCTTTCGGGAGTGGGATGGACCAGCAACGGTACGCAGTGGCACTGGACCCTCTTCGATGACGTCAACGGTGGTTCTGAAGCATTCCTCACCGCCTTCGGTCCGCGCGGAATGATCTACTCCTCACCCTCCGACGTCCTCGCCGCCACCTCGAACGGATCGACGTGGAGCGACCTGCGCAGTAAGTTGGGCACACCGACTCGCATCACGGAAGGCCATGTCGTCGTCGAAACCACCACCACAACGACCAAGTGATAGGCAACGCAGCGAAGTCAGCGGCGCTACTTCAACGAACGTTCGATCACCAATGAGATGTCAAGCACGGTGACGTCATCACCTCGACCGTTGCCCTTGACGGCGCGTCGAGGCAGTATGACAGGGCTCGCGAGATGTTACGGATTTCCGCGCCACTGGCCAGATCCCCGTGAACCCACTTAAGGTTGAGCACTGACGCTGCACGCGACGGGATTTGTGGAGCAAGTTGAGCGCAACGCTAATTGGGATGAGGTTGCTTCGCTACGTATTCGACACCCTTTATACCTGGTCACGGGGGCGTTAACAACACTACGATCCGTGGGCGCTGCAGGACTCGAACCTGCGACCTCAGCCGTGTGAAGGCTGCGCTCTAACCAACTGAGCTAAGCGCCCGAAGGTCACAGCCTACCTTCTTCACGACGCTGGGGTTTTGCCCCGAGTTGTAGCCTGGACATCGTGCCCGACAACGACATCACTCCCTCCACTGTCAAACCGCGACGCTTTTTTCGCGAGGGTCGAACCGCTTCGGTCTCACGCGAACTCGTCATGGGTATGGACACATTGGAGCGCCGATTCGGCTTTGGTGGAGCGGGCATCGCCCTCGTCTTGGCGCTCTTCTTCATCCCACACCTCATCAAGAACACCACGATCACCGTCACCGCCAAACCCTCAAAAGCCAACGTCTGCGCCAAGGGCTATCACTTGGTGGGAACTGTTTGTAACAAGCTGGAGATTACCCATCCCTCGTATTGGTTGCCCCAGTTCTTCGTGTTCGTCATTGTGGGCGGCGCGATTGCGATTTTTAGTTACTACCGGAAGCGTCCCGGCGTCATCGTGGGGTCCTTTCTTCTCGGCCTCGCGACGGGGACGGCTGGCATTTTTTTCCTCGCCCTGGGTGGCTGGCTCGCGGTCCGTGCGTTTCGTCTCCAAAAATACGGCGAAGCGACGTTTCGCGGTTCCAACGTGATTGCCCGCGAGCGCGCCCAGGAACGACGCGCGAGTCGCGGCCCGAGGGCTCCCCGTGGCGCCAGAACTCCTCGCAGTGCACGATCCTCCAAGTCGAGCACTTCATCAATGTCCTCGACGTCACGCACCCCCGCACCTTCGAAGCGCTACACGCCCAAGAAGACGAACCGGCGATAACTCGTGGCGCAGTTGGGTCTGGACTTTCCCACGAAATGGGGACGCGGGTACGTCGCGAAATTCGTTCGCAACCTGTACTGGACCTACATCATCACTCGACTCATCCATCGCATGTCGTCATTGAGCGTGCACGGCCTCGAGCACCTCAACGAAGGCGGACCCTGCATCTTCGTGGCGAATCACACCAGTCACCTTGACACTCCCCTCCTTTTGACCGCCCTACCCGCGCGCATGCGCCGACGCACCATCGTGGCCGCCGCCATGGACAATTTCTTCATGACCACCTTCAAAGCCTTTCGTACCGTCTTGGTGTTCAACGCCATCCCCATCGACCGTCACAAGATCAATCGCCGAAGTTCGCAGTTAGCACTGGAACTCGTGGAGGACAAGTGGAACTTGCTGCTCTACCCCGAGGGTGGTCGCAGCCCCGACGGCAACCTCCAAGAGTTCAAGGGCGGTGCCGCGTACCTCGCCGATCGATCCAAGGCCGCCGTAATTCCGACCTACATTCACGGTGCGGGATTCCTACGTGGTCCCAAATATGCCAAGGCGCCGATCTACACCCGCGGTCGTTCACAGCGGCGCCACCCCGTAAGCATCACGTTCGGTCTCCCCTTGCGCGTGCAAGTGGACGAGAACATCCGGCGATTCGGACAACGCATCGAAGAATCCGTGGCCGAGATCGGACGCCTCGTGGGCGGCGACCCCGATTACGGGAAGCGACCTAGCGACGACTACTGATCGCCGCACAGCGCTCGGCGTAGAGCCGATCCGCCACACTGGGCCACGGCGCCAGCGGTGCACCACTGATCGCCACCAGAATCTCGTCGGCCAACCACGGGTTCTGGGCCAATACGGGGCCGTGCGCGTAGGTCGCCCACAGTCGCTCGGATCGGTAGCCGTCCACCCGTCCGTCGTTGCCGCATCCCACGAGGACCTCGCCGAGTGGCAGCACCCCCGGCCCCAAAGTCGTGACGCCCCCGTGATTTTCGAATCCGACCATCGTGTGCGCGCCTACTCGCGTCGCCATATCGCCCACCGCGCGCGTTGGACCCCGCGTCGTGGTGGCGTCCACGAAGCCCAGTCCCGGATAGGACGCGTCGCCCTCGACGGCGAAAGTCGTTCCGAGGATTTGCAGTCCGGCGCACACGGCCAAGACGTGAGCGCCGTTGTGAAATCGCGCAACGAAGTCGCCCTCACTCAAAAGATCACACGCCAAACGTTGGGGACCGTCTTCTCCCCCGCCCAGTAGATAGAGCGACGCCTCGGGGATGGATTGTCCGATGTTGACCTCGTGCACGCGTACGTCCAATTCGCGTGCCGCCGCGCGCGCGACGAGCACCTGCGCGTTCCCACCGTCACCGTAGGTGCCGAGCAAGTCGGGGTAGAGAACGACGATGCTCAACACGGCGTGGTCCGGTCCATCCACTCGCGAAATGCGGTGTAATTCGCCACCACCGTCACTTCGGTGTCGTCACGACCCAGTGTCGCGGGGTCGTCCACCACTTCACACGCGACGTTCACGTAGGTGAGTCGCGTTGCCAGGTCGAGCCGTCGTTCGCCCAGGCAGCGCACGTAAGTATCGGCCAACCTCTCGAAGGGAACGTCGTAGAGCCACGAAGGGTCTTTGCCGTCGGCCACTTGGGCGTTGATGGCGATCCAGACCTCGCGGGCTCCGGCGAGCGAGTCGAGCAAGGCTGCGGTCCCGGCCGGATTCTTCGCAAGCAAGAGCCGCACCGCGCGACCATGATACTGACGACGACCGTATCGGCCCTGCACCGTCGTCAGGGCGCGAATTCTCTCGAGTGCACTCGTCGTATCGACCCCCAGTTGTGCCAGGGCCGTCACCGCGAGAGCTGCGTTGACGTCATTGAACTTTCCGGGTAGCCCCAGGTCCAGTTCGTAACTGTGCCCGTCGATTTCGAGCGTCTCGGTCAATCGGGCGCTCACCTGGGTGGGTTGAGCGAATCCGCACGGACACGACCACGACGTCGCAGTAAAAATTATCGGGCGAGTGCAGTGCGGACACGAGGCCGCGTCACCCCGCCAGGCTGCGGGGACGTCGACCCACCTCACGTCGCGCGCCATTTCGGCCGCGTAGACGACGAGGGGATCCGCCGCGTTCGCGACCACCACGCCCTCGTACCTCTGCCCATTCAGACATTCGCGCCAACGCTGGGCCATCTGGCGGACCTCGTTGGCCCGGTCCAGTTGATCGCGCGAAAGGTTCAACACGACGACGACCTCGGGCGACACCTCACGTACCACCGTTGCCAGCCAGGCCTCGTCCGTTTCGAGGACCGCGCGCGAAACCGGCGACGCCACGAGGGCCGCGACGTGACCCGGGGGCATGTTGGCACCGGTCACGTTGCCCGCCACCTCACCACCCCAACCCGCGCGCAACATGGCCGACGTCGTGGTCTTTCCGTTGGTCCCCGACACGACAATGACGTGACGGCCTCTCGAGAGTTGTGTCAACAACGAGGGGTCGAGGCGCAGTCCTACTCGCCCGCCCGCCACCGTGCCCGATCCGCGTCGAAGGAGTCGCGAGAGCGCGTTCACCCCCCGCGCGCCCGCGACGCCCGCTCGAGCGCGCCACGTGAGTCTGGAGTTCATTGGTTCCACGCTAACAACGACTCGTCAGAGAAAAAAGTGCCTGGACGGCGCAAAAAGTGCCTGGACGGCGCAAAAGGGCCATCCGGGGGGGTGGATGGCCCTTTTGCAAAACCTCTGCCCTACCCTGGGGGGATTGGGTAAAGCAGGCTGATACCAGTATGGCGGGAACGTGTGTATCAATCAAGCGCATACGTTGAATAGTTCTCATCTGTATACTTGATACATGGAGATACGACAACTCGAGGCCTTGGTCGGAATTGCCGAACACGGAACATTTTCCAGTGCCGCCGAGGCGCTGGGAACCGTCCAGTCCAACATCTCCAATCGTATTGCGCGCCTGGAATCGGAACTCGGTTCTGAACTCATCGATCGAGCGTCGGGCGAGTTGACCGAGTCCGGCGGGGTCGTCGTGGAACGAGCGCGCCGGATCCTCAGTGAAGTGAGCGCCATCGCCGCTGACGTTTCCGAACTCACCGCCGACATTCGCGGCCGGGTGTCTCTCGGCATGATCGGTACCGCCGGGCGATGGGTCGTCCCTCTTTTGCTAGCTGCCCAACGAGAGTTATATCCCCATATTTCACTACGCATCACCGAGGGAACAAATTCGGTCATTGAACCCCAGTTGGTGTCGGGAGTCCTCGACCTGGCGGTTCTGGCGTGGCCGGTGGGCGCCCCGGAACTGTCCGAAATCGATCTCTACAGCGAAGACCTCGTGCTCATCGCCGAAAAGACCCACCCTCTCGCCGAGCGAACTTCGGTAACGTTCGCCGAAATAGAACCCTTTGAGATCCTGCTGCCCTTCCCCGGAACACCGATTCGCCGCGAGATTGACGACGCGTCGCACGCCCAGGGGATCAATCTGCGACCCCTGATCGAACTCGATGGACTGCGAACGATCGCCTCGCTGACCTTCGACGGTCACGGTCCGTCTATCCTCCCCTCGACGATGCTCTCAACCCACCTGCGCGCCAATTTTCGCGCGGTGCCCATCGAAGGAATCGCCCAACGTCGTGTGTGTCTCGTGCGACGCCGCTTTGGATTTCCCGCCGCCCCGGTACGCGCCACCTACGCGCTGCTCCAGAGCGTCGTCGCTGAGGCCCAACACCCGCCCCAGGGTGTCCTCATCCCCGAGAGTAACCCCCATCTGTCATAGTTCTACCGTGTCCCTGCGCTCCGACATTGCCGCCGATATCGTCCGTCGCGACCGAGTGTTTCGTGACGTCGTAGCCCTGGCCGGACCGGTGCCGCGCCGACGCCCGACTCCGGTGTCATCGCGTTTTCCCACCTTGATTAGCTCGATCACTTCTCAACTACTCGCCACGTCGACGGCCGCCACGATCCACGCCCGGGTCATCAGCGCGTGCGGCGGCGAGGTCACCGTCGAGTCGGTTCTGAACGCGGGTCCCGACGCACTACGTGCCGCGGGACTCTCGGGCACCAAGGCCGCGGCCATGATTGACTTGGCCGTTCACGTGTCGGACGGACGCGTGCGCTTCGATCACCACGGTCGAATGAGCGACGAGGAAATCATCGCCGAAGTGACGGCCGTGCACGGTGTCGGACCGTGGACGACCCACATGTACCTCATGCACACCTTGGGCCGACGCGACGTGTGGCCCATTGGCGATCTGGGGGTCCGCAACGGTTGGAGTTTGTTACATCGCTTGGACGAAACAATCACCCAGAAGCAACTCAAGGGTCACGGCGAAACTTTCGCGGGCGTACGCTCCGACGTCGCGTGGTACTGCTGGCAAGCCGTGCACTTCGAACGGGCCAACCGGTAACCTCGCGAGGTGCCCCTCTCACTCGACGACTTCGAACGCGACGCCCTCGCGACCCTGACCACGTACGCCACTATCGAGTGCTTGTCACCGATGTTCGACGCCCGGTGGGTGGCGAACGGTCAGATCGAGGCCGCCATCACGTTACTGGCCCAATGGGCGAAGACGCGTCAACTCGGCGACTTTACCGTCGACATCGTTCGTCTCGATGAGCGTACCCCCATCCTCATGGTCACGGTCGATGCGACCAATGACGACGAGGCGACCGTCGTGCTTTACGGGCATCTCGACAAGCAACCACCGCTGGGTGACTGGTCCGACGGACTCGGACCCTTTGCCCCGGTGCGCCGCGGCGACCGGCTCTACGCCCGCGGCGTGGCCGACGACGGTTACTCCACGTTCTCCTCGCTCCTGGCCATCGAACAACTCGTGAAGTCGGGCGTCGATCACAGTCGTTTCGTCGTGCTGATCGAAGCGAGTGAGGAAAGCGGCAGTCCCGACCTGGACGCGTACTTGGACCACTTGGTCGACCACCTGGGTCGCGTCGAACTGATGATTTGCCTGGACTCCGGTGCTCTCACGTACGACCGGCTCTGGATTACCACGTCCCTGCGTGGCCAATTCAATGTTGAAGTCACCGTCGAGGTCCTCACGCGCGGTCAACACAGTGGGACGGCGAGTGGCGTGGTGCCCTCGTCGTTTCGCATCCTTCGTCAGCTCCTCGACCGAATCGAGGATTCATCGACTGGTCGCATCGTGCTCGAGGAGCTCTACGCACCCATTCCCGAGGCCGTGCTCCAAGCCGCCGACGTCGTCGCGACTGAATTCGGCGACGTCAGTTCTTTGGAGATGCCGACGATCGAAGGTCTGCAATTGATGGGTGAGAGCGCCGCCGACAGAATCATCAGTCGCACGTGGATGCCGACGTTGTCGGTGACCGGTATGGGGGGAATTCCGGCCCCCGAGATCGCCGGGAACGTCCTGCGTCCTTCGACGACGGCCACGTTGTCGTTTCGTATTCCCCCCAACGTCGATGCCACGCGTGCGCGCGCTGCCGTCGAGCGGGCATTGACCACCGACGTCCCGTCGCGCGCGCACGTGAGCGTTCGCTCGCACGCCGCCGATGGTTGGTTCACCCCTCCCCTACAACCTTGGCTGTCGCGAGCGCTGGATGATGCGTCGCTGAGTGCCTTTGACCGACCCGCCAGTTACACCGGTGAGGGGGGAACGATTCCCTTTCTGTCCTCCCTCGGCCAGCGCTACCCCGGCGTCCAATTCGTCGCCACCGGGGTCCTCGGGCCCGACTCCAACGCCCACGGTATCGACGAGATGCTCGACCTCCCGAGTGCGGTCGCGGTCACCAATGCCGTCAGCGTGGTGCTCAACGCTTTCAGTGAAAGGAATGCAACGCCGTGATGCAACAAGTGGATCTTTGGGTCGACCCCATCTGCCCCTGGGCGTGGATCACCTCACGCTGGCTACTCGAGACCACTACGGTGCGCGACGTCGATCTGCGTTTTCACACCATGAGTCTCGCCGTCCTCAACGACGGACGCGAGATGCCCGACGATTACGTGGAGATGATGAAACAGGCGTGGGGCCCGGTGCGCGTAATGATCGCGATTGAGCAAAGGTACGGCAGCGAGCAGTTGCAGGCCTTTTACAGCGCATTCGGTCAGCGTTACCACGTCGCAGGACAACGCGACAGTCTCGTGGCGACGGCGCAGGCGGCGCTCAACGACGTCGGGTTGGACGCCGATTTGATTGACGCCGCGACGAATAGCGACTTCGACGACGACCTGCGAAAGAGTCACTTCGCCGGCATGGATCCGGTGGGTTTTGACGTCGGCACACCCGTGGTCCACGTCGGCGACGTCGCTTTTTTTGGTCCCGTCGTGACACCCTCACCCAAAGGTGAGCTCGCGGGCACGTTGTTTGACGGCGTCGTTGCCGTCGCCAGCATCCCTGGATTTTATGAACTCAAGCGCACCCGAAGCGAGGAGCCGTCGTTTCAATGACCACGCGTGATACCTGTCGCGATGCCCCCACCAAGGTGTCGGCATCGGGCGCGCTAGGGCAAGCGCAATTCAGTGCACCGACGAGTTATCTTCCTCGCGCGTGGAAGTGAAGTAGTTCGTGGTGACGCCGCGGATCTTGGCGACCTCCGGTGGCTTCGTCGCCGGACCGGTGCACAACAGCGCACGACTCGGCGCGATGCTCCTCGACGCACTCGTTCTCACGGGCGCCACGCGTCCGCGGGTGTGTCTGGTTCTCACTGCATCGGGTGACGACGCCGGATACTATGCCCAGTCCTACGAGGCCTTCAACGCGGCAGGGTGTGACGTCACCGAACTGAAACTCTTTCCCCAGCCCTCCGCCGGGCCCGACGAGCGACTCATGAGCAGCGACCTCGTCTGGGTCGGCGGCGGATCCGTGGCGAATCTCCTCGTCCTGTGGCATCTGCACGGTGTCGACTCGGCCATGCGTGAGGCCTGGGAGGCGGGGGTCATTCTCGGTGGAGTGTCGGCCGGCAGTGTGTGTTGGCACGTCGGGGGTACGACTGATTCCTACGGGCCCACGCTGCGGGCGGTCACCGACGGACTCGCCCTCCTGCCCTATGCCAATGGTGTGCACTACGATTCCGAATCTCAGCGACGCCCGTTGCTCCAACAACTCGTCGGCGATCACTCTCTGCCCGCGATGGCCTACGCCACCGACGACCATGTCGGTATCTGGTACGAAGGAGTCAACGCCACGCGGGTGGTCGCCGACACTGACGTCTCGCCTTCGCAAGGTCCCGGCGCGTACGTCGTGACTCGTGACGGAGACACTGTCGTCGAACGGCGTGTCGAAGTGGGTCAGAGCTTTTAGCGTGCCGCCGCGGGTTCGGGCAGTGACCGGCGAATAGATTCACTCACCGATACCAGTTCCTCCGCGCGTTCCACCGCGACCGACGACCCGCACGTCGTCAGCCAATTGGCGAGCAACCGGTAACCGTGCTGCGTGAGCACCGATTCGGGGTGAAACTGCACGCCCTCGAGGGGTTTGCTCACGTGACGCATGCCCATGATCAGTCCGCCGCTGGTCGCGGTGACCTCAAAGCACTCGGGTAACGTCGTTGGCTCCACCACTAAGGAGTGATACCTCCCGGCGATCATCGGAGAAGGGAGACCCGCGAACACCCCCGTCGAATCGTGTTCGACCACACTCGAGCGACCGTGAAGCAACTCCGGGGCTGACACGATGTCCGCGCCAAAGGCCTCGCCGAGCGCCTGGTGGCCGAGACAGATCCCCAGCATGGGGAGGTTCGTCTCGCCGCAGAAGCGAATAATGTCGAGGCAATTGCCGGCGCTGCGCGGGTGACCCGGTCCCGGCGAGACCAGAACACCGTCGTGGTCCCCCCGGGCAAGTTCGGGGGCGTCGATCCTGTCGTTGCGAACCACGTTGGCGGTGGCGCCCAACTCGCCGACGTACTGCACCAAGTTGTAGACGAAGGAATCGTAGTTATCTATGACCAACAAGTGCGGTACTCGCGACATAGCCACATTCTACGTCGTGGGCCTTACTAACCTAACAACGTGGCGCTTACTTTTTCTGAATTTGAATCCCTGGCGCGCGAGGGATTCAACACGATTGCGCTGACCGAGACCCTCCAGCTCGACCGTGACACCCCGGTGTCGATCTATCAGCGTTTCGCCGACGGGCGCGCCTTTTGTCTGCTCGAGAGTGCGGCCCTGGGCGACGACACGGGACGCTACTCCTTCATTGGGCTCGACCGCCTATGGCGCTTGCACGCGTACGCCGACGCCGTCGTACTCGAAGGTCGCGACGACGCGGTCAATCCTCGAGGAGCGCTCGCTACCCTGCGCGACATCCTGGCCACCTACCGCACGCACGCCCCCGTAGACCTCCCGGCGTTCTTCGGCGGAGCGGTGGGATTAGTCACCTACGACTACGTGCGACAGTTGGAGAGTCTTCCGCGACCCGACGAGCCAACTCCGTGGCCCGACGTTGACTTCTCCTTTCCCGCCAGTGTCTTGATCTGTGACCACCTGAGCCACTCCACGACGGTCGTCGTGCTAGCGGGCGTCAGTGACGACGCTTCCGCGGCCTTCGAGGAAGCGACGACGCGACTGGACTCCATCGTGAGCACCTTGCTCGCCCCCGCTCCCGCGAGTGATCCGCGAATCGAACGACTGGTGGCGACCGCCCCCACCGAACGTGCCCGTATCGACGTTCGGGCCCTTGCGGTGACTCTGTCGAACTTCACACTCGAGGAGTACTCCGACGTCGTCGTACGCGCCCGTGACTACATCTACGCGGGCGACGTCTTCCAGGTCGTCCCCTCCCAGCAATTTGCGCGGCCTACCGACGTCAGTCCACTCACGTTGTATCGGGTCTTGCGCGCACTCAACCCGTCGCCCTACATGTATCTGGTCGACACCGGCGAGAGTCAAATCGTCGGCGCCTCGCCCGAAATGCTCGTTCGCGTCGATGGCGACGAGGTCACGACGCGACCCATCGCCGGGACGCGACCGCGCGGCGCGACCGTCGCCGCCGACGCGGCGCTCGAGGCAGAGATACTGAGCGACGAAAAGGAAATTGCCGAACACGTGATGCTAGTGGACCTCGGACGAAACGACGTCGGACGCGTCTCACGGCCCGGAACCGTTCGCGTGGAGCGTCTGGCGCACGTGGAGCGCTTCAGCCATCTCATGCACCTGGTCTCACAGGTGACGGGGCGACTTCGCGAGGGACTCGACGCCTTCGACGCCTTCGACGCCCTGTTCCCGGCGGGCACGTTAAGTGGTGCCCCCAAAGTACGGGCGATGCAGATCATTGACGAATTTGAGCCGGTTCGTCGCGGTCCCTACGGCGGGGCCCTCGGTTATTTCTCGTTGCGCGGCGACGCCGATTTCGCCATCACGATTCGCACCGTCTCACTTCGCGGCGGTGTCGCGACCATCCAGGCCGGCGGTGGCGTCGTCGCCGACTCCAAGCCAGAGTTCGAATACCAAGAGTGCATTTCGAAGGCGTCGGCACCTCTGCTCGCTCTCGAGATCGTCGACCCGATCGCACGACACCGCACGTCGCGTTCCACCGACGAGGCGTGACGCGAGGCGCACACCTCGTCCCGCGCCGATGAGGAACCACGGTGGGTAATACGCGCGAGGCCTTTAGCGGAGCCTTCAAGGTCAATGTACGATCACTCGCGCCGGTGACCGGTCTCGTCACGGCCATCCCGATGGTGGCCGTCTTCGCGATTGGCCTCGCACTGCACAATCCTCGCGGTGCCATCACGATGGCAATCGGAGCGAACTTCGTGGCCATCGTGTCACTCGTGGGAGCTCCGAAATTGCCGCTACGTATTGCCCTGCTCGACGCCGTCGGGCTGGGACTGTCGGTCGTGGCCGGCACGATGACCGGATCGACGCCGTGGTTACACACTGCGTTGTTGATTCCCTGGTGCTTCGTGGCCGGCATGGCTGTCCTCTACGGACAGACCCAAGCAGTTCTCGGATCCCAGGCGATCGTCGCGTACGTCGTTCTAGGTCGCTTTTCGGGTTCGGCCCTCACCGCAGTGCACCTGGGGCTTCTGGTGACGCTGGGAGCGGTGGTGGAAGTCGGTGCACTATTGGTCCTTCGACTCCCCCCGTCACTTCGCTACCAACGCACGACGGTATCGACCGCACTCGCCAACCTGGCCACGTACGCCACGTCACCCGCGCAAGAGTCAGCCTTCAGCGTTCTCGCCAGTATTGATGCGGCCCAGCGGGTCCTCTCGCCCGCGACGCTCTTTGGTCGTACTGACAACCGTGACCTGCGCTCGATCGTGGACCAGGCTCGACGGGCGCGGCTCGACTTCACGACGCTGGCCGGACTTCGTGCGCGACTCGCACAACGCGATCTCACCTTGCTCGACGACGTCGCCGACGCACTGGCGCAAGTCGCGCGTGGCGTGAGCGAACTGTCGCTAGCGGTTCGTCATCCTGGTGGTCCGAACCGCTGGCGTGATTATTCGACCGAGTTACGGCGACTCATTGATCACTTAGAGTTACGTGTGTCCGCTGGCCACTTCAGCGTCGACGTCGAGACACTCATGTCCCAAGTGTTGGCCCACCTTGAAGCTCTCGGTGGACAATTGCGCGCCATCGGCCACCTAGTCGAACGCGAGAGTTCTCACGCCGTACACGGAGCGTGGCGATTGGACGTGCGCTGGGGCGGGCTCGATCCGTCACGACTCCATGACAACGTCGCATTGTTTCGCGACAACCTGCGTCGCGACTCCACCGCGTTTCGCCACGCGATACGCCTGGTGGCGGCCGTCCTCCTCGCCACGGCGGCGGCCCACGTGTTCAATCTCCCCCGCGGGTACTGGGTCGCCTTCTCCGTCGCAGTGATTCTCAAACCCGATTACAGCACCCTGTTGCGTCGTGGCGTCGGTCGCGTGATCGGCACGGCGCTCGGCGCCTCTCTGGCCGCCGTGGTCGTGAGTGAACTGCACCCGTCCTACGTGTTCACGACCGTGCTGATCGCCATCGTCGCGATTGCGGCGTATACGGCGTGGTCTGCGAGCTTCTCGGTGGCCATTGGGCTCGTCACTTCGCTTGTCTTGATCATGCTGTCGGTCAGCGCCACGAACTCCGTGGGGACTGCCCTCGACCGCTTGATCGACGTCGTCTTGGGGGCGGCGATCGCGACGGCCACGTACCTCGTGTGGCCTTCGTCACCCGCACACGACGTGCGCAACGCCGAGGCGTCCATGTTCGGCGCCCTTGCTCGTTACGTCGATGACGTGATTCGGGTCTGTTTTGGCGATCCCGTCGACCCGGTGAATGTCTCCGCCCACTCTCGCGAAGCTCACTTTCGTTACGCCACTGCCGAGGCGGCGGTAGGTCGGTCCCTCGAGGAACCGGCGTCGACGAGGGTCAATGCGGAGGTCGAGCGGGGTTTGCTCACGAGCGGCCTTCGCATTTTGCGCGCAACACACGCACTACGTTTCGAAGCCGAGCGGGGCACGACGTCGATGACGTCGACGGCAATTGAGGAATTGCGTCACGCCTTGGTGTCGGCACTCGATCACTTGGACGACTCACAACCCACTCTCGACGCCGCGTCGACACGAGCGGCGTATCGCGCGGCGTCGGGCGACCTCACCGGTCCTGGCGCTCCCGCGTCGATCGCGCTGAATCTCGACGAACTCGTCAACGCCACCGACACTGCGTCGCACCTGATCGCGATCTAGCTCGACCGAGGAGTCACGCCCAGACGTGCCTCTCGAGCGAAGTTGCCCGCGCACGTTAGAACGAGAGTAAGAATGTGGGGAAGGGCGTGTGGCAAAAGCGAGACATCCTTCGCGGACTCGGGGGTGCGCGTGATTTATCGCAGCGGTCGTTCACAGTGGCACGACGCTTATGAAGAGTCACCAGCGGCGCGTTCTCACGCTACCACCCAATCCGGCGTTGACCTCGATCCCGTCTACGGTCCCGACGACGCGGAGTTTCCCGGGGTGTACCCCTACACTCGTGGCATCCACCCGGCGATGTACCGCTCCAAACTCTGGACGATGCGCATGTTCGCAGGGTTCGGCACCGCCCCAGAGACCAACCAGCGCTTTCGCGACATCATCTCGTCGGGGGGTACCGGTATTTCCACCGCTTACGACATGCCCACGTTGCTCGGGCTCGACTCCGACGACCCTCGCGCGCTCGGCGAGGTCGGACGATGCGGCGTCGCGATCGACACCCTCGATGACGTCCGGGACCTCTACGAGGGGATCGATCTTAGTGCGACCACCACGTCTATGACCATCAATGCGCCGGCGGCGCCGATCTTCGCCATGTTCGTCGCCAATGCCGAAGCGCACGGGGTTGCGCGCCATCTCCTCGGCGGCACCCTGCAGAATGACATTTTGAAGGAGTATCAGGCCCAACACGAGTACGTCTTTCCCCCGCGTGCGTCGCTTCGACTGGTGCGCGACACCATGGTGTTCGCCACTCAGGAGATGCCGCGTTGGCACCCGCTCTCGGTGTCGGGTTATCACATCCGCGAGGCCGGATCGACCGCCGCCCAAGAGGTCGCCTTCACGCTCGCCAACGGATTCGCCTACGTCGAATTGGCGCGACGCGCCGGATTGGCCCTGGACAGTTTTGCCCCGAAATTGTCATTCTTCTTCAACGCGCACATCGATTTTTTCGAAGAAGTCGCCAAGTACCGCTGCGCGCGACGCTTGTGGGCGACGTGGATGCGCGACTTCTACGGTGCTCTCGACGAACGCTCGTGGCAACTGCGGTTTCACGCTCAGACCGCAGGTGTGTCACTCACGGCCCAACAACCCGACAACAACCACGCGCGCACGGCAATCGAGGCGCTCGCCGCCGTCATGGGTGGAGCCCAGTCACTGCACACCAATTCCTTTGACGAAGCGTGGACTCTCCCCTCGTCAGACGCGGCGCGCGTGGCGCTGCGGACCCAGCAGGTGATCGCCCACGAGACCAACGTGACGCGAGTCGCCGATCCTCTCGGGGGTAGTTGGTTCGTGGAGAGTCTTACCGACCAGTTACAACGCGAGGTGGGCACGTTACTCGAAGAGATTCTCGAAATCGGCGGCGGTTCCATGCTCGAGGGCTGTCTCATTGGAATCGACAACGGATGGTTCGAGGGGCACATCGCCGATTCGGCCTACGTCCATGAACGCGCGGTCCAAAGCGGCGAGCGCATCGTGGTGGGCGTCAACGCCTTCACCGAAATCGAAAGTTCGTCGCGACTCAACCAGGCCGAGGGTGACGGCGAATCGCGTCAGCGTGAACGACTGGCGCGCGTTCGCCGCTCTCGAAGTGACGAGGCGGTGCGCGAGTCCCTCACTACGTTGCGTACCGACGCTCTCGAATGCGACACGAATCTGATGGAGGCGCTGATGGGCACCGCGCGGGCGCACGCCACGTTGGGAGAGATCATGAACACGTTGGCCGACGTGTTCGGGCGATATCAGGCACCCGAACGATGACCCTGCGAGTCCTCGTCGCCAAGGTCGGTCTCGATGGGCACGACCGTGGCGTCAACGTCATCACCCGGCTGTTGCGCGACGCCGGTATCGAGGTGATCTACACCGGGTTATTCCAGTCCCCCGACGCCGTCGCACGTTCGGCGGTGGACGAGGACGTGGACGTGGTGGGTTTGTCGATCCTTTCCGGCGCCCACCAGACACTGGCCCCCCTCGTCGTCGCTGCACTACGCCATCTTGGATCCGACGTCCCGGTGGTCGTGGGGGGCATCATCCCCGCCAATGATGTAGCACCACTCATCGCGAGCGGCGTCGCCGCCACGTTCGGTCCTGGTTCGTCCATTGAAGAGATCGTCACGACGCTCGAATGCCTGCACGAGTCGACATCGCCCTAGGCCTACTCCAACGGGCTACTACGTGGAGAACTTCAGCCGGCTCAGTCCGTAGGCAATCTCGGCGGCGATGTCTTCGAGCACCGTCAACACCTCGGGAGTGAAGGCCCGTGGCTCCATCGCGTAGATCTGCCACACGCCATCCAACTCGCCATCGATGACAACCGGAATCGCGGCGCCCGAACGAAAGCCGTGCTGACGAGCCCGTTCGCGCCACGGCGACATCGAGCTATCAGTATCGATGTCCGACGACGTGCACGTCTCTCCCGAACGTGCGGCCTTACCCGCCGGGCCCTGACCGAAGTCGTCGTCGCGCCAGTGCACTTCGATGTCGTCAAGGTATGTCTCGTGACTCGTGCTGGATGCCACGACCGCGAGGGACCGTTTGTCATCGTGCATCTTGCGCCCGTACCACGCCAGGAGGTAACCGCCCTCCTCCACCGCAATGTGACACATCTGGTGCAAGAGGTCGCCGCCATCCGTCGCGCTGATCAACATTCGACTGCCCGCCGAGATGGTTCGTAAGGCGCGCGCGGTGACCACTTCGACCTCGCAATTGCGTAGCGACGCCACGGCACCAGTGACACGACCCGCGTCATCTCGCAGGGGCTGGGCTCGCACCTTCATCCAGACGAAGTCGCCCGCGGCGTTGCGAACCCTGATGGTTAACTCGTCGAGCACCTCGCCGAAGTGCAGCAGCTGACGCCACGCGAGAATACGATCGCGGTCCTCGGGAAAAACCAAGTCAAGGATGCTGTGACCAACTACGTCACCCGACTGCCAACCCAACTGCCCGACGACCGAGGGCGACACCCATTGCAACTCCCCTTCCAGATTCACTGTGTACACCACGTCGGTCACGTTGTCGGCCAGTAGTTGGTAGTTCTCTTCGGTCTGGGCCATGGCCGTACGAAGATGGACCGTGTCGTCGATGTCGCGCAGACTGATGATAACGGTGTCGGGTTCACCAGAAAAACCGTGGATCAGGCGCATGTGCTGGGACATCCACTTCACGTTGCCCGAGGGTGTGAGATACCTCACCTCGATGCCCGTCGTCGGGTGGTGCGTCGCAATCTCGTAGCGTTGCTCGACCAGTCGAGGTAGATCCCTGGGGAAGACGTATTCGTCGACGCAGTGCGTCACCACCTTGTCGCTTCGCCACCCCAACGTGGCCTGCAACGACGGGCTCACCCAACGAATCGTTCCGTGTTCGTCGCATTCGATGACCACGTCCGTGGCGTTATCGGCGAGAATTCGAAATCGATTCTCCGATGCGACGAGCGCTCGCTGTCCGACCACGTCGTTTTGAGCGTCACGCCACGACGACACGCGTACCTTCTCTCCCGTGTCCTCATCGACGGCTTCGCGTGAACGCAACGATACCCAGCGATAGGTCGAATCCGCCATTCGCATTCGTAGCGTGAGTGTGAGTGTGAGTGTGTCCATGGTGTGCACCCCGCGATGGAACGACTGCAACGAGGCTCGGTCGTCGGGGTGGACGAGGTCCTCGAGCGAATGACCCACGACGTCAGCGTTCGAAAGATTCAACAATTGCGCTACGTACGGCGACACCCACTCAATTGTTCCTCGACGTTCGAGGGCGATGACGTCGGTGCCATACTGGGCCATGAGTCGATACAACTCGTCGGACTTGTGCGCCGCATCGAGCGCCGCCATTTCCGCGTCAATGAGATGGAGTCCGGCGATGAAACCGGTGGGCGCTTCGCGATCATCGAGGACCAGGTGAACCAGGGCGGCGAAGTGATGGAAATTGCCGCCTCTGTCACGCAGACGAACGACGTGACGTACCATCGTCTCTTTCTCTAGGCGTTGGCGGATCGAATTGTGCGCCGGCGCATCGTCCGGGTGCATGACCGTTACGAGCAGGTCACCCGTCAGCTCCTCGGGCGTATAGCCGAGCACGGCCGTCACCGCGTCAGAGACCCACTCGATCCGACCGTCCATATCGGTTCTCACAACAATGTCCGACGAGTTCTCCAACAGGAGCCGGTAGCGGTCGACGAGTTCTCGCACCTCGCTCAAATCTCGATAGGAGTAACTGACCAGATCGCCGTCGCTCACTGCGCGAACGTCAAACCGTCCCATAACCCCTCGCCCGAGGTTGTAGAACGCGACGTCGAATCGTTCTGCTGGCTCCCCCGACTCGACGACAGCGGCGAACCACGACACCAATTGTGTGGCGAACTCCTCTGGCAACAGCGAACGCATGGAGCTGGCGAGTATCTTTTCGCGCGTGAAGCCGAGGTACGTACACGCGTGATCATTGACCGCGACGTACGTGAAGTCAACAATCCGTCCCTGATCGTCACGACGAGCGAGGGCGCTGACGTGAGGATCGAGCGATGCTTCAAGCCCGAGACGAGCGACGTTCTGACCCTGTGACACATCGTGGTTGACCGGCACCGACCCCCCTTTCGCCATCACTCTCGACCAAGCGAAAGTAACCACACCACCATCATGACCCTGGCGAAGCAATTCTCCAAATGTTGACGGGCGCCTGCATCGAGACAACGTCCCCGCGTGGGTACTCGGCGCTGCCACGCCGGTGCGCCAGATCACTTAGCGTCGCGCTAGTGCAGCGAGGCCGGTAGAGCCAGATACTCGTCAACCTCCTCGGAGGTCTTCGGGCGAGCAATGTAGTATCCCTGGGCAATGTCCGCGCCGAGAGCTCGCAACATTTCGTGATTCGAGAAGGTCTCGATGCCCTCGGCTACGACGGTGACGTTGAGGGCCCGACCGAGTTCGATTGTTGAACTGATCACTGCCCGCGCGCGCACATCACTTTCCAGAGCGAACACGAAGGTCTTGTCGATCTTGAGCTCATCGATTGGTAGTTCTAGCAGCTGCGACATCGACGAATACCCGACGCCAAAGTCATCAATGGAGATACGCACACCGAGTGCTCGCAACTGTTCGATGCTGCGTCGAGTTCGTATAGAATCCTCACCCAAACTCGATTCAGTAACTTCGAGCGTGAGACGCTCAGAATCAACACCGAACTCCATCAACAGCATCGTGACGTAGTTCGGCAACTTCTCGTCGACCAGATCCAGGTGCGAGATATTGACGCTCATGTTGAGCCTGTGCCCCGTACTATCCAGGCGCACCATCTCACTGAGAGCCTTTCTCAGGACGACCCGCGTCAACGGCACGATCAGGCCGACGCGCTCCGCGATAGGAATGAAGTCGTCGGGGTAGATGAGTCCTCGAGTTGGGTGGTTCCAGCGCACCAACGCCTCGACGCCGTGAATTTCACCGGAGTGAAAGTCTTGGGTCAACTGAAAGTGCAGGACCAGTTGATCCAAGTCGATCGCGGCACGCAAATCGGCGATCATTGCCAAACGTTCGCGGCTGTTGAAATCAAAATCCGCGTGATAGAGACAGATCGACGAATGGTGTCGCTTCGCCTCGTACATTGCCACGTCCGCGCTTCGCATCAGCTCCACTTGGGTCACACCGTGCTCGGGATAGATGGCGATCCCGATCGAAACGCTGACGCGCACCAGCACGCCGTCGAGAGAGATCGGGTCGACCAGGGCCGACTCAAAGGCGTTGCCCAGTTCTACCAAATCGTCAAAGTGGTCAAAGACCATGGCGCACGCGAACTCGTCGCCCCCGATACGCGCAATCGTGGCGCGCGTTCCTACCTTGCGAGCGAATCGGCGACCCACCACCCGTAGGAGGTCGTCACCACAACCGTGACCTAAGGAATCGTTGATCTCCTTGAAGCCGTCGAGGTCGATCAGGATCATCCCCATCTGACGCGAGTCCGTCAACGACGCGAGCAGTTCATCCGTACCTTCGATGAAGGATCGTCGATTCGCGAGGTTCGTCAACTCGTCGACGCGCGACACTACGTAGGTTGCCTGCTCAACGTTTTTGACCTGGCGCAGCGTGAGGGCCATTCGAAGAACCACGACGCATAGCGCGCCAATGGCAAAAAACGCAGCCGCATTGGATGATCGCTCCACCACCGCGACGGCCAACGTCGCGACGGCGACCAGGGCGAAAAGAATCGGCACGGCGGCCACACTGTCGGGCAGGGCACTCGTCGACGAGCGATTTGCCGCGCGTCGATCCTCGGGCGCGCTGGCAGCCGTTCCAATCAACCACAGGGCGATGACCCACGTGCCGTCGAGTAGCGTGCCCGGGCGGTAGGTACCCGACACCTGCTGGTTTAAGTAGACGACGTCACCGACCACAAAGAAGACGAATCCTGCCATCATCAATAACGTTGCGAGATGCGGTCGATACCGTGACGAGGCGAGTCCCGACACCAACACCACCAAGAGAACCAGGTCCAGCAGTGGATAGGCCATGCGCACCAGTAACTGCAACGTGGGGCCACCGGCGACCAGAACATGGTTGAACCAAAACAGCGCCGCGAGCGCCGCGAGAGAGAGGCCTGCGACCGCTCCATCGAGTTGCAAGCTGTGAAGAGTCCGGCCGAAGTGGTGCTGCGTCATCAACACGACTGCGACCACGAAAGCGACGTACGAGAGCAAGTAGGGCACATCGCTCAACGCCGGACTCGGGATGGGACTGAGGTTCTGGTCGTGCAGGAGATAGATCAGGTTCGCCACGTTGTAGAGGACGATTCCGACGGCCAAGATGATCCACGCTGCGCGCGACGTAGTCGGGCGTCGCACACGGAGAAGAACCGGTATCAGGGGGACGATGCTGGCGACATTGCCCACCCAGCCGTCCCAGAGCGAGTTGTAACCCGAGATCGGACGATGCAGCACGATCAAAGAACCGACGTAGGCGGCCACGATCACCGTGGCAAGGACCTGCCACCAGAAGACGTCACGATTTGTGGCAAACAACCGCCAGGTACGTCGCCACGGTGACACGTCGTCACCATGTTCCCCCGGCACGTGAATTACCGGGGAGTCCTTCGGATGTTGTGGACCACGTGCGACGTGATTAGGGGTGACGCTGAGGCCGTCGTAACGTGGGGGGTTCACGTAGGGCGTGTGTGCGTCCGCAGTCATGGCGACCTCCCTCAATAACGACGTGCCTCGTACAGGCGTCAGAGTTGGTGCGCACCTGACCCGACACAACGGTACTGTTGTCACTCTTTCAGAGGCAAGGATGGCGCGCTCCAACGAATGCCCACATTCATCCCAACTCTCCCCCAATTACCGTGATGAGAGGCGGTGGCGATGCGCGCGATCCGGAACCGATTCGTGAAACTATTTGACACGGTTTACCGCAAGATTTGTTTCATAACTTGTATTCATCCGGGGAGAATTAGACACCGACAGCATCACCTGCAGTTTGCTGGCGACGAGAACCGGGCCGAGACCGCGCTTCTCGCTCCAACCGGACCAATCGAACAAAACAACGATTGACGCGCCCCAATAGTTCTCCGACCACGGATGGCGCTCGGCGTTCTTTTCGATATCTCTGACGGGCATCGACAACGCGAGGAACGTCAGCCGATGGATTGGTAACACCACCAGGGTGTGAGTGCCCCGAGGACGCGATACCGTCTTTCTCATGGCTGATCAATCCCTCGTAACGCGCTCTTTTCGAGGGTCGTGGTGCACAGTACCGATACACCACGACGGTAAGCAGCACCAAAGCGGCACTTTTGACGACGTGACGTCACCACCGCCACCGGGTCATGGGACCGAGGTATTTGAGGAGGTGGCGAGGTGAAGTTGGGACGTCACATTATTCGCACCTACCGTCAAGCGCCCAATGAGTTTGCCCAGGAACTTTTCATTGGACTCCCCAAGCGCTACAACCTGCTCGCCGAGATACTTTCCTTCGGACAGGACATCCGCTGGCGATCTGCCATGATCGATCGCGTCGTGGGAAGCGAACCTCGGCTCGTCCTCGACGTGGCGTGTGGACCTTGTGCCGTGACCAAGAAACTGGCGCGCGTCGTCTCCGGACGAATCGTGTCGCTGGACCTCAGCGAGTCGATGTTGATGGAAGGGCGCCGCAAGATACAGCAAGCCTCCCTCGCAGAGCGGGTGTCATTCGTGCGTGGACGAGGAGAAGAGTTACCTTTCGCCGACGCCACCTTCGACGCGTTGACCTTCACCTATCTTTTGCGCTACGTGGCCGAACCTGACGAGACGCTGCGCGAGTTAGCGCGCGTCGTCAAACCCGGTGGAGCAATCTCGTCTCTAGAATTCGCCGTTCCCGAACGGCGAGGATGGCGAATCGCTTGGTGGTTCTACACACGCGCCGTCTTGCCCCTCGCGGGGGGTCTCACTGGCGGGCGGGCGTGGTTCGACGCGGGACGTTTCCTCGGTCCGTCGATATCGCGCCACTACCGCTTGTTTCCGCTGGCGTGGATGCGCGACGCGTGGGAGCGCGCCGGCATCGATCACGTCGAGGTGAGGAAGATGAGCCTGGGTGGCGGCGTGGTGATCTCGGGCTATCGACGGGAGTAGCGGTGAACGAGGAAGAAGTGTCTACAGGTTCCACGGGTCCCGCTTACTACGCTCAGCCGAAGTTTCTTCAACGCGCTCGTTGGCGCGAATGGTGGACCGTTCTTCACCCGCCCTACACCTTGTTGCACTTGTCGCTCGTCACCACCGGTGCGTGTCTGGCCGCACCGGTGTCGTTGTGGCGACTTCTCGCCACAGTGGCCGCATTTTTCCTCGCGGTGGGCGTGGGCGCCCACTGCCTCGATGAGCTCACGGGTCGACCCTTGCGCACGACGATTCCCTCGTGGCAACTGATTACGGCTGCCACGACAGGCCTCACGGGCGCCGTCGTACTCGGCGTCGTCGGAATATTTGTGGTGAGTACCTACCTGGCGATCTTCATTGCCGTGGGAGTCATCATCGCCGTGGGGTACAACTTGGAATTCTTCGACGGACGATTGCACAACACGACGGTCGTCGTCGTGGGGTGGGGCGGCTTTCCCATTTTGACGGCGTACTTCGCCCAACACGACACGCTTTCCCTGGCCGCCGTCGCGGCCGCCGCCTTCGGCACGCTGTTGACCTTGATGCAACAACAACTCTCAACTCCCGCACGCGAACTTCGACGTCGCACCGACGCGGTCAACGGTGTCGTTGTCCGCAGTGATGGTTCGACGTACGCCCTGACCAAGCGGATGGTGCTCGCACCGCTCGAACGAACTCTCAAAACACTTTGCTGGGCGGGACCCTTCCTCGCAGTGTCACTTCTCTTCGCGCGCTTCGTGCACTAACAGTTCTCGTGTCAGGACAAAAATAATTCGTTCGTCATTGACTCAAGTCGTGCTCCACGGTGAATCTCAGGGCCCACGTACCACGACGAGCGAACGACTCCCGCGGAGAACGAACGTCCACGGTCTTCGTCTCAGGCCCTCGAGTCGTCGTCGCAATAGTTAGTTGACACTTACGTTAGAATTCACTAACGTAAGGACATGGACACACTCCTACGCGCCATCGCCGAACCGAAGCGCCGTGACATCATTCGTCTCGTGTGGGCGCGCGAATTGGCCGCCGCGCAGATCGCAGAGTATTTTCCCGAGGTCACGCGCTCAGCAATCTCCCAACACCTCACCGTCTTGAGAACCAACGGTGTCTTGCACGAACGCCGCGAGGGCACCCGTCGCCTCTACAGCGTGAATCGCGGAGAAATCATAAAATTGCGAGCATTTCTCGACAGTTTCTGGAGCGACAGTCTCGAGCGACTGCGCGATGTCGCCGAAGTAGACCAACAACAGATAGGAAGATCATGACCGACGCCGTCAAGGAAGTACTCATCAAGGCCAGCCCTGCGACCATCTTCCCCTACCTCACGGACCCGTCGAAGTTCTTACAGTGGATGGGGACCGACGCCCAGTTGGTTCCCGAACCGGGTGGTGAATTCCGCGTCCTCTGCGGCGGTGATCACCCCAGTGCAGGAACGTTCCTGGAGATCGTTCCGAACGAGAAGGTCGTCTTCAGTTTCGGATGGGACCTGCCCGATCATCCGATCCCGGCCGGCTCGACCACGGTCGAGATCACTCTCACCCCCGAGGGTGACGCGACACGCCTTCGCCTCGTTCACAGAGGGTTACCCGAAGACGCGGTCGCCGACCACAACAAAGGGTGGGATTACTACCTCACGCGTCTGGAGACGGTTGTTCACGGCGGCGACCCGGGTCCCGACGACCCCAGTTCCCAAGGCCGGTAAGAAGCCAGCGAGAAGAAGATCGATGATATGAAGTCGCAAGACGTCTGGAAGTACATCCACCTAGAACGGTCCGACTTGGCCGATTCTCTCTCGTAGTTGACACCTGAACAGTGGAGCGCACTGTCGTGGTGCGACGGTTGGTCAGTCAAGAAGGTGGCCGGTCACGTGGTGGCCGCCGCCGAACAGACGATTCCAAATTTCTACAAGGAATTCATTTCGGCGGGTATGAAGTTCAACGTCTTCGCCGAACGGGGCGCGGACGCCGTCGCCGTTGCTTCGACTGAACAGATGGTCGCGCGACTTCGTGCGTGCGTCACGACGACGAATCATCCGCCCGCGCCGGTGATGGCGATGCTGGGCGAGATAGTCGTGCACGGTGAGGACATCCGCCGACCCTTGGCGATGGTGCACCACTCCCCTGAGGAGGCCCTGGTCGCCGTGGCCGATAGTTGGAAGAATTCGAACCTGCTGATTGGCGCCAAGCGACGCATCACCGACATCCAACTGAAGGCCACTGATGCGACCTGGCAACACGGTGACGGGGCCCGCGTCGAGGGGCCGCTTCAATCGTTGATCCTGGCGATGACGGGACGCAAAAGAGCGCACGTCGACCTCACGGGTGAGGGCATCGCGGTACTCGCCGGCCGTCCGTAACGCGACGCCACCTCACCACTCGACACTTCACCAACCAAATCGGACGCCGGTGAGGAACCTTTCACCTGTTTGATATCGCGAATGGCAACGACATTTCAAATCCGCCGATCCATGGCTGGACTCACTCCAAAAGTTGATAATGTCAATTATTGTGACTAACAGTCCCGCGGACATCCTTCGCCACCACGGTGTGCAGGCGACGGCGCAACGTCTGGCAGTCTTACGAGCCGTATCAGAGCATCCGCACATCACGGCTGACAACGTCACCGAGGTCGCGCGTAACGAGATCGGGGCCATTTCTCGCCAGGCTGTTTATGACTCTTTGGCGGTTCTCTTGGACAAGGGTCTCATTCGGCGCATCCAACCCATTGGCTCCGCGGCGCGCTACGAGGACCGTGTCGATGACAATCACCACCACTTAATCTGTCGTCAGTGCGGACGACTCGTCGACGTCGACTGTGCGGTCGGCTCGGCCCCGTGTTTGACTGCCGCAGACGACATGGGATACGAGATTGATGAAGCCGAAGTCGCCTACTGGGGTCGTTGTCCCCAGTGTCTCAACAACGACGACGTCTCAGTTGAATTCGATTCTCTGACACCTCGTCGTCAAAGTCCGCACACGAGCACCCGCAAAGATGGCAATGCGACCACCGTCAAGAATGAGGAGAATTTCAGTGTCAGACAGTAGAGCGTCAACTCAAGGAGAAAACATGGAAAACGAAACCACGTGCCCATTCGCGGGCGGCGCGAATACTCGAGCGTCGATGGCGCAGGCCAATTCTCAGTGGTGGCCCAATCAATTGAACGTGAAGCTCTTACACGAGAATTCATCCGCGGCCAACCCTTTAGACGATGACTTCGACTACGCCCAAGAATTCTTGAGCCTCGACCTCGAAGCCGTCAAGAGGGATATCTATGACGTGATGACCACGTCCCAGGTCTGGTGGCCCGCCGACTTTGGTCACTACGGCCCTTTCTTCATCCGTATGGCCTGGCACAGCGCGGGAACCTATCGCATCGCAGATGGTCGCGGCGGAGCCGGTTCGGGAGCACAGCGTTTCGCCCCCCTCAATAGTTGGCCCGACAACGTCAGCCTCGATAAGGCGCGACGACTGCTCTGGACGGTCAAACAAAAGTACGGCAGCAAGATTTCCTGGGCCGATTTACTGATCCTCGCTGGCAATTGCGCCCTGGAATCAATGGGTTTTGCCACGTTCGGCTACGCCGGGGGACGTATCGATATCTGGGAGCCCGAGGAGGGCACCAGTTGGGGTCCAGAGACGACGTGGCTCGGTGACGAGCGCTACACCGGTGACCGTGAACTCGATACTCCTCTGGGTGCGGTGCAGATGGGTCTCATCTACGTGAATCCCGAAGGTCCCAACGGCAACCCCGATCCGCTTCTCGCGGCTAAGGACATTCGCGAGACGTTTCGACGTATGGCGATGGACGACGAGGAGACCGTGGCGCTCATTGCCGGCGGCCACACTTTCGGAAAGACACATGGCGCGGCCGACCCCGGTCCCTATGTCGGGCGCGAACCTGAGGCGGCCCCTATTGAACAACAGGGCCTGGGCTGGAAGAGCACCTACGGCACCGGAAGTGGTGGCGACACCATCGGCAGCGGCCTCGAAGGAACCTGGACGACTACGCCCGTGCAGTGGAGTAATGGCTTCTTCGACAACCTCTTCGGTTTTGAGTGGGAATTGTCCAAGAGTCCCGCCGGCGCCCATCAGTGGACCCCCAAGGACGGGGGCGGGGCGGGCACGGTACCTGACGCGCACGACGCGAGCAAGACCCACCCTCCGACCATGCTCACGACGGACCTCGCGCTGCGTTTCGACCCGCAGTACGCGCCGATCTCCCAGCGCTTTCACGAAAACCCCCAGGAATTCGCCGACGCCTTCGCCAAAGCGTGGTACAAGTTGACCCACCGTGGCATGGGGCCCTACGTCCGCGGACTCGGAGCGCTCGTGCCCTCGGAACCGCAGATTTGGCAGGACCCCGTCCCGTTGGCGGACTACGAACTCATCGGCGCGAAGAAGACCGCGGAGCTCAAAGCTCTAATCCTCTCGTCGGGACTCACCATCTCGCAGTTGGTCGCCACCGCGTGGTCCGCCGCCGCATCGTTCCGCGGGACCGACAAGCGCGGCGGTGCCAACGGCGCACGTCTGCGCTTAGCACCGCAGAAGGATTGGGCCGCCAACGAACCAGGCGAACTCGCCACCATCTTGTCCACCCTGGAATCAATCCAACGAGACTTCAACGCAGCCCAGACCGGTGAAAAGCGAGTATCCCTCGCTGACCTAATCGTCTTGGGCGGTTGCGCGGCGGTGGAGAAAGCGGCCAAGGACGCGGGACACGACGTCGAGGTCCCGTTCGAACCGGGTCGCACCGACGCGACCCAGGAGCAGACGGACGTTGAGTCCTTCTCCGTTCTTGAGCCAAGTGCCGACGGTTTTCGCAATTACCTCGGCCACGCACACAATCGCCCAGCCGAAGAGTCGCTACTGGAGCGCGCTCGCCTGCTCACGCTCACGGCACCAGAGATGACGGTCCTGGTCGGCGGCCTACGAGTCCTCGACGCCAATTTCGGTCACTCCGAGTTGGGCGTCTTCACCAATCGATCGGGAACCCTCACCACCGACTTCTTCGTGAATTTGCTGGACATGGACACGACGTGGCAGCCGACGACCGAGGCAGGCGACACCTTCGAAGGACGAGATCGCGCGACCGGTGACGTCAAGTGGACAGCGACGCGAACCGACCTGATCTTTGGATCCAACGCGCAACTTCGCGCCATCGCGGAGGTCTACGCCAGTGACGACGCCCGGACCAAATTCGTACGCGACTTCGTGACGGCCTGGGACAAGGTTATGATGCTCGACCGGTTCGATCTCGACTAATCGCGCGAGGGCGCGCTCCCGTGTCCACCGAATCGGGGCACTGGAGCGTGCCAGAAGTTATTCCAATTCCCGTGGCTGACGTGTCGGGTTATCCCGCTCGCGACTAGCCAGATCCTCGCAAATGCCCGCAAATGCCCGCCACCGTAAAACCTTTACTGGGTGTGTACATTTCGTAAAAATGCAAGGTGTTAAGTTTTGCCTATACCGCGACACAGCGAGGTCTTTTGACCAAGAACACGCCTACCGGCAGAGACACCCGAAGCCCCCTGTTGTCATTACTGGGAAATGAGCCGATCTTTCGTTCCATGCCGATGGGCATCGTGCTTCGAGACCGCCACGGCGTGGTCATCGACTGTAACGAGCAGGCGGCGACCATTTTGGAGGTCCCGCGCGACAAGATTCTCGACGACACCTTGGCGGGGCCCCTATGGAGCATCGTACGTGAAGGTTCGACTCCGTTTCCCCTGGATGAGGAACCGTGGCAAGTGACATTACGTACGGGACGGCCGCGATCCGACGTGGTGATGGGAGTCTCCTATTCGGGGCGAAGCCATCGGTGGGTGATTAATAGTTGCGCGCGAGCGGTACTCGAAGACGAGTCAATCGGCGTCATCTCCGCCTTCTTTGACATCACCCCGTCCATCAAGAGCCGTCGCATCCTGAAACTCATCGCTGAGGCAAATCGAATCGTCATCACTTCCAAGGACGAACACGAGTGCCTCGAGGAATTCTGCGACGCGCTGGTCAATCTCGGCGGCTACCACCTTGCCTCCATCGGACCTCGAACGGCACGTGAAGATGATCCGAATGATTTGGTGTTCACCGCTGGAACTAGCGAATTCCTCAGAGAAACGAGCTCGCAGTGGTGGGAAGTGCCTGGGGATGCTTTAAGTAGTCCCCTCCCGTCGATTTCCGAAGCGCGCGTTGTCGACGACCTCGCGAACCATTCGTGGAGTGCGACAGATCAATCGTTGGCGCGTGACTTCGCGGTCGGCTCGTCGGCCGCGATACCCTTCGACCTCAACGGGCGCGAGTTCGTCGTTGCGGTGTACGACGAGTTCACTCACAGTTTTGACGACACCACAGTGGTGGGACTCCAACAAATCGTCAACGAAATCGAATTCGGTCTCGTTCACATTCAATCAATCCATCACACGGAACAGACGCTGGACGAGTTGACCGTCGCCAACAACGCTCTCCAGGTCGCGGAACAGACCCTCGCCAAGTCGGAAAAGTGGTTCCGCGAACTCTTGGCAAGCTCGCGCGACCTCATCGTGGTCCTCGACGACCAAGCGCGCGTCCTCTACGCCAATCCGGCCAATGCCGCGACGAGCGGCTTCGACGAGACGACGCGGCTCGGCGGAGACGGATTTACTCACATCCATCCCGATGACTACGAGCTCGCATTCAAAACGTTCGGTGAGACGCTCGCGCGAACTGGAGACGGCGAACCAATCGTGGTCCGGTTCCTCAAGGCCAACGGAGAATGGCAGTTTCTCGAATGTGTCCTCGCGAACTGCATGGACGAACCCGCCATCCAGGGAATTGTCGTCAACGCGCGTGACGTCACCGAACGCATTCACCTCACCCGAGCACTTCGAACGTTGACGAACGGTAGCCAGGTCCTCGTCAGTGCACCCGACGAGAAAACCCTGATTCAACAGACGTGTCAGACCATCGTTACCAGCGGCGATTTTGTCTTGGCGTGGGTTGGTTTCATCAACGATGACGACAACAAGGTAGTACTCGCGGGCGCCGCCGGGCGAACCGCGTACCTGGAGAACATCGACGTCACCTGGGACGAAGCGAGTACCGGGCGTGGCCCCACCGGAACGGCGATTCGTACGGGGGCGGCCCAGGTTCTAGCCGACATCCAAAAATCCGACTGGCCTCAGGCAGGAAAGACGAGGACCGCCGAATTTGGATTCAAGACAGTGTGTTCCTTTCCCCTCAGAATTGGCAGCCGAGTAATCGGCGCCCTCACGATATTCTCCGCCGAAGAGGGTGTCTTCGCGCCAGCGGAACTTTCGCTCCTGGGCGAGTTGGCCGGCTATTTGGGCTACGGCATTGGACGTATCCGTGACGCCAAGCGTCTTGAGGGCAACGCCGAGCTGCTGCGCGAATCGGAACTTCGCTTTCGACTCGCGTTCGAGAGCAACATGGCGCCCATGGTCTTTAGCGACGTGAACGATATTGCCCTTTCGGCGAACGACGCCTTCTGCCGTATGGTGGGATACTCCCAGGAAGAAATAGTCGGTCGAGACTCCGTTCACTTCACTTACCCCCCCGACGTGGGAGTCACCGAACACACGATTTCGCGTCTCAACGCCAACGAAGTCGATCAGCTCCGCTATACAAAGCGCTACCTGAGAAAGGACGGTCGTCTCATTATTTCAGAGGTGTCGCGATCCGCGGCACGCGACGCCACGGGCCAGACGCTGTACTTCGTCTCGTCGGAACGCGAGGTCACCGAAGAGCGGGCTCTCGCCGAGCAGTTGACCCACCAAGCACTGCACGATCCTTTGACGGGCCTGGCCAACCGTGTGCTGTTCGAAGACCGACTCATTCAAGCTCACGCGAGGGTAGTGCGCCAAGGTGGTTTCGCGGCAGTGTTGTTACTCGACCTCGACGATTTCAGCCACGTCAATGACTCGCACGGCCACCTGGTCGGCGACCAGTTACTCGTACAGATGGCTCGCCGCTTCCAGTCCGTCACCCGCTCGTCGGACACCCTGGGTCGTTTCGGGGGTGACGAATTTCTCTACTTGGCAGAAGGACTGGAGTCTCGGGCTGAGGCCGAGAGCGTGGCCGTGCGCCTCCTCGACGTCCTCAATAGCCCCTTCTCACTCGACGAGTTGCACTTTGAGCAACGCGCCAGCGTGGGTGTTGCCATCTGGGACGCCACCAGCGATGGTACCAAGGACTTGATCCAGAACGCGGACGTCGCCCTCTACGAGGCCAAGCACGGTGGAAAGGGTCGATTCATGATCTTCACCCCACGAATGCACAAGGAGGCGATTGGACGATTCACCCTGGTACAAGCACTTCGCCTGGCTCTTCACGCTGGCCAACTCGCGATGCACTATCAACCGGTGGTTGATCTGGCGTCATCGGAGATTGTCGGATTCGAAGCCCTCATGCGCTGGCCACACGTCGAACGCGGGTGGGTTCCTCCCAACGTCTTCATTCCCTTGGCCGAACAGAGCGAGCTCATCTTTGAACTGGGTACCTTCGCACTCAGCGAGGCCATTGCGGCGGCCGCGACGTGGCGACCGGTGCGACCGGGAACCCCGGCGCCGTACGTCACCGTCAATCTCTCGGCTCGCCAATTCCAAGATCCGCAACTCTTTTCAAAAATCGAAGGGATCCTGAGCGCCAACAATTTTCCGCCCGAACGACTCATTATTGAGATCACCGAGAGCGTGACTCTCTTTGACACCGCCGAAACTATGAGCATCGTGAATCAACTCAATGAACACGGCGTGGCGATCGCGCTCGACGATTTTGGTACGGGTTACTCATCGCTCTCCTATCTCGTACGCCTTCGTCCGCGATTGATCAAGATCGATCAGTATTTCGTCAGTCCCCACAGCGGTAGCTCCTACGACGACGTTCTCCTGGAAGCCATCGTCTCGCTGGGGAACAAACTCCACATGACCATGCTCGCGGAAGGTATCGAAGAGCGTGAACAGCTAGAGCGACTACGCGCGATGAACTGCCAGCTAGGCCAGGGTTACCTCTTCTCCCCCGCGGTCCCGGCCGCGGACGTACCCGCCATGATTGAGCGAGGATTCTCACTGGACGAGTTCGCCACTACCCCCGTCTCGTAACGGTGCTCCGAGAGAACTAGCGATAACTCGCGTTCACCACAGTACGACTTCGGTTCGGTCGAACTGAGTCGCGACTCACAACGCGACATGAAGTTTGTTGCGCTCACGGTTCTCGTTAGAGGAGGCCATCCATCTGCGACATCGCTCCCAACAGTCCCTCTTCCATTCCCCTCGCGAGAATTTGCGCCATGGCGTCCGACGAAGGGAACGTTGTCTCTACCGACATTCGGGTACCACCGTCGGGGAGCCGAGCGAGCAGCACTCGCATCATCATGAAGGGTTGGTCGTCGTCGGGACTGCCGTCGTCTCGCGCGAAGCCGTTTTCGAATTCCAACTGGTGCGGCTCATCAGCGACCAGCACCCGCCACCAGCCACGGGGTTGATCACCGGTGGGTCCCGTCATGAAGTACGAGGCGCGCCCTCCGCTGGTGAGATCGAGTTCGACGAAGGTCGCGGGGTAGGTGGGAGGCCCCCACCACCGCTCCAGTTGACGGGGGTCTTGCCACAATTGCCAGACTCTTTCCACGGGCGCCGTGAACTCTGCGGTCATCGTCATCGTCAGGCCGTGAAAGTCCTTGATCACATTCATCACCGTCATTTTTCTTCTCCTTTATCTTCGTCGTTCGTCAGAATCTGCTCGATTCTCGTAATGCGATCTCGCCACACCGTCTCGAACTCGTCCAGCAGCGTAACGACGCTCGCGACGACGTCCACGTTGCCCCGCACTAACTGTTCGCGCCCGTTTCGTCGCTTGGTGACGAGGCGAGCTCGTTCGAGCACCACCACGTGTTTTTGCACTGCGGCGAAACTCATCGGGTATCGCCGAGCCAGGGCCGACACCGACAATTCCGTGGCCAACGAGTGTTTTAAGATGTCGCGCCGCGTAGGGTCAGACAGCGCGTGGAACACGCCGTCGATGTGTGCGGTATCACGAGTTTCTACAACCATATGGTTGTAGATTATCCATTTCTTCGCCACTTCGCAAGTGACTTCTAGTCATTTTCGGCCACAAAAAGTATCAGCCCGTGAATAGATACCGAGACAATGACGCACGAGTCGATGAGGAGAATTCGGACCCGAAGAAATGTTGGGGAACCGGTCGTGTCCGATCACGCGATGCCCACCAAACTGCGAAATGATCGACGAGAATTGACGTCAATAGAATTATCGTTATGAGGACGATTCTCGCGAATTGTTCTTGACGACGAGGAAGAGTCCAGCATGGAGAAGATCGAGACGAAGGATGACAAGTCTCCTTCTCAACATATCGACGCAAGAATTAAAGAACTCAGTGACTGGCGCGGCGAGATGCTAAGCAGCCTACGCAGTCTTATCAAGTCCAGCGTCCCCGACGTAGTTGAAGAATGGAAGTGGCGTGGTGTTCCCACGTGGTACTGCGACGGGATGATCTGGACCGGCGAGACGTACAAAGCGGTCGTCAAGATGACCTTCGCCAAGGGGGCGTCGCTCGAGGATCCGGCAGGTTTGTTCAACTCCAGCCTCGAGGGGAACGTTCGGCGAGCGATCGATTTTCACGAAGGTGACAAGATAAATGAGAAGGCGTTAAAGGCTCTCTTACACGCCGCCGTCGCGCTTAATCAGTCGACACCCTAAGACTGGGAACTACAAACTCCACCAATCTCACCGTCGACGATCACGCAGCATCACTGCGCCGCGTCGCAGTACTGACGATTCTGCCCTTACTCTTCGCCGATAGCTGCAAATTCGCGCTTGGTCCTCTTGTACCATCCCATCGCGGCGATGGGATTCTTCCATCGGCCCTTCATATCCTTCAGCGCACCGGCGTGGGACTCGTCTCCCCCGGCGACCAACTCCCTCAAGTGGCGATCCTGCGCCTTGATCACTTCGTTGGCGGTCTCGCCACGAAGTGCGTAGTCGCACGGGCCGCCCAATTGCTCGCACATCATAGTCTCTATCAATCTCTTTGCCTCTCTGTCTCGTTCACTGAAATGCACGGTCGCTTTGTTGATGGAGAATATTTGGGTCCCGCGATGACGACCATCGGTGTCGTTGCGCGGTGGCCAAGGTAATGCTCAGCGTCGCTCTTGGATTCGCACGAGATTGCCCGAAGGATCACGAAACGCGCAATCGCGGACCCCCCAGGGCTGAGACGCAGGTTCTTGGAGCACCTCAGCGCCGGACGCACGCACCTTCTCAAACGTGGCATCGAGATCCACACAATGAAATATTGCCGCCTGCAAGGATCCTTGTGTCACGAGGGCCAACAATGCGTCACCTTCTGACTGTGAGCGCCCGCCGTGTGGCTGGGACAACACGATGTCGACCGTTTGACCGGGCGCACCGACGGTGACCCAGCGAAAGCCCTCGGATGCGACGTCAGCGCGAACTTCGAGGCCGAGTGCGTCACGGTAGAAGCCCAACGCGACGTCGGGTTCGTGCACTGAAATGAACATGGCGGAAAGAAAGACTGTCATGCGACGATCATACGAACGCGAACTCAAGAAATGTTTCTCCAATTCTGCTCGTTACGCGCCCGCAACGGTACTGATGGCGCCCCCGTCACCGCCCCCATTCGAGGAGTTGCGGTCAGCTGGTCAGTTCAGATCAGTACCCTGTGACGCTGCGGTCGCGTCAGGAACATGCTGACGCACGACGGCATCAACTCGAGATCGTGATGGTCGCGCTGGCGATACTGTGACGGCGTGACGCCGACCACCTCAGTGAATCGAGAACTGAAAGAGCCGAGCGATGTGCAACCGACGGCACAACACGCGTCAGACACCGACATGCCCTGACGCAAATAGGCCTTCGCACGCTCGAGGCGTCGCGTCATCAGGTAGGCGTAGGGCGTCTCGCCGTAGGCCGCGCGGAACTTGCGTGCGAAGTGCGCGGGCGACATCAGAGCAGTTCGTGCCATAGACGGAACGTCGAGGGGTTGCGCGAAGTCGCGATCCATGAGATCGCGCGCCCGACGCAGACATATGAGGTCGGTCATCTCTTGAGGCGTCACATCGACGACCATACCCGACAGTCGACAGCAACGTCGAGGTGTCCGTCAGCCAACGCAACCCCACCACCCATAATCAATTGATGACGTGACCATAGGTGATCCAACGAGAATGATAGAAAATCACTATCGTGGAAAAATGCCGGTTACGTCGGCGACGCACCACTCACGATCGCCAGCCAGTAGCGGCCGACTGCTACGAGAGGCAATGGGAACTAGATGACGCGAACGTTCTGCGCTTCTTCGCCCTTTTTGCCGGGAGCCGCGTCAAATTCAACGCGCTGGCCTTCTTCGAGGCTCTTGTAGCCGTCGCCCTGAATGTTGGAGAAATGTACGAAAACGTCATCACCTTGCTCGCGCGAGATGAAACCGAATCCCTTTTCTGCATTGAAAAACTTCACTGTTCCTTGTGCCACGGATACTCAATTCTCAAAGCGACGGATCGACCAATTCGATCCATTCGCTATCACAGACTGTACTCGCCCGCGCCGTGGGTAACCACTACCACTTCAGATGTTCTCTCCGAACCCCTAATTGGTCCGTCCACGACGTACGCCCATCCTGGTACGAGATCCTGCGCTTTGTTGCGACGGGGCTCGCTCATTCATGCGTGAGAGATCACTCGGGCGCATCGATCCGTCGCGCGCCGGACATATGAGGTCACAATTCCCTCACATTCAGCACACTGAACCTCAGGAACGCTGAGCTTGGGGGTTGACGGCGCGCCTCGATGACCTCACTGGCACTCAAGCCCTCGACGCGGAGCGAAAGCTTGAGTCGCATCTCCTCGTGTTGCACAAAAATGCGCGGATTGGCCACATATCTTGGGACACGAGCGTGGGGAGACGACGTGGTCGAATCATCGACAACTTGGCCGAAGCAGGGGGCCACGTCGTACTTCTCTTCCATCGAAACGACCTATGGGCGATCGATCGCGAAGTGGCAAGTGATTATTGCCAACGGTGGACTGGAATAGCACATGGCAATCGTGAATTCTCTGAAGACGGAGTATGCGATGGGGCACGATCACGCCAACGCGTTGGTTGGATGGACCCTCGCAGGCAAGGTAGCGAATGACTGACTTCGCTGGGATTCGAAACTGAGCAACCACGAGCAGTTCCCGAGTTACGCGAATTGAGAAGTGTTAGGTAGTTGTCGCGGGCAGCGGCGGATTCCAGCCCACTAGTGCCGACCGTTTCGAACTGACGTAACCATTAGTGAAAAACCAGCGCGCCGAATCGTAGAGCGCCTCGGCGGCGGGACGCGAGACGCACTTCAGTTCTTCACGCGCTCTTGAGTCATCGAAGGTCATCATCGTCGATGCCATGTGAGCGGCCTCGAGGGGCACGTGGGGTTCGCGACGCATCAGCCTACCTTCTATAAATTGCGACGCCAGTCCCGCAGCAATTGGCAACGCCGTCGGGAAATGGCGTTGCGCGCTCGGCAGTCCCGTCACTCTCGCCAATACGCCGAGCATTTCGGACATCGTCATATTTTCGCCGCCGCAGATATAACTACGGCCTTGTCGGCCGCGTTCCAGGGCTAGCAAGTGACCTTCGGCGAGATCGTCGACATGGGCGACATTCATGGCTGTATCGACGAATCCCGGCATTCGACCGTTGAGAAAGTCGAGCACCACTTTGCCGGACGGGGTTGGTCGATGATCGAAGGGTCCCTGGGGCATCGTTGGAAGCACCAAGACCACGGGGGCACCTTGAGCTGCCAGACGCAATACTTCGTGCTCGGCCACGTATTTCGTACGTTTGTAGTTCCCGTACAGGTGCGAGAGGTCAGCCACATCGTCCTCCGTAGCCGGGCGGCCCTTCTTGGTGGAACCGAGGCCGAGTGTCGCGACGGTCGAGGTGTACACAATGCGTTCCACCCCCGCCTCGGCGGCACCACGCACCACGTGGCGAGTTCCCTCGACGTTGACCGCGTAGAAACTCGCCGGGTCCTTGGACCAGAAATCGAACTTGGCCGCCAAGTGAAGACAAAAGCGCGCGCCGTCAAAGACGCCGGTGAGTTGCCGCTCGTCCCTGACGTCAACATCGCGTCGCTCGATAGCGAGACCCTTGAGGTTCGAGGTCACGGCCCCCGGTTCCGTCAAGGCCAAAACGTCGACGCCGCGTCGCAGTAGTGCTCTCGTGACTGCCGAACCTACGAAACCTGACGCCCCGGTGACCACCACGCGGTCACCGGAGTGCAGCTCATGGTTCACGGTGACACCCGTCTGTTGCTCGCGCTACGACGAGTGGACTTGAGTGCCCCGCGCGCCATGGTGACTCCAAACTCTCGTAGCCACGCACTGCTGCGTTCGGCATCGGTGAGCAATTCGTCGAGGGCCACAACGAAGTAGTCGATCTCGACCTCGGTAGCCACGAGGGGGGGCAAGAGCTTGATGATATTCACGTTGTCCGCGGCCACTTGCGTCAAGATACGGTATCGGTGAAAGAGTGGGACGACGATTGTTTGGGAGAACATTGCGGTTCGTGCCGTTTCAACGGCGCGCCAGCGAAGTCGGGCACCACGGGAGGCCGGAGCCCCGAATTCGATCCCAATCATCTGGCCGCGACCTCGCACTTCGTGCAGAAACTCGTGACGCTCGGCCAGAGCGCCGAGCTTGGCGTGCCAGAGATCTCCCATCGCGGCGGAGTGATCAACGATGTGCTCATCGTCCATGACACCCAAGGTCGCGAGACCCGCCACCATCGCGAGCTGGTTGCCCTTAAAGGTGGTCGAATGCACCATGGCCTGGTCCATGGAACCGTAGACGCTGCGCATTATCTTGTCACTGGTCAACATGGCCCCCACGGGTACGTACCCACCCGAAATCGCCTTGGAGACCGTGATGATGTCGGGAGTGAGGCCGTAGTGCTCGAAGGCGAAGAACGCGCCGGTACGTCCAATTCCCGTCTGGACCTCGTCGCAGATCAACAAGGCTCCCGCATCGTGCACTGCCGTCTCGATCTCGCCCCATCGCTCCGTGTCGAGTTCGTACACTCCCTTGCCCTGTATGGGTTCGACAATGAAGGCCGCCACGTCACCTCGACGAAGTTCTGCGCGCAATTGCTCGACGTCGCCGAATGCGACCTGAGTCGTTCCGGGCAGGAGCGCCCCGAAACCCTTTTTGAATTCTGACGAACCGTTGAGGGCTAACGCTCCGGTGGTGAGTCCGTGAAAGGCGTGTGACGCGTAAAGAATTCGCTCGCGCTTGGTGCTGGCACGTGCGAACTTGATGGCTGCTTCCACCGCTTCGGCACCCGAATTGCCAAATACCACTCGCTCGATGCCGTCGTGACTGCGAGTCACTAACTGTTCGGCCAATAAGCCCGGTAACAACGCGCTGTCCATCTGCACCATGTTGGGCAAATCAGCGTCAATGGCTTGGTGCAGCGCGTCCTTGATGACCGGGTGAGAGCGACCCAAGGCGAACACCCCGAAGCCGCTCAATAAATCGAGGTACCGTTGCTCCTCGTCGTCGAACAGATAACAACCTTCGCCGCGCACGTAAAAACGATCGAATCCCAAGGTCTTGACGACTTTGTTCAACTGGGGATTGAGATACCGCTCGTGCAACACGAAGTTCTCGCCCCGGCGATCACGAAGTAGTGATTGGAGATCAAAGGCCATAGTTTTCCTTTCGCCGCTGGACCCAATCTAGAGCGACGTAGGAGTGCGACGAGCCGGGCCCGGCCCCGTAGGCTCAAGCGGTGGTCATTTTCTTGGCGCTCATGGCGGCTCTGGCGAATGCCGTCGCGAGTATTTGTCAGCGTCTGGGAGTCGAGGACGCGCCTCCCAGACGGGGACCCTCATTAAGTCTCATCCGTCATATGATCCGACGTCGCGTCTGGCTACTTGGTTTTGTCATCATGGCTGCGGGCTACGCCGCTCAAAGCGTCGCGCTGCACTTGGGATCGCTGAACGAGGTCCAGCCGCTCATGGTGAGCGAACTCGTCCTCCTCGTCTTTCTCCTCTGGATCTGGTTCGCCACTACGTTGAGCGTGCGTGACGCAACTTCGGCTGTGGCCACGGCCGCGGGACTCGGCGCGTTCTTGGCATTCGCTTCACCAACGACGGGTCCCGCGATGCCTAGTGGAGATCGATGGTTCGCCGTGGGATCGATTGTGGTCGGAGTCGTTGCCGCGTTCGTGATCCTCGGAATTCGTGGTCCGGCCTGGTGGCGAGCAATATCACTTGGGGCAGGCGCATCCACCGGTTTCGCTCTCCTCGCGGCGATCACCAAGTCAATGACCAACCTCTTAGTGAAAGGATGGGGACCACTCTTTAGTTCGTGGCAGTTGTACGCGCTGTGTGCGATCGGTCTGGCGTCGTTCGTCATCATGCAGAGCGCTTTTCAAGTCGGTCCCTTCGCGGCATCGCAGTCCGCACTGATCCTCTTGAACCCCTTAGTGTCACTGGCCCTTGGTCGCTTGTTGTTCGACGAGCACCTTCGCGGCGGAACGTTTGCGGTGACGGCGCAAGTGGTCTCTCTCGCTCTCATGCTCCTCGGTGCCGTCGGTCTTTCGACTTCGTCGCTCGTGACCGGTCTGCACGATGACGCAACCGACGCGCACCTGCTGCACGGTCGCGGACGCTACGCCCGCTGGCGTGAAAGTCGCGAACACGCACTCCCGCGTACCGCAACGCGTTGACGCTCAAGTGCGTCAACGACGTCGGTACTATTCGGTATGCCCGAAAGTGCGCCCGCTGTCACCCACGTACCTGCGAGACAAGGCATTCGGGTCGCCTTCATTGGGCTGGGGCGAATTTTCGATCTCAATAAGCTCGCCTACCTCAACCGCGACGACGTCGATGTGGTGGCGCTCGTCGATCCCGACCCGGCGCGCCGCGAACATCGCAACGCCGAATGGCCCCGGGCGCGGTCCTTCGCCTCCGTCAACGAGTTGGTCGACAGTGGTCTCGACGTCGACGCCGTCGAAGTACTCGTACCCATTGCCGCGCACGAAGAATGCGTGCTGGAGTGTTTAGGGGCGGGTTGGCACGTCAATCTCCAGAAACCAATCTGCGGTGATCTCGACAGCGCTCAACGTATGATCGCGGCGGCTCACGCGGCGGGGCGACACCTACGCGTCATGGAGAACTATCTCTTCTACGAACCCCTAGAACGTCTCAAGGCCATTATTGACTCTAATGAGCTTGGTGAGATCAGCAGTTACCACATGAAGATGGTGGCGAGCGGTCGGCGCGGCTGGGACGTACCGGGCGACACCTACGAGCGCCAGTTTGAACTAGCCCGAAACGGGCGCGGTGCGCTCGTCTTTGATGACGGTTGGCACAAGTTCTCGACGGCACTCTGGCTCTTCGGTCCCGTACGCGAGGTTCGCGCGTGGATTGGAGCAACTGAGGTGTTCCCGGGAATCGAGATCGATGCGCCCACCACGATTACCTGGGAACACGTCAGCGGTGTTCGCGGCGTATGGGACATTTCACTCGCCGTGGACATGTTCTTGCGGTCGGATTACTACACCAATGACGAACGCTGGGAAGTGACCGGACGACGTGGCTTCGCACGCGTCAATCGTTGCACCGGGCGAGGCATCCAGCAACCCAGCCTGGAGATTTATCTCGACGGCGAGATGCGGAGCTATCACGCTCTCGACGACGATTGGGCCAGCAGCTTTTATAAGTCCGGTCAGCATTGGCTGCAGTGGTTGCGCGACGGAGAGAGCTCTCTTCGATGGGACGCCGACGAAGCCGTTGAGGTGCTTCGCGTCGCTCTCAGTGCTTACCAGAGCCACGCGTTCGGTGGACTAGCGACGCATTTCTTCGAGAACGAACGACGTGCTCCGTTCGCGTCAGCGTGTCGACGAAGTACAGGGACGAACCCAACATCAGCACGACGCCGAGAATCCCTAGAAGAACCGAGTAGGTGAATCCAATGACCAGAATCGCCAATCCCACCACAAAACTGACCAGACTATAAATCCGTATCTTCTTTCGACGAGCCGGTATGTTCATCACCTCGACGCTGTGAACGAATCGTGCGTCACTCTCGAGCGATTCTTCCAAACCCGAAAGAATCCTCTGCTCGTGCTCAGATAGTGGCATGACATCCCCTCTCCCTCATCTCCGGGGTGCGTCGCCACTGCGATGTACCTGGGGGAACTCTCACGTCAATTGTTGTTCGTCCATTGACGCTATGTACTTGACTCGAATACTTCTCTCGCTCGGCACGACCCATAGTAAAACCGCCAAAGGCCGTGAGCAAGACTCCTGGTCCTAGCGCGAGTCCCAGCCAGTACGCCAGCGTCCTCGAGGGCGACGCCGCCTGGAAATAACTACCGGCCATGACGGGCCACACCGCCGGAACGACCGCTAGCCACGCGCCGCAGAGGAACACGAGGAATCCCGAAGTGCCGAGAACACCCGGTGCCGGGAACCCCGTCGGGCGACGAGCATTCGCGATGATGAGTAGACACGCCAAGACGCCCACTGCTTCCGGCACGACCGCACCGAGGGCATGAACTTGGTTCCACGTCAATGATCCCGTCGCGTCGGGCGAAAAGCCGAATGTGGGACCGATGAAAGGGACGATGCCAGCCCACGCGGAGAGCAACAGCGCGAGAAATCCCCCAAGGATGAGGCTGAGAGGCGCCCCTCGTACCGAATTCTCCAAGGCCGGGCGTTGCACCACTTGGTCGGATGGAACCTGCGCACTGGTTTCGTCGTGCGAAACTTCGGGTGAACGATGCCTTAAAAGGTTGGTCATGGGCACCCCCATTTTACGTTCCCTCACGAAATTTGAGTCCTTAGAAATCTCTGTGGGCTACCCGCAGAAGCGAAATCTCAGATTCCCTGATCCGATCAGTTTTGCCGGTCAGGTCGCCGCGGCCACGACAACGTCGGCCACCATGTGTCCCAGCAATATCGCGGTGCGCCCCACCGCCGTTATGAAGAGCCGGTCGAAGTACTTATTTTGGATGTCGAGCACCAGGGCGGGGGCGCGCGAGACACCGGTGACTCCCAAAAGAATTGCCGCGGCCATTTCGATGGACGTGTAACTGAAATGCGGGATCGCCACTTCACCTTCTTGAGTGTCACAATGTTGATGATGAAGAAAAAAATGCGATGAAGACGGGCAGAATGACCGACACCACATCTCGGGGCACCGCCCGAAGAGCGAGGCTCGTGATCGGCTGGAATCAGCGGCAGTTGTCATGAAGGTTCCTCCTGAGATTCCGTACGTTCAATGTGGGTGTCAGTCTGTTCAAGAAAAACATCGTCCAACGTGGGCGTACTAAGAGTGAGGCACGGTCAACGACGTTGGTGCCGGCAAGAGCCACCGCCGCTGGACTAATGGTCGCCGGTCCCGCTCTCGTCGTGATGACCAGTTCGCGTCCGTTCTCCTCTACGTTCTGTTCCCCCGGCACCGTGTTCAATACCGAAACCATCTCGGCCGTATCTCCCTCGGTTCGCACGAGAATGAGGTCAGAGCCCACCGTTTTCTTCAGGTCCCTCGGCGTTCCTTCGACAACGATTTTGCCGTGGTCAATGATGCCGACCCGACGAGCCAATTCGTTGGCTTCTTCAAGGTGTTGCGTCGTGAGAAAAATCGTGATGCTCAGTTCCACGTTGAGTCGGCGAACTTCGGACCGTACCTGGAAACGGCTCACTGGATCAAGACCGGTCGTCGGTTCGTCGAGAAAAACGATTTCTCGGTTATGGATGAGTGCGGCCATAAGATCCAGGCGGCGCTTCATTCTTCCGGGGTCCTAGTCGTCCCAGGGAAGCGTGCCCGATCACTTTGTGCCACGCACGAATCGCCGCTACTTGACGAAGTACTTCACCTTGCACGAATGTCCGTTAGCCAGGGTGATCGTGAAGACGTGCCACCCCCGAGCCGATCCGGGCCGTACCTTGACTCGTACGACAAGTTGATTGCCTAGGTCGTGGATAACTACTGCGCCGGTTCCTGTTTCATTACTCTTGATGATCGGCTTGTTGTAGAAGCCAGCTCCGATGATCGCGACGTTCACGGTCTGACCAACTCGGGCGAATCCGCTTACCCTGCTGGCGCTCAATCCTGCCTTGACGAAGTACTTCACCTTGCACGAATGTCCGTTGGCCAAGATGACGGTGAAGACGTGCCACCCCTGAGCCGATCCGGGGAACAATCTGACCCGCACCACCAGCTCATGACGGTAGTCATGGATGACGACTGCGCTCGTTCCCGCTTCGTTACTTTTGATGGTGGGCTTGTTGTAGAAGCCAGTTCCGATGATCGCGACGTTCACGGTCTGACCAATCCAAACGAAACCATTCACCTTGCTCGCCGTCAACTTCACGGGGATGACCTTGGCCTTGAACGTCACGGTGGTCGCCGGAGAACTCGCGGCCAGATATGTGGTATCTGCGGCCTTGGTCACCGTGACCGTGCAGGTACCCGCGCGAGCGGCGTTCAATTTGCTGGCGGTGATTCCACAACCTGCCGTGCCGAAACTCGTGACGGCGTAGGTGACGGCACCGGTTCCCGAGCCGCCGCTCGAAGTCAGCGTGATGGCCTTACCTACCGTGCCCCTAATGGACGTGAGCGTGAGTGCGGCCTGAACCGCAGGCGCGAACGTCACTGTCGTGGCCGCAGAGTGAGCGGCCAGGTACGTGGCGTCTGCGGCCTTGGTCACCGTGACCGTGCAGGTACCCGCGCGAGCGGCGTTCAATTTGCCACTAGCGATCGCACAACCCGCCGTACCGACATTCGCGACGGCGTAGGTGACGGCACCGGTACCCGAGCCGCCACTGGAGGTCAGCGTGAGCGCCGTTCCTACAGTGTCTGTGGTGGACGTGAGCGCGAGGGCCGTCTGAACCTTGAGACCCACTGGCGCGAACGTCACTGTCGTGGCCGCGGAGTGAGCGACCAGGTACGTGGCGTCAGCGGCCTTGGTCACTTCGACCCCACAAGTACCCGCGCGAGCGGCGTACAACTCACCGCTATAGATTTTGCAACCCGCTGAACCCGAGCTTGTGACGCCGTAGGTGACGGCACCGGAACCCGAGCCGCCACTCGAGGTGAGCCTCAGCGCGGTGCCCGCCCTGCCGTACTTGCTGGTAAGCGTGAGGGCGGCCTGGGTCTTCAGCACGAAAGTCACCGTCGTGGCCGCGGAGTGAGCGACCAGGTACGCGGTGTCCGCCGCTTTGGTCACTTCGACCCCACAAGTACCCGCGCGAGCGGCGTACAATTTGCCGCTATAGATTGCACAACCCGCCGTGCCGGGACTCGTGACACCGTAGGTGACGGCACCGGTACCCGAGCCGCCACTCGAGGTGAGCGTAAGCGCAGTATCGGCCGTGCCATTGGTGGCCGTCAGCGTGAGAGTGGCCTGGGCCTTCAGCACGAATGTCACCGTCGTGGCCGCAGAACTTGCGACCAGGTACGTGGCGTCGGCCGCTTTGGTCACCGTGACCGCGCAGGTGCCCGCGTGAGAGGCGTACAAGTTGCCGCTGTAGATGGTGCAACCCGCCGAGCCGGAACCCGTGACGGCGTAGGTGACGGCACCGGTACCCGAGCCGCCACTCGATGTGAGCGTAAGCGCCGTATCAGCCGTGCCACTTGTGGACGTGAGTGTTAGGGGGGCCTGTGCGACCGGAGTACTGTGCGCACTGTCACCGGTGTTGATAGCGACAGGCGCCGCTGAGGCGGCGGAACCAGCGACGAACGTCACGCCGGTCACCAACAGCGCCGACGCCGCCCCTAGGGTAACGACCGAGCGCATCACCGATCGAACTGTCGGTCGTGAGGCGGAGCCACTAACAATGCGATTCATTCGCTACCTGCCTTCGTCCGCATACCAGAAATTGGCACTACGAAGGGCACACGTCCGGACCCACCTACAAAGATTGTAGGGCGTCGTGAGTTGTGTTTACACAAACGTCAAGAAACTCTCCCGAGCTAGAGATCTAGAGATCGTCAGTCAGCTGGCGTCACGCTCGCTCAGGTGTTTCGATAACAGTGGTGACAATCACCGGCAATGACGGAAACGAAAACGTGTGAAACGAGGTCGAGAGTCTCCCCCACAAATAGTGGGCCGTACAGGACTTGAACCTGTGACCCCTTCCATGTCAAGGAAGTGCGCTACCAGACTGCGCCAACGGCCCCTAAGGGCTCAACCCTACCACTTGGGCCAAAATTCAAAAACCGCGAATTGACTGCTGCGGTGTGTCGAAGTCCAGCGCCAGCGAGATCTGTGGTGACGCAGCGCGGCGCTCCTCATCATTTCGCGCAACTTGCGCTAAGAATACTTCGACCGATGCGCGCGCGTCACTCAAGGCGTCGTGACCACCCGGGGCAACGCCGTAGTACTGGCATAAATTAGTTAGATTCCGTCGTCGTCGCGACGCGGCGCGCGATTCAATGACCTCGTCGTGTTGGATGACGTCGATCACTCGTAGTCGTTGAACGTGCAAGTCGTCGAGCAAGTTTTTCGAGAGCACCGACGCGTAGCTACGCCGCAGCATCTCCAAATCGAAGAACGTCACGTTCGCTCCCACGATGCTGGCCCCACGTCCCAGGTACTCGCGAAGTATCGCCACAGCGCGAATGAGACCCATCGACACCGACAACGCTTCTTGGCACTGGTACTTGCTCTCCAAGTCTTCCATCGAGACCCCGTGTACCCTTTGGGCCCCCGGCGAAATCGGCCGGTCGGGTCGTACGAAGAAGTGTTCACTCCACACGGGTCGGCCGCGTTCGTAGGCCGAGAAACCGTAGGAGATTGCGCGTTCGCTCCCGACGTCCAGTCCCGTGGTTTCGGTATCGAAACCGAGCAGGACCTCGGGGATGGCGAAGTATTTCTTATGCACGTACCAACCTTTGTCGACCGATGTTACATCGGAGCTCTAACACCGGTCCGGCTTATGAGACGGCGTAATGGGCCTCGAGTTCAATGGCCAACACTTCCACCGAACTCACAATGCGCGACGGCCGGTAGGGAAAGCGCTGCGCGTCGTCCTCTCCCGAGACCCCCGACAGCACGAGAACGGTGTGCAGTCCCGCTTCGAGTCCGGCGACCATGTCGGTGTCCATCCGGTCCCCGACCATGGCGGTGCTCTCGGAATGGGCCGAGAGTTCACGTAGCGCCGAGCGGATCATCAACGGGTTGGGTTTGCCCACGAAATAGGGTTCCTTGCCCGTCGCGTGACTGATCAAGGCCGTCAAGGCGCCGGTTGCGGGCAGTGAGCCGTCCAGACTCGGGCCCGTCGGATCGGGGTTCGTCGCGATAAAGCGGGTCCCGCTCTCAATGAGGCGTACCGCCTTGGTAATGCGCTCAAAGCTGTAGTTTCGGGTCTCACCAATGACGACGTAATCAGGATCATTTTCGGACTGCGTGTACCCGACCTCGTGCAAGGCCGTGGTGAGACCAACTTCTCCGATGACGAAGGCCGATCCACCCGGGCGCTGGGCCGCGAGGAAGCCGGCCGTCGCGAGAGCCGAGGTCCAGATTCGTTCTTCGGGGACGTTAAGCCCCCCGAAGTTCAATCGTGCGCTCAAGTCGCGGCGCGTGTACATCGAATTGTTCGTCAGCACGAGAAACGGGGTCTCGGACTCGCGCAAGATGTTGAGGAAGCGGTTGGCCCCCTCGATGGGGTGTTCCTCGCGCACCAACACACCATCCATATCGAGGAGCCACGAACCGATTTCGGACGCGTTGCGCACATTTGGCCACGTCGACGGTCTCTTCTGAGCCATTGTGCGCTACTCCTTCATTGAATCAGTCGACCATGGGCGACTGGTCGAACACGATCGAGACGGCGGTGCTCACCACGATTTCTCCCCCACTCTACGCGAGGCGAGGATGTCATTCGTGGCCAGGGCTTACGTCCGTTGAAGGCGACGAGGCACCGGGCGCCAATGATTCAACTACGCGCTAGGTGGCCACGCCCGAGAACTGGCTGTTGTAGAGGGCGAAGTAACCCCGGCCGCCACCATCAACTCATCGTGTGAGCCCTGTTCGACGATCTGACCGCGGTCCATCACGATGATGGTATCGGCGTCACGGATCGTCGAGAGACGATGCGCAATGACAAAGCTGGTTCGCTCCCGGCGAAGTTGCGCTTCGCTTTTTGAATGAGGACTTCAGTGCGCGTGTCGACATTGCTCGTGGCCTCGTCGAGGATCAAGATGCTCTGGTCGGCGAGGAACGCGCGCGCGATGGTGAGCAACTGCTTTTGACCGGCCGAGAGATTCGAGGCGTTTTCGTCCAGCAGCGTGTCGTAGCCGTCGGGCAACATCCGCACGAAGGCGTCGACGTGCGCTTCTTGCGCCGCGGCGATGACCTCGGCGTCACTCGCGTCGGGTCGTCCGTAACGGATATTGTCGCGAATCGTGCCCGAGAACATCCAGGTATCTTGCAAGACCATCCCGTAGGCACTACGAACTTGGTTGCGGGTGAGATCGCGATAGTCGACACCGTTGAGCACGATATGGCCCGACTTGATTTCATAGAAGCGCACCAGCAAGTTCACCAACGTAGTCTTCCCCGCCCCGGTGGGGCCAACGATGGCGATCGTGGCCCCCGGCGCCACGTCCAACGTGAAGTCCTCGATCAACGGCTCGTCGGCTTCGTAACGAAAGTTCACGTGCTCGAGTCGCACACTCGCTCCCTGCGCGTCGAGGGGGCCCAGTGCCACCGCCTTCGTCACCTCCGGGGCCTCCTCGTCGGCGTCGAGGAATTCAAAGACGCGTTCGGCGGACGCGACACCGGATTGCAGCATGTTCATCTGGCTCGCGATTTGGGTGATGGGCATCGTGAACTGTCGCGAATATTGAATGAACGCCGTCACCGCCCCGAGCGACAATAGACCCGAGGCGACCCGGTACCCTCCGAGGACGGCGATGGCGACGTAGTTGATATTGGCGATGAACTGCATGGACGGCTGAATGATGCCCGAAAGGAATTGCGCTTTGAAACTCGCGCGATACAACGAAGTGTTGTGGACGTTGAATTGCTCCACGGTGGAGGGACCACGCCCGAAGACCTGCACGAGTTCGTGACCGGTGTGAGATTCTTCGACCAGACCGTTAAGGCTCCCCGTACTTCGCCACTGATCGGCGAAGTGGTGCTGAGAACGTTTGGCGATCAACGCCGTGACCACCAGGGCGAGGGGAATCGTCACCAGGCTGACTATCGCCAGCAACGGCGAGATCCAAAACATCATGCCCAACACGCCGACGATGGTGAGCGCCGACGTCAGTAGTTGGCTCAAGCCTTGTTGAATCGTGGTCGTAATGTTGTCGATGTCGTTGGTGACGCGACTGAGGACGTCTCCGTGGGAGTGCGAATCGAAGTAGCGAAGTGGGAGTCGCGACATCTTGGCCTCCACGTCACGACGCATACGAAAGACCACCCGCTGGGTGACGCCGGCCATCGTGAAGCCTTGGAGATAGTTGAACAGTGATCCCACGACGTAGATCAGCGCGGCGATGCCCAAGATTTGACCCATGCGGTCGATGTCGACACCGACGCCCGGGGTCAAACGCATTCCCGAGATCATCGTCGCCAACTGTCCGTGACCGTGAGCACGCAGCGTAACAATCGCCTGGGCTTTCGTCGTGCCCGCGGGCAACGTCTTGGAGATGAGTCCGTCGAACAATACGTTGGTCGCACTGCCGAGAATTTGAGGTCCCGATACCATGAACCCGACCGACGCGACACCCAAGAAGAGGGCGAGAAACAGCTTGAGACGCTCGGGCGCCAGTCGCGCGGCGAGCCGTCGCGTGGTGCCGCGAACATCCTTACTCTTTCGCGTCGGACCGGTCGGACCGCGCATCTGGCCCATCATGCTCATTGGGTCGCCGCCTCTCCGAGCTGTGACACGACGATCTCGCGGTACGTCGTACACGACCCCACCAGCTGGAGGTGCGTTCCCACCTACACGATGCGGCCCTCGTCGAGCACGATGATCTGATCGGCGTCGATAATCGTCGAGACTCGCTGGGCCACGATCACGACCGCCGCCTTACCGACACCGGTCTTTAGCGCCAGGCGGAGTCGGGCGTCCGTCGCGGCGTCGAGGGCCGAGAAGCAGTCGTCGAACAAGTAGGCGTCGGCCCGCTTCACTAGGGCGCGCGCAATACAGAGTCGTTGGCGCTGACCACCAGACACGTTGGTGCCCCCCTGGTCGACCGGGGCCTCCAACGCTCCCGGCATGGCCAGCACGAAATCCGCGGCCTGGGCCACTTCGAGGGCGCGCCACAGTTCTTCGTCGCTCGCGTCCTCACGCCCGAAGCGAAGATTCGAGGCCACGGTCCCGCTGAAGAGATAGGCGCCCTGGGGCACGATGCCCAGCGACGCCCACAAGTCCTCGAGGTCCTGGTTTCGAACGTCGACGCCGTTGACGAGGACGCGCCCGTTCGTGGCCTCAAAGAAGCGAGGAATCAGATTAATGAGCGTGGTCTTGCCACTACCGGTACCACCGATGATTGCGCTGGTGGATCCCGGCGACAACGTGAAGTCCAGTTCTTCGAGCACGGGGCGCTCAGAGCCCGGATACGAGAAGGACACCCCCTCGAAGCGGATCTGTCCGTCACGCACAGTGATGGGCTGAGGACGCGCCGGATTAGTGATGACCGGGGCGGTGTTCAAGACTTGACTCACGCGTTCGGCGCTCGCGGCGGCTCGCGGTAACAAGATCGCGACCATCACCGCCATCATCACCGACAGCAAGATCTGCATGATGTAGGTCAAGAATGCGGTGAGGTTGCCGATCGGCATCGACCCCTCACTCACCAAGCGGCCGCCGAACCAGACGACGGCCACCGACGAGAGATTCAAGATGATCATCATCATCGGCAGCATCACGGCGAACGTGCGGTTCACGCTGAGCGCGGTGGAGGCGAGGGCGCCACTGGCCTCGTTAAAGCGATCGGCTTCGAAGTCGCTGCGCACAAAAGCGCGAATGACTCGCACGCCGGTGATTTGTTCGCGCAAGACCTCGGTGAGGCGGTCGATCTTGACCTGCATCGAGCGGAATTTGGGGATGACTTTCAACATCACGACGGTGAGGAAGACTCCCATGACGGGCACCGCGACGAGGAGCAACGTCGAAAGCCGAGCACCCTCGTGCAGCGCCATCGCGATGCCGCCAAAACACATGATGGGTGCGACCACCATCATGGTGAGGGCCATCTGAATGAAGATTTGGATCTGCTGCACGTCGTTGGTATTTCGCGTGATCAACGACGCCGTACCAAAGACGTTCATGTCACGCGAGGAGAAGGACTGCACTCGTTCGAAGACGCTGGTGCGAATATCGGCCCCGGCGCCCATGGCCACGTGCGACGCCCAGTAGATCCCCACCACCGAAAAGACCCCGATAAACAAGGTGAGGAGCAACATCCACTCGCCGGTGTGGATGATGTAGTGGAGATGACCGGTCACCACACCGTTGTTGATGATGTCGCCATTGAGGTTCGGTAAATAGAGGTTTCCGGCCGTTTGAGCGACCAACAACCCCACCAGCACCAGAATCTGGCGCAGATACGGGCGCAAGAACCGGCCGAGAAGTCGCGAAAGAACCATGCTCCATCAAACTACCCTCGCGCGTGTCGACGTATTCGATGCCACAATGGGCCGGGCCACGCAGGGCGAGTCGTACGCGCCATCCTGCGACGCCCGCGAACTGTAACAGTCGACCGACCAGTGAGACGAAACACCACACACCGAAAGCAGGCCTCATGTCACTCCAGCCCAATACCCTCACCGTCATCGGCGCGAGTTGGTGCCCAGACTGTCGTCGCACGAAGTCGTTTTTGGCCGAACATCGCATTAAGTACGAGTGGATCGATCTGGACACCCAGCTCGAGGCGACGGCGCTGGTGGAACGGCTCAACGACGGTAATCGAATAATCCCCACCGTGGTCTTCGCCGACGGAACACACCTGGCTGAACCAGGCAATGATGCCCTCGCCGACAAACTCGGACTCACGCGAGTGGCGGCATCGCGCATGTACGACCTCATCGTCGTGGGTGGAGGCCCCACCGGTATCACGACGTCGATCTACGCCGCTCGAGAGAACTCGTCGGTACTCATCATCGAGAAATCGGCCCTGGGTGGCCAAGCTGGAATCACCGAACGACTCGACAACTACCCGGGATTCCCCGACGGGGTCGCCGGACACGATCTCGCCGAACGAATGGCGCGCCAAGCTGAGCGCTACGGGGTGGAGATGCTCCAGGCAGTCGCCGTGACGGGCGTGCGCCGCGAGGACGACGTGGTAATGGTCGAGACGTCCACCGGCGACGCGTACCGCGCGCGCGCCGTTCTCATCGCTACGGGCTCAACGTACCGGCGTACGTCGGCCGAGGGAGAGGCCGAACTCATTGGCGCGGGTATCCACTTTTGTGCGACCTGCGACGGTCCGTTCTATCGCGACGCTCCGGAAGTCGTCGTCATCGGTGGTGGTAACAGTGGCCTGGAAGAAGGCTTGTTCCTCACCCAATTCGCCCAGCACGTCACCGTCGTTGAACATTCGGCCAATCTCGCGGGCAGCCGATTGCTCCAGGACAAAGTGCGCGCGCATCCCCAGATGAGTGTGCGCGTCAATATGCGCGTCACCTCCTTCGACGCCGACGACCACGGAAAATTATCGACCGTGGTGTTGGAAGATCTCGCGACCGGCGCGACCGAACACCACGCGGCGACCGGCGCGTTCGTGTTCATCGGGCTCGACCCCAATTCGGGATTTCTCGCTGACTCCGTCGTGCGCGACGAACGGGGCTTCATCGTGAGCGACCAACAATTTCGCACCAATATAGAGGGCGTCTTCGTCGCGGGCGACGTCCGTGGTGGTTCCACGAAGCAACTCGCCAGTGCCGTGGGTGAGGGAGCTGCCGCTGCGATACAAATTCGTTACTTTCTCGACGCAGCCACGCCGTGAGGCATGGCGTCAGACGGTCGTGGCAAGATGACGAGCACAAGGGAGGGGTGACATGTCGAGAGAACTGAGCACGCCAGCGCCTGTAGCCCTCGTCAATATACTTCCCTCGGTATGACAACTCACCGACGTCGCCATCACATCGACCGAATTAAAGCCCTCGTCGTGCTCGTATTTACCGTGGCCCTCACTAGCGCCACGGCACTGCATTCGCCCTTGGCCGTCGCCGCAAACTCCTCGAGTGTTATGACCGTGGCGGACTACGCCTTCTTAACTGCGAATCACGCACGCCCTCCTCACGCCGTGACCGCCGCGGATGTCGCCAACGCGGTTGCGACGGAGTTGAGGATTGGTTCGACCCTGACGCTCGGCTTCAATGTCGACGACGTCATGAATTACCCGCGCCTGGCGCTCTTCGTGAGTGCCGCCACCTTCAAAGAGATCTGCGTCGACTTCCCTGCGACCGTCGGGCGAGCACCGATGGTCGTCTCATGTCCGATCCAGGCTCTTACTCAGTGGCAGTTACTACCGTCCCTAATGAACCAGAGTCGATACGCCGTGGCCGCAGCAGCGGCCAAAGGGCGAGCCGTTTCGGGTGCGGACGTCGTCCGATTCTTGAAAAATGGTGACTACACGTTCCTCCACGCCCCGTCGTTTCGAGAAGGCCAGGGCGGAGTGGTCACTTTCACTATGAAGATGACGCTCAACAGCATGTCGACAACGACCCGCGTTTGCATTCACTATCCCAAGACGGAAGCGGGAATTCCGGTGCAGGTGTTGTGCAAGTAGCAGTGAGCGAGGTTGCAGTGCCAAAGAGACCACGTCGACAGCGCACATCGCCTAATCTTCAACAACGTCCGGGGCGTGTGACGTCAACTCGCCTACCGAACCGAGGTATCACTCCGGCCACGCTCAGATAGTCGTTGTACGCGGTGCACTGAAGAAATCTCGCCGCGGGTGGGCCTGGACTCGGTATCCGCGACTCAATCGTCTCAGGCCCGTCGCCACCGGTTTGGCGACTATCAAACTGACTACCAATGTCGTAGCCAGATTGATAGCCACGTCAGACTTCCTGCTGTAGTGCCCCTTATGCGAGGCGGCGTCCGGATTCGAACCGGAGTACGGGGCTTTGCAGGCCCCTGCCTAACCGCTCGGCCACGCCGCCAGAACGACCATCCTACTCGCCGCCTCTACTACTTTTTCCTCATCAGCACCCGGGCAATCAAGTAGATGGCTCCCACAACGATGGCTAATTCGATAATGGTACGAATCACGCTCGTCAGGAGCGTCACCAAAATCAGTGCCACCACCGCGGCCATGATCACTCCCACGATGGTTCCCTTGGTCCTGTCCACAATCCTCCTCGTGCTGCGCGTGCCCTCAAGCGTACGGGTCGGGTGGCTGAACAGAGGTATTAGGCTACGAGCCATGAGAAGGTTGGTCGCGCGCGCGTTGGTGGTCGCGTTGGTGGCCGGAGTCACCGTGGTGCCCTTCGCATCTATTGCCCAGGCCCAGTCCTCTCTCATGGTGACAGCCTCAAGTCAAATCGCTACCCGCATCAACACGTCCATGCCAGTTGTGCGCCTGCACTTCACTCGCGCCGTCAACGCGCAGAAACTACCGGCCCTCAAGGTCAGCCCCGCCCTGGCCACTGACTGGCAACAAATCAGTCCCCTAGACGTCCAAGCAGTCGTCGTCGGCAAGGTCGCTCCGATACTCTCCTACTCCATCACATTGCCCACGTCGTTTCGCTGTGGCGCCACTTGTGCGATCGCCGCGTCGAGAGTGGTACAAACCACGCTCGACGTCAATGTCACCTGGGAACAGCAGTTGCTAGCGCAACTTAACTACCTCCCGGTGTCCTTCACACCCCTAGTGACGGGATCGACGCCCGCGACGCAGGTTCCGGGCGTGTTCGCGTGGCGCTTTCCCCTCTTGCCGGCCAGGTTCTCGTCGCAGTGGCAACAAGGGGTGGACAACGTCGTCGTGACCGGCGCGGTGATGAACTTTCAAAACGTTCACGGTCTGGCCACCACCGGCGTCGTCGACTCCGTAACGTGGAACGCGTTAGTCAACGCCGCCAACTCCGGCCAAGTTAATCCGGCGACGTACAACTACGTGGACGTGAGCGAGGCGTCGCCCGAAGTGCTCACTTTGTACGAAAACGGTGTCGGAAAGTTTAAGTCATTGGTCAACACCGGCATCTCCGTGGCCTCCACCGCCGTCGGCACGTACCACGTCTACCTTCGCTTCACGACACAAACGATGTCGGGCACGAATCCCAACGGAACGCACTACTCCGACCCCGGGATTCCATGGGTCTCGTACTTCAACGGTGGTGACGCCCTGCACGGATTCATCCGTTCAGGGTACGGCTACCCCCAGAGTCTCGGTTGCGTCGAGATGCCTTTCGCCTCGGCGGCCACCATCTGGCCCCACACACCCATCGGAACCCTCGTCACCGTTCACGCCTAGGGCGGACCCTCGGGTCCGAACGCGTGGCTGCCACGCTGACGCTCAATTCGTAGCCCGTGCGTCGAGAGGTCGGACGCGACCCCGACCGAACTCGCTCCGTAACGTTGACGGATGTCGTCGAGTGCGTCGCGAAGTGACGCCGACAATACCTGCTGTTCGCGCGATCGCGCAATCGCCGCGTCACGACTCTGATCGTGGGTCGTGACGTCAAAGGAGAGTTGCACCTGATTGTCGACACGTTCGAGAAATGACGACGTATACAATCCGAGCAGGCGGACCGGTCGACTCAAGTCGACGCTACGCACGAGAGCCTGAGCAATCGACGTCAAGGCCGATTCATCATCCACGCCGAAGGGCAACGTCTGTGAACGCGAGAGTGACTCCAAATCGTCGAAACGTATGACCACGCTCACGGTCCGAGCCACTCGACCCTGGGCCCGCAGAGCCCGCGCGACGACCCCCGCGTGGTGGCGACACTTGTCGAGAATCTCGTCCAGCTCGATGAGTGACGTCGAAAAAGTTTGATCGTGACCCAATGATTTGAGTTCACGATTCGTCACGACGGTGCGTTCGTCCTCACCGCGGGCGTAGGTCACGAGGGTCGCCGCCATGGCCGAACCGACGTGACGCGCCAACGTGACCTCATCCACCTTGGCGAGGTCGCGCACCCAGCGAAGACCCAATTGGTGGAGTTTCTTCGCGGTCGCCGGGCCGACCCCCCACAGAGCGCGCACCGGTAATTCGCGGAGCCACTGCTGCTCGAGTTCGGGACTCACCCACAGCACGCCCGCCCCCTCGATAAGTCCGTGATCGACCACGTGGGGCTTGGACTGTTTCGACGCTAGCTTGGCAAAGAGCTTGTTGCGACCGAGTCCGACACCGCATTCGAGTAGGAGCTCCTCACGGATTCGTCGTCGCAACTCCCCCGCGGCCTCCAGCGGTCGAATTCTCATCCGCCCCAAGCTACGTAAATCAGCGAAGACCTCGTCGAGGCCTAAGGGCTCGTACTCGGGCGTGAGATCGTTCACGATCGAATGAAAGCGGTGCGAGTACTCCTCGTAACGATCAAAACGACCAGGAAGAATGACCAACTCGGGACACAGTCGGCGCGCCACAACGGACGGCATCGCACTCTTGACGCCGTGTCGGCGCGCCTCGTAACTGGCGCTCGCAATCACGCCGCGTTGCGCCGCACCCCCGACGCAGACGGGTCGACCACGCAATGACGGGTCATCCAAGATCTCCACCGACGCAAAGAATGCGTCCAGGTCAACGTGAAGGATGGGCGCTGCCTCGAGGGTCGGTCGCTCAGTTGACGAGTTCGACACTACGAAACGCCTCAGCGAACGAAAGACCGAGGGGGCGACCGGCCTGGGACGCGCGCCCGCGCACAACGTCGCTGATTCCCGCGCTGTCGTCACCCGTCTGTGAGTGGTGAGCGAGTACCGCCTTCACCTTGACGTCAATCGTGGAGGTGACGTCGATTGCCACGTCGGGTTCGTGGGTGCCGCTCAATAAGAGCCACGAAACTTGATGGGCCGGGCCTTGGCTGGGATAGTACAACGGCATCGCGGCCGCGGGTGCCGCGGCGTCCAGGAGCGCCCAGCCCGTCTCGCGGTGGTCGCGGTGATTCACATATACCCCGCCAAAGAAGGTGGCGGTGGGGTCAGGACCGAGGACCACGTCAGGTCGCACGCCACGAATGAGCCCGACGAGCGTCGAGCGTAACTCATCGGAGTTCGTGACGTCGCCGTCGGGTACTTCCAGGCTGTGCACCTGGTTGACACCCAGAAGGTCTGCCGCCAGTTGCAACTCGGCGCGACGGACGTCGCGCAAGCTCTCTGGCTTGGTCTGCGAGCCGTGCGCGCCTTTCGAGCCGTCGCAGATCACCACGAGGTGCACCGCACATCCCTGAGAGGCCCACTGTGCCATGACTCCGCCTGCTGCGACGTCGGCGTCATCCGGATGGGCGTAGATCGCCATGGCGACCTTCGGGCGCAGCGACAGACTCCTCACGACCTACGTCCGGAGTTTTGGAGCGGTGGTCTTGACCAGCATGCCGACCTCACGAGCGAAGTCGTCGGCGTCTTCAAAACCCTTGTACACCGAGGCAAAGCGTACGTACGCCACGTCGTCGACGTCGCGCAGCGCCTCGAGAGTCGCCATACCCACTTCTTCACTGGTGACGTCACGGTTGAGCAGACGCATGGCTTCTTCCACCGATTCGGCGACGCCATCGAGTCGCGCCTCGTCCACCGGCCGGTTCTTGCACGCCGAACGGATGCCCGAGAGTATTTTCGCCCTGTCGAAGGACTCGCGCTCGCCCGATCGCTTGGTCACGTACAACACCACCTCTTCAATTCTTTCGAATGTGGTGTAGCGATGACTGCACGCCGAACATTCGCGCCGGCGACGTATGGCCACTCCATCTTCCGCGAGACGGGAATCGACCACCCGATCGTCGTCTGCAGAACAAAAAGGACAACGCACACAATGAGGCTACACCGAAAACCTTGAAATATTAGGGAATTAGGACGTGTTCGCCGGTGACGACGACGCTCGAGTGCAACTCGTTCACGAGTGCCCGACGGGCCAGAGACGGGTTGACCGGATTGACGCTTTGCGCGATCGACTCGAGAGTGTCACCCGGCTGCACCACGTACACCATGCCCGACGACAGAGTGGAACTCGTCGCCAGGTCTGTCGACAGACCAACCCCATTGGTGCCCCCGAACGCGTGACCCGGCCACGCCAACAGCACGAACGTCGCCATCAACGACGCCACGACTGCACTACGGCGCCGTCGCTGCTTCATGCGTGCGCGAGCCGCGCGGCGATTGGCCACGAGTGGTCCACGGCGATGCGGCGATGCGGCCAAAGGCTCAGGAACGACTCGAAGGATGGGACGAAACGACTCCTCGACTTCGAACTCGCTGGGGAACAACTCCACTGCGGCCATTTGCCTCTCCCTCTCCTCATTATACGAACACCTGTTCGTAAGTATAAACGAACAGGTGTTCGTTTGCAATCCCTATCCCGTATCGGGGACGAAACTCTGAATTGCGGCTAATTCCCGGCCAACTCGACCGAATACCCCCTTCGCGACCTTGCGACCCCGAAGGGCCTCCGCGACCTCACTCAGATTGCGAACCATGCGAATTCGGTGTCGTTGGACTAACACCGCACACTCTAGGGAAAGGGTGTGACACGGATGGTCGTGCGAATCAGTGACTTGCCCATCCGTCACCCAGATCACGGGGCCACCGTGTCGAGGTTGTCGAAGCGCCCACTGCAGCACGGGACCATCGACTCCGTTACCAATGTTTCCGGACCTCGCCTGGAGGGCGACGCGCCCCGACTTGGCGAGGATCCAGGCGTTCGGCGTCACCCCCGCATCACCGGGACGGTGGCTATAGCCGACGATCAATGCGTCGGGCGCGCTCGAGAGTAGATTTTCGAGTTCTTCCACCGTGACGTCCATCGAACCCGATTGATCGATCACGATGACACCCCCGGCTCCCGCGGACTTTCGTGCAAAAGCTCGCTGCAGGGGATCGGTCAACAGACGACTCGGAAAGCGCATCACCGATCCGCTGGTAGACGGCCGGGCTCGACGGTGTCCCGGAGATGGAGCCCGCACCACGTACGGCATCGACTCGTCAAAAAGCACGGGGGCGAACACGCCGCTAGGGGCACGACGAGAATCGAGTTCGAGTGAGCGACGAAAGACTCGAAGTTCGTCGGGACCCTCCGGCGCGGCCGCGGCACCGGATCGACTGATCAGTCGCGCAATCGGGACGGTGACGTTCGTGTAACCCACCGGGCGACCCTCGTCATCGAGGGTCGTGTCACCCAACGTCCGAGTGTCGAGGTCACCCACCATGGCGTTGACCTTCTTTTTGAGCGATCGCAGGCCCGCCACCCAGGTTGGTTGGACCGAACGCACTCCTCGTAGAAACTCACTCTCGGCTCCGGTGCCGAGGACCGCAAGGAGGAAACAAACGATCTCGCCCCACGCGCCCGCCTGCGCGAGGCGTTGACCACCCGGGCGTTCCGATCCGTCGCAGAGCAATGCCACGTCAAATCCCAAACGAGCCAGAATCAAGTTGATCCGGAACTCCTCGGCGCACTCCAACGCACGATCGGTGACGTCGGCGTCGGGTGGCGTGTGTTCTCGCAAGAAGGGGCTGACGCGAATGTGCGCGAGCTCGTGCGCGCGTACGACGCGCGACACGGGGTCGTCACCGTGGGGAACGGTGAGCACGCGCTCACCCAGATTGCAACGCGCTCCCCCACGAAATACTGAGCCCGGTTCGAGAATCCACGCGCCCTGTTCGAAGCCGTCGAGACGTCCGTGGACCAATTCAGGAAAGACCGAGCCCTTCAATCCAGGGCTCCCATCGATAGCGCGTCCAAAATAGCTTGCCCGGTGGTCTCACCAAACAACAGCCGTGCGGCCCGCGCCGCGCCGAGTTTCGCTCGTAGTTGGTCAAAGGCGTAAAAGCTACGAAGCGAGACTCGGCGATCGGCGGCACCGAGCGATCCGTGCAGGGCGGGGCCCTTGAGGTCGTCACTGAGCGTCGCCACCGCGTGAGGGTGGGGTCGGTCGATGCGGATGGCGACAGGAAATCTGTCGCGCAGGGCCAAGGGGATGTCCTCCAGGTCTTCCGCGTTCGTCGTCATGACCACCGAAAAATCTGGGCCAGGTTTTACCCACTGGCCGGTTTCGGGATTGCGCCATCGTGCCGACTCTTGGGAGTCCGTCATGGCGAGCAGAGTGCTGAGGGCATCACCCGACGCGCGATCTACTTCGTCGACCACCAAACGTCCGCCACGACCCGAATTATTCTTCCACGAACGAATCGCGGGACCTTCGCGCCACTCCCACTTACCCGCACCAGTCGGCATCCACGTTCCCGTGATCTCCCCCGACGTTAAGTCCTCGGTGCACACCAGGCGCTCGGAGATCCCCCTAGCCAGACCGAGCTTTAACGCGGCGTACGTCTTACCCGTTCCCGGCGGACCGTACAACAGCACTCGGCCAACGCCCGCGGATAAGACGTCGGTGACGTCAATCCAACATTGCCCTATTTCCCATTCGCTCGTCGCCACTTCGCCTCCTCGAGCGACCCAACTGTCGCATCGAGGACCCGCCAGGAGTCACAATACGGACGCGACCCGGCCTTGATCTCTGCGGGTACCGGCTATTCCCCGGACTCGCCCAGGTAGACAGCACGCACGCGCGGATCGTGCAGGAGTTTTGTCGCGGTGTCGGCGAAGGCAATGACGCCGTTTTCCATCACGTATCCCCGGTCAGCCAGACGCAGCGCTTGGGCGGCGTTTTGTTCCACGACCAAGACGGTCGTCCCGTTATCACGGATGTCGCCGATGATCCGGAAGATCTGGTCAATGATCATCGGCGCCAGACCCATCGATGGTTCGTCGAGTAGCAAAAGACGGGGCTGGGACATCAGCGCGCGCCCGATCGCGAGCATTTGTTGCTCGCCGCCCGAGAGGTTGCCCCCCAACTGCTTACGTCGCTCCTTGAGAATCGGAAACAACACAAACATCTTTTCCATATCCGCTGCGTAATTATCCTTACGACCGAAGGCCCCCATCTCGAGGTTTTCTTGCACCGTCATCTGGGGAAAAATACGTCGACCCTCGGGTACGTGGCTGATTCCCATCGAGGAGAACATGTGGGCTTTCACGTTCGTGACGTCCGCGCCCTCGAACGTGATCGTCCCCGACGACGGTGCGTGTAGCCCGGAGAGCATTCGCAGGGTGGTGGACTTGCCCGCACCGTTGGCCCCGAGCAGGGTCACGACCTCACCTTGATTGACGTCGAAGGATATTCCGTGCAGCGCGGTGATGGCACCGTACCTGACGACTGCGTCCTTCACACTCAGCATTACTTCGTCCCCTCCGCGACGCCCGTGTCCACCGATCCGAGGTAGGCCTCGATGACCGCCGGGTTGGCCCGAATCTCCTCGGGTGAACCTTCGGCAATGACCGAGCCAAAATTGAGCACGTACAGTCGCTCCGCGAGCGCCATCACCAACTTCATGTCGTGCTCAATCAAGAGGATGGAGACCCCCATCTCATCGCGTACCTTGCGAATCAAACGCACCAGTTCCAGCTTCTCGGTGGGATTGGTACCCGCCGCGGGCTCATCGAGCAGGAGAACTTCGGGACTCGTGGCCAATCCACGTGCGATCTCGAGTCGCCGTCGCGCACCGTAGTTGAGAGACGCGGCGATCGTGTTGGCGTGATCGGTCAAGCCGACGAACGCGAGGAGTTCCTTGGTTCGCGCGTCGGAATGATGCTCGTCGCGTCGAGTACGCGGACCCTTCAGCATCGCTCCCACCGCACCCAAACCGCGGTGCGACTCCGCACCGATCTTGATGTTCTCGAAGGTCGTCATCGCACCAAACATTCGCGACGCCTGGAACGTCCTGGCCACACCGGCGACACTCACCCGAAAGGGCTTCTTGCCAATGATGGACATGGTCTTTCCCTGGCCGTTGGTGAACGTGATCGTTCCCTCTTGCGGCGCGTAGACACCGGTAAGTGAATTAAACAATGACGTTTTGCCCGCCCCGTTGGGCCCGATGATGGCGAGAATCTCTCCGCGATTCTGGTGCAGACTCACGTCGTTAAGCGACACCACGCCACCGAAGCGCAAGGTGACGTCCTTCACGTCAAACAAGAGTGAGCTCACGTCTCCTCCTGGACTCGACTGTGGGGCCCGATATTGGTGAGCAACGCGTCGGGAGCGGTTCCCGCCTTGATTTGGTTGACTTCTCGACGACGGCGCCGTGAGGGGAAGAGACCCGCGGGGCGAAAGATCATCATGACAACGAGCAGGGCACCGAGGTACATGTACAGGTCCTGACTGTTATAGCCAGAGGGCGGAGAGTGCTCGAGGTACACCACGAAGATCTGGATGAACAGGCCACCGAGGACGACGCCCAAAATCGATCCCATGCCGCCGAAGATGACGAGCACCAAAATGTTGATCGAGAACTGAAGGGTAAACGTCGGAGGGGTGACGAAGAGGGTCTGCGAAGCGGTGACGACGCCCGCGAACCCCGCGCTCGCGGCGCCAATGGCGAAGGCCATCACCTTGTATTTCAGCGGATTGATCCCCAGCGACTCCGCGGCCACTTCGTCCTCGCGAATCGCCACCCACGCTCGGCCCACTCGCGAATGCTCCAGGCTCGAGAAGATGATGAGGAATAAGACAACGAAGCCCACGGTCAAGTAGTAATACGGCACCGGATTCAAACCCCATTGGTACTTCAACGCGCCGAGGTGAACCGACAGAAAGGGTATCTGGTTGGTACCCGTTGCCCCACCAGTAATGCCGAAGAGGTTGTTGGCGAACAAGTAGATGATCTCACCGAAACCCAGCGTTACGATGGCCAAATAGTCACCGCGCAGTCGCAGCGTCGGTAAGCCGATGAGAACGCCGCACAACATCGCCAGGGCGATGGCAAATGGGATCGCGAAGAATGTATTCAAGTGCGTGTGAAAGGGGGGCGGCGTGGGTAGCGCACCCGTGACCCACGCCGTCGTATAGGCACCGATCGCGTAGAAGGCCACGAATCCCAGGTCGAGCAGACCAGCGAAGCCGGTCACGACATTGAGGCCGATGGCGAGCAACACGTACACCAGAATTTGTTGGACTATCTGGGTCTGCCACGAATTGTCGGTGATTACGTGCGGCAAACCGATGGCGAGCACCAAGCCAATGGCGAAAAAGACGTACCGAGTCGACTTAAATTTGGACCGACGCTTCGATCCTTGAATCATCGAGGTCATCGCCTGCACGGCCTGGCCACGAAAGTGCGTGCGATCAGACCACGAACGGTTCACGTACCGGACGGACCAAGTGAGCACCACCACCACGACCGTCATGAGCAGAGCGACCAACCAACGTTGCGCGGTGAACAGGCCAAAGAAAGTCACGTGCGAGGCGAACGAGCCGGTAAAACCAGCAGTCGGTTCGGCACCATTCCCTTCGGGCCCCGTCATGATCGTCACCACCGCGGCGATCAGAGCAATGGTGGCAATCCGCTTGACGTGGGCGTTGCGCCAGAGTTCCTTCATCAGGCGGATCTCCCCAAACGCTCGCCGAGGATGCCCGTGGGTCGGAACATTAAGACGAGAACTAGGACCACGAACGCGACGACGTCAATGTAGGCACCGTTAACGAACGCTACCGAAAAACTCTCCACGACACCTAGGAGCAGACCGCCCAGCACGGCCCCTCGCAAGTTGCCAATGCCGCCCAGCACCGCAGCAGAAAATGCTTTGATCGCCGGCGTGAATCCCATGGTGTAGACGACGCCCACGGGAATGGAGTACAAGAAGCCAGCCACCCCACCGAGGAAGCCGCCGAGCATGAAGGTCACCGCGATCGTTCGGTCGATGTTCACGCCCATCAACGAGGCAGTTTCGGCGTCTTGGGCGACGGCTCGAATACCTCGCCCCAATTTGCTCGTGGCCACGAGTCGCTCTAGGGACACCAGCATGATGACACCGACGACGAAGATCACGATGTAATAGGTCTGAACCGACGCCCCGAAGATCGTAAACACCGTGTTGTTCGTGTAGGGCGCATCGATCGATAGGTTGATGCGACCGAATTCCTTGCCGACGAAGTTGTAAATGAAGTACGACGCGCCTATTGCGCTGATCAAGTAGGCCAACTTTGGGGCGTGGCGTCGTCGCAATGGCCGATAGGCCACTCGTTCGATTCCTAACGCGACGACAGCTCCGACCACCCCGCCAATCAGGATTCCGGCAATGAGATACAGGATTGATTCCACCGCGGTCGGAGTCGAGTTGCCGACTAAGACCTTCATGAGAAAGAAACTCGCGAAGGCTCCACTCATGAAGATCTCCGAGTGGGCGAAATTAATCAATCGCAAGACGCCGTACACCATGGTGTAGCCGATGGCCACCATCGCGTAGATGAAACCGTTCACGACACCACCTACGAGCAGTCCCCAAAATTCGTGACCCAGAGTTGCGAAGTGCGACGAGAAATAGGACACCAACGCGCACACCCCCTCTTCCAATTTCCAGCGACAGGGAAGTCTAAACCAACAACACTGCCGGGGGCATGACGCCCCCGGCAGTGTTGTTGGTCAATTAACTATCGATTAATTGTGGCCGAACTGGACGATCTTGCCACCCTGGACCTGGTAGTAGTCAATCTGACCCTTACCACTGCCCAAGAGGTTGCCGTCCGACTGGAACGCAATCGGGCCCGTGATTCCCTTGAGAGAAACCTTGTGGAGTTCAGGAATCAGACTCGCGCGAATCTTGCTCACCGACGCCTTGGTCGAAACCCGAGCCAACGCGTCAATGATGATGCTCGTCGAGTCGTAGGCCTGAGGCGCGTACAGCGCCTTGGCCGACGTGACGCCGCCCGAGATCTTCAAGAACTGCGCCTCGAGCTTGCCGGTGAAGTTACCACCTGAGCTACCACCAGCGGCGCTCAAGAAGACACCGTTCGCGGCGCTCGACGGGGACGTACCACTGATGAGCGAGGTCGACTCTGAGCCGTCACCCGACATAATGACACCCTTGTATCCCGCACTGTGCAGCGCGCCGACAATCAAGCCGAAGTCACAGTAGTACCCACCGTAGAAGACGCCAGCGGGGTTCGAGGTCTTAATCTGAGTAGCCATCGCGCTGTACTGCGACGTCGGCGCCGTACCCGGGGGACACGAGGACGACTGCGGGTACGACGCGGCCGTCACCTTGGCACCAAGAGTCTTGGCGTCGGTGGCGACCACCTGGGCCAGACCAGCACCGTAGAAGGATCCGTCGTTCAGTACTTCGAGAGTCTTCGCCGACTTCTTGGTCACGAGGAACGTCGCGTCCGCCTGGCCCTGCACGTCGTCACCGTAGACCACGCGCATGAAGTTGTTGTTGACCTTGCCAGTAGTCAAACCCGCCGCGGTAGCCGAAGGACTCACCGTAGCGATTTTGGCGTTGACGTAGAAAGGCTCAGCTGACTTGGTCGCTCCGGAGAACGCCGGTCCGACGACGGCCACGAGAGTCTTGTTGGCAATTGCCTGTTGGGCAGCAGCGGGTGACAGGGTCGACGAACCCTGGTCGTCGTAGAACGCGTCCTTGAGCGTGAAGGGCAGCAAACCTGTTGCATTGGCGTCCTGGATTGCGAGTTCAACGCCCCACTTCATGTTGATTCCCAACACCGCGTTTCCGCCGGAAAGTGGTCCCTCGTAACCAATGGTAAACACCGGCTTCGACGCAGCGCTCGATGCCGAGGCAACGCCGATGACCGGCACTGCCATCAGTAACAAGGCGCTCGACGAGACCGCAGCCACCGTCTTATTCAAACGAAACTTCATCAGTTCGTCTCCCTTATTTGATGTCAATCTGCATTTCTATGCGCCCACCCGATGCTCCCCAAAGGACAACAAATTAGGCACATTTCATACACGGACCATTTTGGTCACTTAGGCACAGTAGCAGTGGGGTCCCGCGAAATCCGATTCGCCCGTGTTAACAGTTATGACAATTTTTACAGGCGAACAGGTGTTTGATTTACTCGTTTATCTGCTCTAGGCTACGAACAACTGTTCGTGTACGGAGGAACCAATGGCCGAAGTTCTCACACCCATGAGACGCAAGATTCTCGAGTACATCGTGACGTGTCAACGCGAGCGAAACTTCCCGCCAACTATTCGCGAAATTGCCGCCCACGTCGGACTCAACGCTCCCGCCACGGTGGCCAATCACATTGAGGTACTCAAGAAGGCTGGCTATATCGAGAAGAACCCCAAACAGCCCAGAACCCTCACCGTGCGACTGGACATGGATGCACCCAAGAACGTGTCACCGGCTCATCAAATTCCCTTCGTGGGTGATGTCGCCGCAGGAACGGGCGTGCTGGCGGCAGAAATTGATCACGAGCTCATGTCGGTGCCCGAACAGTTCGCGGGTCGCGGCGAAAGTTTCGTACTGCAAGTCCGCGGAGACTCCATGATTGACGCGGGCATCCTCTCCGGAGATTTCCTCGTTGTACAGCGTCAACCGACCGCCAAAACCGGTGAGATCGTGGTCGCCGGCATTCCAGGTGACGAGGCGACCGTGAAGCGGTACTTCCCGCAGGGCTCACACGTCGTGCTCAAGCCGGAAAATCCCAGCATGGAACCCATGGAATTCAACGCCAATGACGTCGTCATCTTTGGTCGAGTGATTTCCGTCCTTCGTCACTACTAAAGCCAGTACCTTCTTAGGGGTGTGCGGTAGGGCTCAACCAGTCGCGCATCACGCTCGCAAACGCGTCAATCTCTGTCAACGTCACGAGTTCATCACTGTGGTGTGCGAGAACCGGATCACCCGCCCCAAAGTTGGTCGCGGGAATTCCGAGTTCGTGGAAGGTTGCGACGTCGGTCCACCCAACCTTCGCGCGCGGCGGCGTCGCCGACAGTTCCACCAGGCGCGCGAGGTGCGCGTTGTCCAGGACTGGGCGCGCAGACGGCGACCAATCGAGGACGTCGAGCTGATCCTCTTCGCCTAGTAATTCGCCCAAGTACGAACGTAGCCAAGCGACGGCCTCGTCACGACGACGGTCGGGCGCCACCCGGTGATTCAACACGCAAGTCGCCGCGTCGGGCACCACATTGGGGGCCACTCCCCCCTCGACGCTAACGGCTTGAAGTTGCTCGGTGAACACCACGCCGTCAATCTCGACGTCACGCGGCTCATAGAGTGCGACGAAGCTCAACAGATCACCCATCCGGTGAATGGCGTTACGTCCCATGAACGGACGCGCCGTGTGTGCGCGCGTACCGCGCAGCGACACCCGCACTCGCAGCGTGCCCTGACAGCCCGCCTCGACTCGCCCACCGGTCGGTTCTGCGAGCACAGCGGCGTCAGCCACTAAGAGGTCGGGACGTAATTCCCCTATCTCGAGGAGCCCTGACTCAGTGCGCGCTATCTCTTCTCGAGCGTAGAACACCCAGGTCACCTCGACGGCGCGCGGCGACGGATCCAGGGCCAAGTCCAACATCACGGCCACCGACGCCTTCATGTCGCAGGAGCCAAGTCCATGCAGGACCTCACCCTCGATGCGAGCCAGTGAGACGTCGCCGGGAACCGTATCGAGGTGTCCGGCGACCAGGAGGCGCGTGCCGTGGTGGCCAGTTGTACGCGCGACAATGTTGTCACCAATTCGCTCGACGTCGAGGGCCGGATTGTTGACGAGTCGTTCGTAGACGAATGCAGCCAACTCCCCCTCGTTGCGACTCACGGAGTTGATCGCTACGAGGGCGAGAACGTCATTGAGCGAGATCACGTCGAAATACCGTTCTCACGCAGAATTTCGTTCAGCGCTACTTTCGAGTGACGCTCGTCTTCGTTCAGCCGTTTGATGATCAAAACGCACGGTAGAAAGAACTCGCCCCCGGGGTACTCGCGGCGACGCTGGGCCGACACCGCGACGCTGTAATCGGGGACGTAACCTCTCGACACTTCCTCTCCGGTCTGTGCGTCGATGACCGGAATCGACGGATTGAGGATGGTGCCGGCGCCGAGCACCGCACCCTTTCCCACCCGGGCACCCTCGACCACCATGCAGCGACTCCCAATAAAGGCTCCGTCTTCGATCACCACCGGGACGGCATTCGCCGGCTCAAGGACACCCCCGATTCCTACTCCTCCGGCCAAGTGCACGTTCGCGCCAATCTGCGCGCAGCTACCGACGGTGGCCCACGTGTCGACCATCGAGCCGGAGCCCACCCACGCACCGATGTTGACGTAACTCGGCATCAAGATGACCCCGGGGCTCAAAAAACTCCCTCGACGCGCGGAGGCTCCGGGAACCACACGCACCCCACGACGGGCGTAGTCGGTCTTGAGGTCGAGTTTGTCGTGGAATTCGAACGGTCCCACTTCACTGACCTCCATGGAGCGGAGACGAAAGAGGAGCAGGATGGCCTGTTTTACCCAGTCGTGCACGACCACCTCGTTGGCGTCGTTTACTTCGGCGACACGAATCTGACCGTCGTCCAGTTTGGCAATGACCAGTTCGACGTCGCGTCGCGCCTCGGTGTTCGCGGGGGTCATCTCCGCGAGGTGTCCGTACCAATGTCGAATGCGTGTCTCGAGGTCGCTCATCACCCAATCGTAGTTGGGGCTAGGCCGATTCTTGAAGTCGCGACGCGGCCAGTTCGAGGCGATCGTCAGGCTGCACCATGGCGATACGGACGTGACGAGACCCCGAGGGACCGTAAAGGTCGCCGGGGCTCACGATGAGTCCCGCGACCTCGGCCAGCCACGCCGCCAAGGCCCAGCCGTCCATTCCCTCGCGCGCGCACCACAAGTAGAACGCACCGTCAGGAACGGGGCAGTTCACGCCCGCCTCGCGTAGAGCCGCTCCCAGGACACTCAGACGTCGCGAGTACACCTCGCGCTGCAGCTCGACGTGGACGTCATCGTCGTAGGCGAGCGCCACCGCCGATTGCACGGGCGCGGGCACCATGAGGCCCGCGTGCTGACGCACGAGGCGAAGGTACGCGACGAGGTCCGGGTCACCGGCGTAGAAACCAGCCCGGGCGCCCGCGAGATTCGAACGCTTGGAGATCGAGTGGACGGCGAGTACGTTGTCGAGTCCGTGTTCGAGGATCGTGCGCGGACGACCCGTCCACGTGAAGTCGGCGTAGCACTCGTCACTCGCCACCACGACGTCGTGTTCGCGTCCCCACTGTGCGGCGCGCCCAAGGTCGTCGAGACGACCCGACGGATTCGAAGGTGAGTTGGACCAGAGCACGAGTGCTCGCTCGGCGTCAACGGGGTCAATCGCCGACACGTCCAGGGCGCCTTCACGCAGGGGTACTTCCACCGCACGTAGACCCGCCAACGTAGCGCCCATGGCGTAGGTGGGATACGAGATCGCCGGATAGAGCACGGTGTCGCGGTCAGGTCGGCGAAGGTGAAGGTACGACGCCAGGGACGCGACGAATTCTTTGGTACCCACGCAGGCGGCGAGTTGCGTCGGCGCAACGTCCACCGCGAAACGCCGAGTCAGCCAGCGCGCCGCGGCCTCACGATACTGCGGTGTTCCGGCCGACGGCGGGTATCCGCGCACTCCAGTGGCCTTCGCCAGCTCGGCGATCGCGAAATCCGGCGGAGCGTCCACCGGCGTCCCAATAGAACAATCAATGGCGCCGCCGTCGTGACGCGCCGCGGCCAGTCGCAGCCCCTCCAAACGCTCGTAGGGGTACGGCGGTGGAGTGAAACTCACGACATGCTTCGCCATTGCGCGAAGCGCGCGACGCCGACTTCGTCCAGGACCACTCGTAACGTGACGAACTCGTCGTCCACCGAGGTGTCCACGACGTCGCCTTCACGGTGCGCCGCCGCCACTAGATCGCCCCGATCAATCGGCAGACGAAGGGTCACCACCCGGTCATTCGTACGCAGTCGCTCCCCCACGGTGGCGATCACGTCGTCGAGATTCTCGGTCGTCACCGCAGAAACCCACACGCTGCCCTCGTACAATTTCGCCAGATCCCGCGATCGCGAACCGGGCACGTCGGACTTATTGAACACCAATAACTCGGGGACGTGGTCGGCGCCGATCTCGCGTAATACTTCGCGCACCGCACCGATCTGCGATTCGGCGTCGTCACTGGCGCCGTCCACCACGTGCACCAAGAGGTCCGCCAATTGCACGGACTTAAGCGTGCTCATGAACGCTTCCACCAATTCATGGGGCAAGTTGGAAATGAAGCCGACCGTGTCAGTGACCAGAATGGTCTCGCCACCGGGCAGCTGGCGTTGGCGAGTGCGCGGGTCGAGCGTCACGAAGAGTCGGTCCTCGGCCGCGACGTCGGCGTCGGTGAGCGCGTTGAGCATGGAGGACTTGCCGGCGTTGGTGTACCCGACCAGGGTGACTTCACGGTGACGCCCCCGGTCGCGACCCTGGCGCTGGACGTCGCGCGTGCGATCAATCTGCTTGAGTTCTTGGCGAATGTGATGAATACGATTGACCAGGCGACGTCGATCGACTTCGAGTTGGGTCTCGCCCGGTCCGCGGGTGCCAATTCCGCCGGCCTGTTGCGATAACGATCCGCCCGCGCGGCGAAGACGGGGCAAGCGATACTGCAGCAGGGCCAGTTCGACCTGGGCCTTGCCTTCGGGGGTCCGCGCGTTCTGAGCGAAAATGTCCAGGATCACCGCCGTGCGATCAATGGCGGTGCGCCCCAGAATCTTCTCGAGATTGCGCTGCTGGGCCGGCGACAAGTTCTGTTCAAAGACCACGGTGTCGGAGTCGACGGCGAGGCAGATCTCCTTGAGTTCGTTGACTTTGCCCGAACCGAGAAACGTTGCCGGGTCCGGGGCGTCACGACGCTGGGCCACGCGAGCAACGACGTCGGCGCCCGCCGTATCCACGAGCAGGGCCAACTCGTCGAGCTGGTGGTCGAGCTCCTCGGAGGTCATTCCCGGAAACTGGACGCCCACCAAGACGATCTTTTCGCGAAACGAGCGGTCGATCAGCGTGGTGGAGACGTTCGTCACCCCCCGAGCCACTCCACGTTCGCGACGAATTTTACCGGACCCTCGAGACGCGCACCCCCGTCAGCCAGAGTGACGCGGAGCGCTCCACCGGGATTATCAACGGTGACGTCGGGGCCAGTGAGACCACGTTGATGACACACCGCCGCCGTGGCCACCGATCCCGTGCCACACGCCATTGTCCAGCCCACACCGCGCTCAATCACTCGAATCGCGACGTGCGCCTCGTCAATGATCTCAACGAATTCGACATTGGCGCCGCCGAGTTGGAACGCCAACTTGGCGGCCATCTCCTCACGGTTGACGTCGTCCCAGTCAGGATTGTCCACCACCACCACGTGCGGGTTGCCGACGAAGGCGACGCCGAGGGCACCTTCGAGAGTGGTACCCAAGGTCACCGGTCCCATGTCGACACTGCCGACGCCACAATCGTCTCGCAAGTCCAGCGTCACCAGACGCTCACCGGCCAACGTGTTGACGCGCATCTCTCGGTCACTGCGGCCCGTCGCGCGACGCACCGCGGCCACGAGGCAGCGAATCCCGTTGCCCGACATCTCGGCAATCGTCCCGTCGGAGTTATAAAGCGTCATTGAGATCGACGGACCGACGGCGGCGACGAGCAAGCCATCGGCGCCCGCACCCACGTGGCGGTCACACACGGCGCGCGCGCGTTGCGCATTCCACCACGGAGTCGAACCCTGTTCGACGACGTCAACCAAGAAGTCGTTGCCCGCGCCCTGCCACTTTTGTAACGATCGAAGTGCCATATTCTTAGTCTCGCACGAACCCATCGGGACTTTTCAGAACTTCATCGATGCGTAAAGCCGCGTCGGAGGGGTCATCAAACCACTCCACGCGCGGATCGCGCTGGAACCACGAACGCTGTCGCCGGGCGAGTCGTCGACTCTGGGTCACCGCGTCTTCGACGCACTGTTCCAAAGCAACTCCTTCTTCGAGGTGACGAAGCAGTTCTCGGTATCCCACGGCCTGGCGGGCCGTGCGACTCATTCCGATGTCTTTCAGGTGTGCGACCTCCTCTAATAGTCCTTCATCCATCCAAGCCGCGAAACGTCTCCGGATTCGCACATCAAGAACATCAAATTCACAATTCAGCCCCACCTGCACCACTCGTGAGGGTCCGTAGTGGCGAAGTCCCACACCGTAAGAAGAAAAAGGTCGACCACTGCCCACCGTGACCTCGAGCGCGCGCACCACACGACGCGCGTTCGTGGGCTCCATCTTGGCCGCCGCGGCGGGGTCGAGTTGGGACAATTGCTCGTACAGACCCGCCGTATCGTGCGTACGGGCTTCCAACTCAGCGCGTACCTCGGGGTATTGGCCCGGGATATCGAAGTTGTCGAGGACCGCGCGACCGTAGAGGCCAGTTCCCCCGACGTAGAGGACCGACCCGCCCAGGGCCCAGACCTGGTCGGCGGCGTCACGTGCCGCCTCTTGGAACTGTGAGACCGTGAACTCCTCGCACGGTTCGATGAGGTCCAACAAGTGATACGTCACCTCCTCACGTTGCGTGAGAGTGGCCTTGGCGGTACCGATATCCATGCCGCGATACACGGTCATCGAATCGACACTCAAGATCTCGACGTCGCCGCGACTGGCCAGGGCCACTTCGTGGGCGACGGCCGACTTGCCCGACGCGGTCGAGCCCACGAGGGCGACCGCCATGCCGCCATGATTCCTCACGAGTGCGCGAGGGGCAGACGTACCTTGTGACGCGGCCCGCGTTCGAAGGACACCACGTCCCCGAGCAGGTGATAGGGCGCCCCGTGGGTGACGTCGACGTGCACGAGGGCACCGGGGCGAAGCGCTTGTTCGATGGGCGCGAAGTGAATCAGTTTGCCCTGACGGGTACGACCCGAGAGCATTTGGTCGTTGCGCTTGGAGGGTCCCTCCACCAGCACTTCCTCACGACGGCCTTCGCGCGCCGCGTGGTGGCGTAACGCGGAGCGATCGAGCACCTCCTTGAGGCGGGTGAAGCGATCCGCGATGACGTCGGCGGATACGAAGTCGGCGGACATGTCGGCGGCGCGAGTTCCCTCGCGTGGTGAGAAGATGAAGGTGTACGCCGAGTCGAAGTCGGCCTCGGCCACGACCGCCAGGGACTCCACAAAATCGGCTTCGCTCTCTCCGGGAAATCCGACGATGAGGTCCGTCGTCACGGCTAAGTCGTCGATCCCCACGCGAGCGGCCGCGAGACGCTGGAGGTAGCGCTCGGCGCTGTAGCCACGTCGCATATCGCGCAGTACCTTGTTCGAGCCCGACTGCAGCGGCAGGTGCAGTTGTGGGCAGACGCTCGGCGTCTCCGCCATCGCGGCGATGGTCTCGGGACGTAAGTCCTTAGGGTGCGGACTGGTGAAGCGAATCCTCTCGAGACCTTCAATCTCGCCGAGTGCACGAAGGAGGTCAGCGAAGAGCGGACCGCGCTTGGTGATGTCACGCCCGTACGAATTCACGTTCTGGCCCAAGACGGTGATCTCACTCACGCCCGAATGCGCAAGCATCTCAGCCTCGCGCACGAGGTCCGCGAAGGGCCGACTGATCTCTTCGCCACGCACCGAAGGGACGATGCAGTACGCGCAGGTATTGTCACAACCCGTCTGAATCGTGATCCACGCGGCCCACGGCAGTTCACGCACGGCGTACAGGGCCGGGGCCATGTCGCGCGCGGCCTCGGGGTCGGGCGCGTCCCACACTTCGACGAGGGGTCCCTCGAGCGCCGCGCGGCGCAGTAGTTCGGGAGCCGACGCTAAGTTGTGGGTCCCAAAGACGACGTCGACCCAGGCAGCCCTTTCGAGGATCTGGCCACGATCCTTTTGGGCCATGCAACCGCCGACGGCAATCTGCATCTCGGGCCGACGTTCCTTCTCCGCCTTGAGGTGTCCGAGGGCGCTGTAGAGCTTCAAGTCGGCGTTCTCGCGGATCGTACAGGTGTTAAAGATCACGACGTCGGCACTGGCGTCATCGGTCGCTGCCACCATGCCCTCACTCACCAGGAGGCCGGCCAGGCGCTCGGAGTCGTGTTCGTTCATCTGGCACCCGAAGGTCCGAATGGTGAAAGTCTTAGGGCGCGACACCCCGCCAGCCTAATCTTCGGACCCGAAATCACCCTCCGGCGCTACTGGGGCACGATCTCTTCGGGTGCGGTACGGCCGAGCGTCACACCCACGCCCGCGGTCACCACGCAGGCGAGACCCATCAGTACCCAGGGTGTGGCGCGTTCGCGCAACACAATGGCGCCGACAACGAACGCGATCGCCGGGTCGAGACTCATTAGTACTCCCGCAGCCGAAGGACTGAGGCGTCGCAGAGCCTGTAGTTCCGCCGCGAATCCCACCACGATGGACAACAATCCCACGAGGGCTACCCGCCCGCCCAGCGCGGGACCGTGCGCGACGACCGCCACTTTCGACATCGCCCAGGGCAGCGTTGCGAGGGCCGAGACGCTCATGGAAACCGCCAGACCACTGAATCCCGTCGTCGCTCCCCCGACCCGCGCCGCGGCAAAGATGTACCCCGCCCAGCCGAGACCACTACCCAGACCAAAGACAACGCCCACCATCGTCACGCCCCCGCCCGGGTGGGCGATCAAGACGACTCCGACCGCGGCGAGCAGCGCCAGGACGTAGTGACGCCACGAACGTTGCCCCATCACGGCCACGCACAATGGGCCGAGAAACTCGATCGTCACGGCGCTCCCCAACGAAATACGCGCAATGGACTGATAAAAGCACACGTTCATGAACGCCACCGTCACACCCAAGATCACGGCGGCGCGCCATTGTTCTCGGCGCCACGCGCGCAACCGTGGCCGCGTGACGCACAACAAGATCACTGCGCCAAAAAGGAAACGCCACGAACTAGTGGCCACCGGACCTAGCCGCGAGAAGGCGGGTTGCACCAGTGCGGCCGACCACTGGATCGAGGACGCCCCGAGGATGAGAAATCCCGCTCCCGCAGGTGAGACCCGCGGTGTCGACGTCGCCACGATTTAAGAGAGTTGCAGGCCGTGGCGGTCGGCGTCGAGGTCCCACACCACGCCCGGCACCGAGTGTTCCACGAGGAATTGCTGAGCCGCCGACGCTACGACGGCGACGTTCTCTTCGTCGCACAGAGCCAGTATCGCCGAGCCCGCGCCCGACCAACACGAGCCCGCCGCTCCCGCGTCGCGCAGTCGTCCGAGCAAGGGTTGAGCAAAGGGGAGTAACGCCATGCGGTACGGCTGGTGCAAGCAGTCGTCCATCGCCCCCGGGGTGAAATCCTCACGGTGCGCCAGTCCCGCGATCAACAACGCGAGGGCACTCAAGTTGTGGACCGCGTCAGAAAAAGGCACCCGCGACGGCAACACGCCGCGCGCGTCAGTGGTGGCCAGTTCGACGTCGGGCACCACCACGACGAAACGCCAGGCGGCGTCCAGCGGCAACGACCGCGCCACGACGCTACCGGCTTCGTTCACGCCCGCCACGACGAGACCACCCCGCAAAGATGCGGCAGCATTTTCCGCGTGGCCGTCCACTTCGGTGGCGAGTTCCAGCGCGCGCGGTGAGCCCGCGGCCGCCGCGGCGGCGAGCGCGAGCGACGCCGAGGATCCGAGACCCCGCGACAACGGGATCTCGGACTTCACGTGCAGTGAGAAATTGTGGTGACCCAGTACCCGTGCCGCCACTCGCGCACCCAGGTGCCGCTCGTCGTCGTAGAGCCCAGCACCGCACCCCTCGCTGGTGATGCAAAATGCGTCGGCGAGTTCGACCGTGACTTCGACGTAGCGCGAAAGGGCGAGCGCCAAGACGTCGAACCCCGGACCGAGGTTGGCCGAACTTGCGGGGGCGCGTGCGAGCATGACTGTCAGCGTAGGCGTTGGGCGAGGCTGATCGGAGTGATCGCGCGCTCCACCGTGAGGGGCACCTGGTGCACGAGACCCTCTTGGACACTCAGGGTCCCCACCACGTCACCCGGCGTCACGGGTTGCGTCTCGGTGTCAATGTGCATCGTCACGTTGGCTGAATGCAGTGACGTAAACCAGCTGAGTTGCAAGTGTTGCTTGACGACCACGTTGGCGCGCTCATTGCCCCATCCGATCGTCCCGACCACCGTCCCGGCGGGAATCCATAAGGTTCGCTGACTCGACACCACTGATTGCTCGAGGGCGAGCGCCTCATCGCCGGCCGGACCCAGCAAGTCGCCGCCCTGAGCACCCAGCACGACCGCGTAGGCGAGTTCGGTCTGACCATTCAGTGTGAAGGTCATGGCCATCACGTCACAGCCTCCCGCCGCCTGCGTGCGTCCCGATTTCACGCCCACGACGTTGTTGGTGTCGATGAAGGGCGTGAAGGAACCGAGAGTGCCTGCGACGGGCAAGGTCACCGTCGACTGGGCAACGATCACGCGCATCTCGGGGATACTCATGAGACGTGTCGTGAGCTTACCGATGTCGAGTGCCGTTGACACGGACGCGGGGTCCACCCCGGAGACGTCGGCGTAATGAGTTCCCGTGAGACCCAGCACTCGCGCTTCGGCGTTCATGTGTTGGACGAAGACCGTCGTCCCACCCCACGTAAGATTCGCCAACATCGTCGCGAAGTTACCCGCCGAGTGCACCATCAGTCCGGCCAGTAATTGGTTTTCGCACAACGTCTCGCCGACGGCGACGGCGGCGCTCGACTCCCCGTTGTCCCTCTCGGCGTCGTATTCGGCCACGTCGCCGGCGTTCACTCGCAGACACGGACCCACCGCACCGAGTTCGAGGGGCAACTTTTGCAGGGTGACGTAGGCCGTCATCAATTTCGTGAGGCTGGCGATTGGCACGACCTCGTTGTGATAGGAACGTTCGTAGCCGAGGGCCGGGATCACCAGCGCGGCGCTGCCGACGCTGGGCCACGCAATGGACGTCGTCAACGGTACGTCGAGGTTGCTCAATAGCGACGTCGACGTCGAGGGTTGATGCAAGAGCGGCAGCTGCATCATGAAAATCATCCCCGACGCCATCGTGGCACCCACGGTCATCGAGACGGCTCGCGCTAGGAGGCCCCGGGGAATGCGAGGGCGAGACGACGGACGGGGCACGCGAAAACGTTACAGGGTCTCGTCGAAGTCGTCGGGCGAGATGAGAACCTTCCGCGCTTTCGAGCCATCACCGGGGCCGACGACCCCCTCGATTTCGAGCTGATCCATCAGGCGCCCCGCTCGTGCGAAGCCCACACGAAGTTTGCGTTGCAACATCGAGGTCGAGCCCGACTGGTTACGAATCACGATCTCGCGGGCTTGGCGCAAAATCTCGTCATCGTCGTCGCCGTTGCCGGACGAGGCCTCCGAACGACCCAGGGGTACATCGAGCGCCACCACCGTCTCGCGCTGACCGCCCTGAGCGCGCCAGTTCTCGACCACGCGGCGAACTTCGTCTTCCGAGACCCAGGGTGACTGGAGACGACGAGCGATATTGCTCGAAGCGGTCACGAGCAACATGTCACCCTTTCCGATCAGGCGCTCGGCTCCGGCCTGGTCCAAGATGACCCGGCTGTCGGCGAGCGACGAAACCGCGAAGGCCATCCGCGACGGCACATTGGCCTTGATGACACCGGTGATGACGTCCACGCTCGGGCGCTGAGTGGCCAGGACGAGGTGGATTCCCACCGCGCGCGCCATCTGGGCGATGCGCACCACGGATTCCTCGACGTCACGTGCCGCCACCATCATCAAGTCGTTGAGCTCGTCGACCACGATCACGATGTAGGGCAACACCTCGGGTTCGCGCGACGTGACGCCGGCGTCGAAGGACGTCGCTCGTTCAATGGCGTCACCGACCATCTCTTCGGTCGTCGCTTCGACTTCCACGTCACCGCGAGCGAGCATCAACTGGTAGCTGGTGATGTCGCGCGCGCCGCTCTCGGCCAAGATGTCGTAGCGCCGTTCCATTTCCTTCACCGCCCACGCGAGGGCGCCCGCCGCCTTCTTCGAGTCGACGACCACCGGCGCGAGCAGGTGCGGCAGATCGTTGTACTGGCCCATCTCGACGCGCTTAGGGTCGACGAGCAACAACTTGACCTGATCGGGCGTCGAGCGCATGACCAACGACGTGATGAGTGAGTTGATGCACGAACTCTTCCCCGCGCCCGTCGCGCCCGAGATGAGGACGTGGGGCATCTCGCCCAGGTTGACCACCACGGTCTTTCCTGAGATGTCGCGACCAATGGGCACATCGAGGGGGTGCGTCGCGGCGACCGCTTCGTCCGACGCCAAGAGGTCACCCAGCGCGACCAGCGCGCGCTGACGATTCGGTACCTCGACGCCAATCGCCGAGCGCCCGGGGATGGGCGCCAGGATCCGTACGTCGGGACTCGCCATGGCGTAGGCGATGTCCTTGTTGAGCGACGTCACCCTCGATACTTTGACGCCCGGACCGAGCTCTAGTTCGAATCGCGTGACGGTGGGACCCATGGTGAAACCGACCAACGTGGTGTCGACCCCGTGAGCGGCGAGCGCCTCCACCAGTTCGGCACCCGCGGCGGCGATGGCGTCACGATCCTGTCGCAGTTCACGCGTGCGCGACAGCAACGACATGGGGGGAAGTTCCCAGTGTGATTCTGCGGGGACGAAGTACGCCACGGGAGTCTTCGTGGTCGGCTCCTCTTGCACTTCCTCGGGCTCCTCGTACTCGTAGTCGTACTCGTAGGGGTCCTCGGCCGCCGACTCGGGCACCTCCTCGACGTCGGACGTCTCGAGCGCTCGCGGGTCGTTCTTTCGACGTCGTGGCGCCGGGGACTCGAGTTCCTCAGGGGCGTCGCCGTCCTCGTACTCATCGTCGCGATCTTCGTGTTCATACGTCGACGTCGGTCGCGCACCCCACCACTCGACGAATTTCTGACCGCAGAATTTGATGACCGCGCCCGTGGTGCGCAACAGCGTGAAGAGACCGACGGACGCCCCGATCATGATGGCGATGACCAGCACCGCCAACAAGGCCGCGACAGTGCCACCCTCGCCGATCACGCGCGCGAGTTCGCCCCCGGTCAACACGCCTAACCAGCCGCCCGCGCGCCCCAGGTGCGCCGACGTGGCACCCAGTTGAGGTCGGCCTCCGGCGATATCGCCCAGACCCGAGATACTCACCATGGCGAGCGAGATCCCCCAGGAAAAGCGGGCCCGCTCCACCTCCACGCGTCCCATCACCAAAATGAGTCCCATGCCGATGAGCAGCGCGGGAATCGCCACGCGTCCCACACCGAAGACTTCTTGCAACCCCCGCGACAACGCCCGACCGGCGGGTCCGAGGGCGTCGATCTCGGCCAGCATGATCAACACGCCGGCCAGGATCATCAAGACGATCCAGATGTCGCGTTGGTGACGACTCCACAGACTTTCGGGCGCCGTGCGGGCGTGACGAGCCCGCGCGGGGGTCGCGCGCTTCGCGGGAGTTGACTTTCGTCGAGTGGTAGCCATCACCATCCAAGTTACCGAACAAGCATTCGCCATTGTGACCACACCCCGTAAACTGGTTCTATGCCCGCCGCCCAGCAAGCCAGTTCCGTCGACCTCGCCGACCGTTTGGGGGTGCTCGCGCGTAGCTGCGCCGTCGTGAACCAGCGCCGCCTCTCCCCCTCGCTCATCGAAGTCATCCTGGGTGGTGAGGCCGTCGCGCTGGCGGGCGTCGCGGGAAATGACGTCATGGTGCTCGTCGACGACGGTGAGGGGTCACGAATTCGACGTCGCTACAGTGTTCGCGACGTGGACGCCGACGCCGATACGTTCACGCTGTGGATCACGACGACCCACGAAGGTCCCGCGACGCACTTCGCCCAGCACCTCTCGATCGGCGACCAATTGGACGTCGTCGGCCCCCGGGGCAAGATTCCTTTGGACGAACTCGCGGACTGGCACCTGTTCGTCGGCGACGTCTCGGGACTCGGCGCGTTCTATCGCATGGCTCAAAGTATTGAAGTACCCGGGCGCGCGATTTTCATCGTTGAGCTCGACGTACCCGACGACGCCCTCACGGCTTCCTTCGACGAGGGTCTGGAGGTGACAGTCATCTTCGTCGATCGCCAGGGGCGCGCGAACGACGATCCCACGGGACTACTCAACGGACTCGCCGCCTTTGCCTTGCCGCCTGACGTCGGTCACGCGTACCTCTTCGGTGAGTTTCACGTGGTGCGCGCGCTGCGCAGCGCCCTGCTCGATCGTGGCTTAGACGCCGAGCACATCAGCCTCAAGGCTTTTTATCGCGTGGGACGAGCTAACGGCGCCAATGGCGAACCGGACAAGGATCTCTAGAGCACCACAATGGCGACGAGGAGCACCGGCTGGCGACGGTACTTCTGTCCGAGCAGTCGTCCCGCGGCGCGTTGGGCCACTTTGGTGAGTGACTCGTCGTCGCGGTTGCCGTCCTTGAGCGCCGACTCAATCGCGTCGCGCACGGTCGCGGTCACCGCGTCGATGACGCCGCGATCATGGTCGCCCTCGAACCAGCCGCGCACCACGACGCGTACCGGCTGGGCGATGACACCGCGCTCGGCGTCAACGCCGGCCGAGATCTGCACCACGCCGAATTCCGCGAGCATCCGACGCTCCTCGAGGGGCCGTTCGTCGAGGTCACCAGCGCTGCCGTCGATGTAGTGAAATCCCGCGGGCACTTGGCCCGCGCGCGTGATCCCCTCGCGGGTGACGTTGATCTGGTCACCGTCCTCGCAGATCAAGATGTGCTCATCGGCCAGACCCATGGTGGCGGCCAAGTCGGCGTGGTGTCGGAGGTGGCGATATTCGCCGTGAACGGGTACGAAGTTCTTGGGACGAAGAAGTTGATGGTACGTGCGCAACTCACCTTGGCGCGCGTGACCCGACGCGTGCACGGGCTCTTGGCCCGAATGGATGACTTCAGTGCCGGCGCGGTGCAGGTCGTCGATGACGCGACCAACGGACCACTCGTTGCCCGGGATCGGGTGCGACGAGAGGATGATGGTGTCCTGCTGTCCCACCGAGAAGTTGCGCGCGTCACCGCGCGAGAGCTTGGACAACGCCGCGAGCGGCTCACCCTGGCTGCCGGTGCAGATGACACAGATCTCACCGGGTTGGTAGCGATCCACGTTCTCGATGTCCACGAAATCGACGGTGTCGACGTGCAACAAGTTGAGTTTGCGAGCCAACTTCACGTTGGCCTCCATCGATCGACCCATGAGCGCGATCTTGCGATTCTGCTCGCGGGCCACGTCGATGATCTGCTGGACGCGGTGGATGTGGCTGGCGAAGCACGCGACCACTAGGCGACGATTGGGCCGTTCCAAAAAGAGCCGACGAAGTGCCCCACCCACCGAACGTTCCGACGCCGTGAAGCCGGGCTCCTCGGCGTTGGTGGAGTCGCACAGCAACAGCGCCACGCCCTCGTCGCCCAAGGCGGCCAGGCGCGACACGTCGGTGCGTCGATTGTCAATGGGCGTGAGGTCGAGTTTGAAGTCGCCCGAGTGCACGATCACGCCCACCTTGGTGTGAAAGGCCAACGCGTGGGCACTGGGCACCGAGTGGGTGACCGGTACGAACTCCACGTCGAAGGGTCCAATGCGCCGTCGTTCGCCGTCGGCCACCTCAATGAAGGTGAGGTCGTGCGCGACGCGCGCCTCGGTGAGACGGTGGCGCGCGAAACCCAACGTCAAGGGCGAACCGTAGATGGGGACGTTCACGTCCTTCACGAGGTAGCGCAGCGCCCCGGTGTGATCCTCGTGACCGTGGGTCAGCACGATGGCGTCGACGCGATCGCGTCGCTCGATCAACCAGCGAAAGTCCGGCAAGATGAGATCGACGCCGTACATGGTGGGCTCGGGGAACATGAGTCCCGCGTCGACCACCACGATGCGACCATCTTGCTCAATGGCCGCACAATTACGGCCTATCTCACCCAGGCCGCCCAGAAAGGTAACGCGAACGCTGTCTTTAGCCACGAGTGGCCGCCAGGGCCGACACGATGTCGTGGGCCGACTGGTCTAGGGTGTCGTCGCTGAGGCCCAGCGGCAGTCGACACTGGCCGACGGGCCAGCCCAGTGCGCGCAGTGCGGCCTTGGTGGGAAGGGGGTTGGGATACATGTCACTCGTTTCGAACGTACAACTAGGGGCGAGACGCGCGTTGATGAGCCGGGCGGCGTTCCAATCTCCGGCGTGCGCGCTACGAATCAATACCGTAAATTCCGGTGCCGCCCAGTGCGCCGCCACCGATACCAGACCCACGCCACCAACGGCGAGGAACGGCAACACCAACGCGTCGTCCCCACTGTAGAGGTCGAGCGTCTCCCCCAATTCGGCCTTGGTCGCCGCGGCGCTCACCACGTCGGCGGAAGCGTCCTTGAGGGCCACCACGTTGGCGTGCGCGCGTGCAACCTCGATCGTGGTGCTCGAAGCAATTTTGCGACCGGTGCGCACGGGAATGTCGTAGAGCATGATGGGTAGGGTCGTCGCGTCGGCGATGGCACCGAAGTGCGCGGCAATGCCACGCTGGCTGGGGCGCGCGTACGCCGGCGTCGTCGCGAGGACTCCCGACACTCCGGTGGCCGCCACTTGGGACGTCAACGAAACTGATTGTGCGGTGTCCGAACACGTGGTGCCCGCTACTACCGGCACCCGCACCGACTCCACGACGGCCGCAAAGAGATCGAGTTTCTCGGCGTCGGACAATGCGGAACCTTCACCCGTCGATCCGCCCACCACGAGGGCGTCGTTTCCTTGTTCCACGAGGTAGCGCGCCAGGTCGCGCGCGACGTCCAGGGCCACCTTGCCGTTGTCGTCGAAGGGTGTGACCATCGCGGTCATCAAGTGTCCAAAACGGGGCGTTACCATCACACGAAGTTACCAGTCATTGCATCGACTCTCGGCTTGCCTCAGGCGATGAAGTCGTCGATTCCCCAGGTGAATCCCGGTGTCGAGCTGACGTGCGCGATCGCAATCGCCACACCCTGCACGAAGCTGACGCGATCGTAGGAGTCGTGGCGAATGGTGAGGCCCTCACCCGATCCACCGAAGAGAACCTCTTGGTGCGCGACGAGACCGGGCAGGCGAACCGAATGTATACGAACGCCGTCACCCGCGTTGGCGCCCCGGGCACCTTCGAGGGTGTGTCGTTGGGTCGGCTCGTCGGGCGTCACGCTTCCCGCGGCGGCACGCGCGGCGCGGATGCGCGACGCCGTAGCGATTGACGTGCCCGACGGAGCGTCGAGTTTACGATCGTGGTGCAATTCAATGATCTCGACGCGTTCAAAATATGGTGCGGCGATGGCCGCGAAGCGTTCGGTGAGGACGGCCCCGAGGGAGAAATTCGACGCCATGATGACACCCGTCGACGTCGCCGCGGATTCCACCGCCGCGCGCTGTTCGTCGTCAAGCCCGGTCGTACCGATGACCAGACCAACGCGATTTGCCGCGCACCAGCGCGCGCTGGTGACGACCGACGCGGGCTGGGAAAAGTCCACGACGACGTCAATATTGGCGACAGCGGCATCGGCCAACGTCGTTGAGTAGCGGGCCCCGAATAGATGCGCCGGCTCGTGCAGGTCGATGACGGTGCTCACCACCAGGCCGTCAATCAGATTCAGATTCTCGATGAGTACTTGGCCCATACGACCCGCACCACCGACCATGGCGATTCTTTTCACGCTTTTACCCTACCGGGACCGTGACCAGGTTTTTGTTTCGACGACGTTGCGAGCGTCGTCACCCCGGAGGGCGACGACGCTCGCAACGCGGTACGACTTAACGACGTCGCGGGCGCGGTCCGCGACGGTTGCCGCCATCGTTGTCGTTGAATAACGGACCACTGGGGCCGAGGTCACCGATCTCGTCGGCCAACTCGGCCTCGAACGCGGCTTCAAAACTTGACGTCGGCGTACTCGCGGCGGGACGCGATGTGCGCTCGCCTCGATCGGGACGCTCCGAACGCTCGCGGCCACCACGGTCGCCACCACGGTCGCCACCACGGTCACCGCGGTCCGAACGCTCGCGCGGTGCATCGTCGACCACTGCGTCGGCGTATTCACCGGCGAGCGATAGCGAGACTTTGCCCTGCGGGTCGATGTCGTCCACCTTGACTTCAATGGCCTGACCCAATTCAACGACGTCTTCTACTTGACCGATGCGCTTGCCGCCATTCAGCGGCGACATCTTGGAAATGTGCAAGAGTCCATCGCGGCCCGGCAGGATGCTGACGAACGCACCGAACTTGGCGATGTTCACGATGCGACCCTGGTAGATCGCGCCCACTTCAGCGGTCGGCGGGTCAAGAATTAAGGAGATACGACGCTTGGCCTCTTCGACCGCGCGCCCGTCCTTGGCTCCGATGGTCACGGTGCCCACGACGCCGTCGTCGTCGACGGTGATGTCGGCGCCGGTCTCTTGTTGGAGGGTGTTGATGACCTTGCCCTTGGGTCCAATGACCTCACCGATCTTGTCGATCGGAATCTCGATTGACACAATCTTGGGGGCCACGGCAGCCACCTCGGCGCGCGGCTCTGCGATCGCGGCGGTAATCACCTCAAGGATGGCCAGACGCGCCTCCTTGGCTTGGTGCAGCGCGGTCGCCAAGACGTCGGCGGGGAGCCCGTCGATCTTGGTGTCCAGTTGCAGCGCGGTGACCGCGTCGGCGGTACCGGCGACCTTGAAGTCCATGTCACCGAAGGCGTCTTCGGCACCGAGGATGTCCGTCAGTGTCGAATAGACACCGTCCTCGTACACGAGGCCCATCGCGATTCCCGCGACCGGCGCCTTAATCGGTACGCCAGCAGCCATGAGGGACAACGTAGAGCCGCACACCGACGCCATGGACGTCGATCCGTTGGACTGCAGAACGTCGGACACCACACGCAAGGTGTAGGAGAATTCCTGCTCACTGGGCAGCACCGGCACGAGCGCGCGCTCGGCCAACATGCCGTGGCCCACCTCGCGGCGCTTGGGCGCACCCACACGACCCGTCTCGCCGACCGAGTAGGGAGGGAAGTTGTAGTGGTGCATGTACCGACGGAACTCGTCGGGGGTGATCGAATCGATCTGCTGCTTCATGCGCGGCATACCCAGTGTCGTCACGTTGACGACCTGCGTCTCGCCACGCTGAAAGAGCGCCGAGCCGTGCGTCATCGGGAACAAGTCGACCTGCGCCGACAGCGGACGAATCTCGGACGACGTACGCCCGTCGATGCGAATGCCTTCGGCGGTGATGCGCTTGCGCACGATCTTCTTGGTCACCGACTTCACGGCGGCCTTCACTTCGCCCAGGCGGTCAGCGAACTCGGGAAGCTGTTCGATGATGGCCTTGGTCGCTGCGTCGAGCGCCTCGTTGCGAGCAGTCTTGGTGGTGAGCTTATTGGCGGTGGCCAGTGCGGCCCCGCCGACTTCGTTCACGCGCGCTAAGACGTCGTCTTGGTAGTCCGCGAGCGCCTTGTACGCGATCATCTTGATCTCGCCGTGGCGCGCGACGTAGTCACGCACCAGTTGACGCTGCAGGTTGATGGACTCACGAATCCAAAGCTTGGAGGCCTCGAGGCCCGCCGCGAGGACTTCCTCGGTCACCTTGGGGGCACCGTCGGCGTACTTCACGAAGGAACCTTCGGTACCACCGGCTTCGACCATCATGATGGCGATGTCGGACTCGACCGACTCCTCGAGGGCGCGACCGGCAACGACGAGTTCAAACGTCGCCTCGTCACCCTCGGCGAACGTGGGGTGCGGCGCCCATACCCCGTCAGTGGTGAAGGCCATGCGCACCGCGCCAATGGGGCCGTCAAAGGGGATCCCCGAGATCATCAACGCGGCCGAGGCAGCGTTGATGGCCAGGATGTCATGCGGATTTTCCTGGTCGGCGCTAAAGACGGTACCGACGACTTGAACTTCGTTGCGAAAGCCCTTAGGAAAGGACGGGCGCAGGGGTCGGTCGATCAGACGACAGATGAGGACCGCCTGGTCCGAGATCTTGCCTTCGCGGCGAAAGAACGAACCGGGGATCTTGCCGGCCGCGTAGGCCCGCTCCTCGATGTCGACCGTGAGGGGGAAGAAGTCGATGCCTTCGCGCACGGTTCGCGCGGCGGCGACGGTGGCGAGCAAGATGGTGTCGCCGATACGGGCGAGAACTGCCCCGTCGGCGAGTTGGGCGAGGTGACCGGCTTCAAAACTCAAGGTCTTGTCGGTACCCGTGATGGGACTACTTACGCTGATTGCGTCAGTCATGGATGTGCTCCTTATGCGGTTAGCAACACTCCGCCCGGATCCCAGTGAGCAACCGTCGCCCGGCGCGACTGTTCTCCACTGGCCTCCGAGGGCTCGGATGTGTTGAACACGTCGACGGCGTCGACGTGGACCGGTTAGCGACGAATGCCGAGACGACCGATCAACTCGCGATAACGCTCCACGTTGCCGCGCTGCACGTAATCGAGCAGACGGCGACGTTGACCGATGAGCTTCATGAGTCCGCGGCGGGTGTGATGATCACCCTTGTGAACTTTGAGGTGCTCGGTGAGGTGCGAGATCCGGTCCGTCAGAATCGCGACTTGGACCTCGGGTGAGCCGGTGTCCGTGGCGTGAGCCTGGTAGTCCTTAATGATCTGCTGCTTCTCAGCCATAACGTTTGTGCCTTATGAGTCGGGGGTCCCGTTGCGAGTCGCCAACGTGACGACCCACACGATCAGCGTCGCTGACCGAGATCTCATCCTAGCAGGACCGACGCCTCGGGCGTAAACACTTCGAAAGCGTCGCGACTATTCGCCACGTCGCGTCCTATCTGATCGCGCAGATCCTGCACCGTCTCGAACGTCGCCTCGCCGCGCAACCGCTGCAGAAATGCCACGTCCAGCACCTGGTCGTAGAGGTCACCGTCGAAATCGATGAGGTGCACTTCGACGAGGACTCCCCCGTTGTCGTAGAACTGGGGGCGCGTGCCCACCGACACCGCCCCCGCGCGCCACTCGCCGCTGGCCAGGAGGACCGCCGCGGCGTAGATGCCGAGCGCCGGCAGCACCTGTCGTTCTTGTACGCGCAAATTCGCCGTGGCAAAGCCCAACTCGCGCCCGCGCGCGTCACCGTGCACGACGGTCCCGCGCAGCGCGAAGGGACGTCCGAGGATCTCGGCGGCGGCCAGGACGTCGCCCGCGCGAAGTAGCTCGCGTACGGCCGTTGAGCTGTAGCGCTGATCAGAGCCGTACGTGGGCGAGACGTGCACGCGAAAACCCCGTCGCGATCCCTCTCGTCGCAATAATTCCACGTCACCGGAGCGGTCGCGACCGAAGTGCACGTCGTCGCCCACCACGAGATCGACGACGCCCAGGTGACCGACCAAGACACGTTCGACGAACGCCGCGGCACTCTCGAGCGCGGACGCCTCGTCAAATTCGAGCACCGCCGCCTGTTGGATCCCTAAAGCGGCGAAGCCCTCGAGTCGTTGCTCGAGGGTGCCGATCAACAAGGGGGCTTTCGCCGGCGCGAGTACCAGGGCCGGGTGCGGGTCAAAGGTCACGATCGTCGGGGTCGCGCCGGACGCCGATAGCTCCACCAAGTGCGCCAGAAGAGCCTGGTGTCCGAGGTGCAGCCCATCAAACACCCCGAAGGCCACCACGCTCGGACGTTGCATCTTCACGTCGAAGCGAGAGACTTTCACGACGAACCACCCGCACCTGAGACGACGATCTCGGGCTTCCACAGATCACCGCGACGGGTCAAGACGCCGACCAAATCGCCCGAAGAGTCCACGGCCGCGATTTCTCCCGACAAGAAGGTCTCGTCGAGTTCTACGCGCTGACCCAGGCGAATTTTCGCCGCGCGCTCGGCGTCGAGTTGCACCGTCTCGAGCCCGCTCACCATCTGTACCGGGGGCGCTAAGACACTCGTCGCGTCCTCGAGGGCGGCGACGTCGTCGAGGGTGTGGGCGTTGGCGACGTCGTGATGACCACTCGATACCCGCCGCAGAGCCGTCAGGTGCCCGACCGTGTCCACGCGTTCGGCCAAATCGCTCAAGAGGACCCGCACGTAGGTTCCCGTGGAGCACGCGACGTCGAAATCCCATTGGTCGCGAGCGTCACTCGGTGAGATGGCGAAGGCGTCGATGACGATCTCACGGGGAGAGCGTTCGACCTCGAGACCCGCGCGCGCCATCTCGTGGAGCCGTCGTCCCTTGACCTTGAGAGCCGAGACCATGGGGGGGGTCTGACTCTGGCGTCCGATCATCGACTGAGCGACGGCGTTGAGTTCGTCGAGTGACACCTCGGGTACCGGTCGGGTGCTCGTCACCGCACCGTCGGCGTCGAGTGAGTCGGTCGCCACGCCCAACTGAACGGTACCGACGTAGCGCTTGGTCTCGGCCTGAGCGAAGCGCAGGAGTCGCGTCGACGTTCCGACGGCGATGATGAGCAGACCCGTCGCCATGGGATCGAGGGTGCCGGCGTGACCGATGCGACGTTCGTTGAAGACGGCGCGGAGTCGAGCCACCACGTCGTGACTGGTCAGCCCCGCGGGCTTGTCGATCAGTAGCAGGCCACTACTCGTCATCATGGTGCTGTCGGCGCAAGACGTTCTCAACCGCGTTACCGCTCGCGATGGCCGGATCGGCCATGAAGGACAACTTCGGCGTGCGCTTGAGTCGCGTCTGGGCGTTCACCGAGCCCTGGATTTGCGCGCGCCGCTCCTCGAGGGCCTCGGCGACGTGGGGATCGAGCGAATCGAAGTACACCATGGCCTGGCGCATATCGGGCGACGTGGCGACCCCCGTGACGGTCAACAACCCCAACCTCTCGTCGATGTCGCTCAGTCGTACCAATTCCTCCGAGATCACCTCACGCAGGATCTGGTTGACCCGTGCCGAACGCGGGTAGGGGTGGTGACTCGAAGAATGTGCCATGGGCTAGGCCGTGCGCGGAATCTCGCGCTCTTCGAAGGTCTCGATGATGTCGCCTTCTTTGAGGTCCTGGTAGTCCGAGAGTCCGATACCGCACTCGAACCCCGATTGGACTTCGCGCGCGTCGTCCTTGAAGCGCCGTAGTGACGTGATCGAACCCTTCCAGATGATGGTGCCCTCACGCAAGAAACGCACCTTAGATCCACGAGTGATCACGCCTTCACGCACGAAGCAGCCGGCGATCGCGCCGATACGCGGAACACGGAAGACCTCGCGGACTTCGGCTTCTCCGGTGACGACTTCTTCGAAGACCGGTGAGAGGAGTCCGAGCATGGCGGCTTCGATCTCTTCGATCAACTTGTAGATGATTTCGTAGGTGCGAATCTCAACACCCTCGGACTCCGCCAAATCACGACTACGTCGATCGGGACGAACATTGAAGCCGATGATCGTCGCCGTCGAGGCCTTGGCGAACTGCACGTCGTTCTCGGTGATCCCGCCGACGCCGCGGTGCACGATGACCAGTTTGACGTCGTCGCGCTCGAGCTTCTTCAGCGACTCGGTGCAGGCCTCGAGAGAGCCCTGCACGTCGGCCTTGAGCACGATATTGAGCGTGGCCGTTTCGCCGCGTTGAATCTGTTCGAAGAGGTCCTCTAAGCGAGCACCCGACGCGGACGCGACGGGCTGGTGGCCCACCAGACGCACGCGTTGGGCGCGGGCTTCGGCGAGGGACCGGGCGTTGCCCAAGTCCTGGGCCACACGGACCTCGTCACCGGCGAAGGGTGGCTCCGAGAAGCCCAGTATCTGCACCGGCGTGGAGGGTCCGGCGGACTTGATCTGCTTGCCCTGGTCGTTGATGAGGGCTTTGACCTTGCCGAAGGCGGCGCCGGCGACGACCGGGTCGCCCACGCGCAACAGACCGGACTGAACCATGACGGTCGCCACGGGTCCGCGACCAATTTCGAGGTTCGCCTCGAGCACGGTGCCGGTGGCGCGCCCGCTGGGTCGCGCCGTGAGTTCGGCGAGTTCCGCCACGAGCAGGACCTGCTCGAGGAGGTCATCGATGCCGAGTCCCTGCAGGGCCGAGATCTCGACGGCGATGGTGTCGCCTCCCCACTTTTCGGGCACCAGTCCGTGGTCGCTCAACTGTTGCAGCACCCGGTCGGGATTGGCGTCTTCCTTGTCGATCTTATTGATGGCCACGATGATGGGCACTTCGGCCAACTTGGCGTGGTTGATCGCTTCCACCGTCTGGGGCATGACGCCGTCGTCGGCGGCCACCACCAAGATGACGATGTCGGTGACCTTGGCCCCTCGTGCGCGCATGGCGGTGAACGCCTCGTGACCCGGGGTGTCGATAAAGGCGATGGGCTTACCGTGCCACTGGACCTGATAGGCGCCGATGTGCTGGGTGATACCGCCGGCTTCGCCAGCAACGACGTTGGTCTTGCGAATACGATCCAACAATTTCGTCTTGCCGTGGTCGACGTGACCCATAACGGTGACGACGGGCGGGCGAGGCTCGGGTTCGATCTCCTCGTCCATCTCCTCTTCGTCGAAGAAGCGCGCCAGTAGCGCCGCCTCTTGTTGTTCGCCGGGGTCGACCATCTTGACCGACGCGCCCACTTCAGCGGCGTAGAGCTCGATCATGTCGTCGGTCAGACCCTGCACCGCGGTAACGATCTCTCCCTGGAGGAACAAGAAACGAATAATGTCGGCGGCCGAACGATTGAGCTTGGGGCCGACGTCCTTAGCGGTCGAGCCCCGCTCGATGATGATGTCGCCGTCGGGAACGGGCGCCGAACTCGGCTGCCACGTGGTCATCTGGGTTGGCTCGAGCTCTTCGACGTTACGACGACGTCGACGCGTGGTCTTTCGTTGCGATCCTCGTGGTCCACCAGTTCCGCGGTTCGCGGGACCGCGGCCCGGACCGGGTGACGCTCCCGCGGGAGCGCCCGGACGTGCGCCAAATCCGGCGCCGCCACCCGGTCGCGCGGGACCACCGGGTCGCGCCGGTCCGCCCGTGGAGGGTCGCGTGCTCATGGGTCGCGCCCCACCGGGACCCGAAGGTCGGCCAGTGGAAGGTCCGCCGGGACCCGAAGGGCGACGAACGCCGGGCGGTGGCGGAATCGGGCGTCCGGTGGGACTAATGGGTCGCCCTGGCGGTGGCGGAATTGGGCGTCCCGTAGCACTGAGCGGTGGACGCGCTGAATTCGGAGCGTCGCCGGCCTCCGCACTCGTCGAACGCTGGGTAGGACGAATCGTCGTGGGACCCTCGCTGGGCACCACGCGCGGTGGGGCCGGTTTCGGCGGTGCAACGACGCGACTACGCACGACGCGCGGGGCTTCGGCGACGACGTCCTCGGTAGTTGCGGCGACAACCGCGACCGGCGTCTCACTCGACGTCGAACTCGTAGCCGTACTCGTACTCGTCGTACTCGCGGCGTCGGCGAGCGCCACCGTGGGGCCATCGTCGCTCGACCCTGACTTGGTCGTTCGCGTCGTGGTCTTCGCCTTCGTCTTCGCGGGCTCCTCGGGGGCGACTGCGCGACGTAGTCCCTCGTTGTCGGCCTTGCGGCGAATACGGTCCGCCTGAGCGTCCTCAATCGAGGCAGAGGGGCTCGAGGCGCCAATGCCCAATGTCTGGGCCAGCGCGAGCAACTCCTTGCTCGTTAGACCGAGCTCCTTGGAGAGCTCGTGTACCCGGATCTTCTTCTGCGCCAAAACATTCCCTTGAATCGTGTGCTCGCAGTTCGCAAGCACAGTTCTCTATTCTTCCACAACTACAACAGTTTTCGAGCGCCGCGTCATCTCACGCAACCCTTCGACGTCCGCGCCAGCCAACGAGCACCGCAAAGCGCGCGCGGCGCGCGCCAGATCGACTCGCGACGCGCACTCCCCCTCGCGACACCACCACAACCCTCGTCCGGTGCCCCGACCGAGGTACCAGACCCCGCTCGAGGACCGTCCGGCTCGTTGCAAGGCGGTGTCCTCGCGGCGCTGGCGGCAGACCACGCACGTGCGTTCCGGGCTTATGCTTCATCCTCCGTGACGTCGACCTCGAGGATCTCGCCCTCGATACCGCTGGCGTCCATGACCACCACGTCCTCGACGTGCACGTCGTGGGCCGCCCCGTCGGACACGACGTTGGCGATCTCTTCGGCCAGCGTGACGCCGTCGGTAAATGCTTCCACCGCGGGCTTTTCGCGACCGTGCACGTCGGGTACCAGTGCGACGACTTCGTCGACGACGACGCCACCCTCTTCCCACACCTCTTCGACCACTTCGTCCACGCCCTCGTTCTCCGAGCGGATGTCGATACGCCACCCGGTCAATCGCGCGGCGAGTCGAGCGTTCTGACCCTCTTTGCCAATCGCGAGCGAGAGTTGCTGGTCGTGCACAATGACCGTGGCAATACCTTCTTCTTCGTTCAACTGCACTTCGCGCACGCGCGCGGGCGCCAACGCGGCCTGAATGAATTCAATGGGGTCGTCGCTGTAGGGAACGACGTCGATGCGCTCGGAGCGAAGTTCGTTGGTGATGTTGCGCACGCGCGATCCGCGCGCACCCACGCAGGCACCCACCGGATCGACCATGTGGTCATTGGACGCGACGGCGATCTTAGAACGGTGACCCGGCTCTCGGGCGAGCGCCTTGATCTCGACGATGCCGTTGGCGATCTCGGGCACTTCGATCTCGAAGAGCTTGGCGACCAGGGCGGGGTGCGTGCGGCTCACGACGATCTGGGGTCCCTTATTGGTCTTGCGTACTTCGACGATGTAGACCTTGACGCGCGCGCCGTGCTCGTATCGCTCGAAGGCGATTTGCTCGGCCTGGGGCAAAAGCGCCTCCACGCGGCCGAGGTCGAGCAACGTGTAACGGTTGTCGTTTTGCTGGACGGTTCCCGAGACGATATCGCCCTCGCGATTGGCGAATTCTTCGTACATTTGACGGCGTTGGATGTCGCGGATCAGTTGCATCAAAACTTGTTTGGCCGTCTGGGCGGCGATACGACCGAAGTCCTCGGGCGTCGCGTCCCACTCGCGCGTCACGTTGCCTTCGAGGTCGAGTTCGAGTCCCCAGACCTTGATCTCACCGGTTTCGGGGTTGATTTCTACTTCGGCATCTTCGGCGGAGTCGGGTCGTCGCTTGTAGGCGGCCAGGAGGGCGTTCGCCAGAGCAATCAGCAACTCCCCCTCGTCGATGTTCTGGTCACGCGCAATCTGTCCGAGGGCTTCTAAAAATTCGAAATTTGCCATGTCTTAGCCTTTCTTGCTCGTCGTTGTCGAGGGCGTACCTCTGGAGGGCGACGGCTTCGCCTCTCCGCCCCACTGAAAGACTGTGCGTGCGCGCTCCACCGAGGACAGTGCGACTTCAACTTCACCTTCACCTTGATCGTGAAGGATCACCGTAGAGTCGCCGACGCGCACCAACGGACCCTCGAGTCGGCGAGTGGGCTGGCCCCCTCGTTGCTCGCGCAACGTCACGGTTTCGCCCACGGCGGAACGAAAATGCTCAATCGTGCGTAGACGTCGTTCGAGGCCGGGGCTCGAGACGTCGAGCGTGAAGCGACCGGCGATCGGATCGTTGAGGTCCAACCACTCCGAGATTGCCCGATTCGCCTTGGTCAGGGCCTCTAAATCGACGCCACCGGGCTTGTTGACGGTGACGTTGAGGGTCCCCTTGGCGAGTTCCACGTCGTACAAGTCGAGCCCGAGGCTAGATAGGAGCGAGCGCAATGGGGTCTCTAGTTCCATGCCTCTCCTCTCTATGCCACCAGCGTTCGGACAATGAAAAAGCGCGGGCCCGAGGCCCGCGCTTAAACGAGTCCAAACGTCCTGAGCGGACTGTCGGCTTCAATTGTAGCAGTTAGGCCCAATGGTAACAACCGAACGAATGGTCGCCGTCACTCGCGCCCACGCACCGCGTGATGAGGAAAATCAGCTAGTACGACTTGGCAACGATGGCGATCAAACCCACCTCGAGGTCGCTGGCGGGAATGGCACCGTCGGGGCGCTGCAGGCAACGCACCGTCATGGCCTCGGCCTTGAGTCGTGCTTCGCCGGACTCACCGATCTGGTCCCACGCCAAACGAGCAAATCCCTCGTCGGCCGCCGCGATGGCGTCGTCCAGTGTGGACACGTCAATGGTCTTGGCGTCGCGAAACGCGAGGGCCGCCTGGTACATGTCGCGCTGGATATCGTCGGCGAGTTCGCGCACCCGCGCGCGAACGTCAACCAGGGCGACGGGCATCTTCTCGCCGGTATCGCGGCGTACGATCGTCACCAGCCCCTCGGCCAAGTCGCGCGGACCGACTTCGATTCGCACTGGCACACCCTTGATCTCCCAATCGGTCAGACGACGCCCGAAACTGCCGCGACCCCGATCGATCGCCGAGCGCAGGTCGTCGCCGAGAAGTTCGGTGTGCAGCGTCTGGCACGCCGCAGCGACCGCCTCGTCGTCGCGTACCGGGATGATGACCGCGAGTGTCGGCGCGATGGCCGGTGGCAGCACCAGACCTTGATCGTCGCCGTGGGCCATGATGAGCCCTCCCACCAGTCGGGTCGAGGCCCCCCAGGACGTCGTGAAGCACAGCGCCGCCTGGCCCTCCTCGTTTTGGTAGTAGATGTCGAAGGCTCGCGCGAAGTTCTGACCCAACTCGTGCGACGTCGCCATCTGCAGGGCTTTGCCGTCGCGCATCATGGCCTCGCACGTCATGGTGTTGGTCGCCCCAGCGAAACGCTCGCTGGGCGGTTTGATACCCAAGAACGTGGGCACGGCGAGCTGGGACTCTAGAAAATCGTTGTAGACCTCGAGGTGGATCCGCTTGGCGTAGTCCGATGCGTCACTCGCGCTGGCGTGCGCGGTGTGACCCTCTTGCCAGAGGAACTCCGAGGAACGAAGGAACAAACGCGGACGCAGTTCCCAGCGCACCACGTTGGCCCACTGGTTGAGCAATAAGGGAAGATCGCGGTAACTCTGGATCCATTTGGCCATGAACTCACCGATGACCGTCTCGGAGGTGGGGCGCACCACGATGGGCTCGGCGAGTTCTTCGCCCCCCGCGTGGGTCACCACCGCGAGTTCGGGACTGAACCCCTCGACGTGCTGGGCTTCCTTATGGAAGTAGCTCTCGGGGATGAACAGAGGGAAGTAGGCATTCTGGGCACCGGTGGCCTTGATGCGTGAATCGATGGCCGCCTGCATGCGCTCCCAGATTGCGTAGCCGTAGGGACGAATCACCATCGTGCCGCGTACGGGACCGTTATCGGCCATCTCCGCCTTGGCCACGACGTCTTGGTACCACTTGGGAAAGTCTTCGCTTTGGGGGGTCAAGACACTCTGGCCGGCCACAATTCTCCTTATCGACGTGGACCGATCCTAGTGAATCGCGCCAAAACGCCCCGACTAATGCTCCTCGCGGCGTCGAATGCGTTCGATGACCTGCGTAGTGTTGTTGGCGTCGAGACCCTTGGCGTCGAGCAATTCGGCGCGGTCCGCCGCAGCTTCGGCCTCGGCCGACTCGTCACGCGCCGCCAGTCGAGCCTCGATGCCCTCCTTAGCGATCTTCTGCGCCTCTTCGACCAGCGCGGCGACCATCTCGTCTTCGGGCACGACGCGAATGATCTGTCCGCGAATGAACAGGTGACCGCGGTGCTTCCCCGCGGCGATGCCGAGGTCCGCGTGGCGCGCCTCCCCCGGCCCGTTCACCACGCACCCCATGACCGCCACCTGAATGGGTATATCGAGTGCTGACAGGGCGGTCTGCGCCTCGGTGGCGACCTTGATGACGTCGACTTCGGCGCGACCACAACTCGGACACGCGATCAGGTCGAGCCCGGTGCGCTCGCGCAGACCGAGCACTTCGAGTAACTGACGCCCAGCCTTGGCCTCCTCGACGGGGTCGGCGGTGAGCGAGTAGCGAAGTGTATCTCCAATACCCTCGGCCAACAGCGTGCCGATGCCGGCGGTGCCCTTCAACAGTCCCCCCGGCAGCGGCCCCGCCTCGGTGACGCCGAGGTGCAGCGGGTGATCGAAAGTCTCCGAGGCCAGACGGTACGCGGCGATCATCGTGGCGACCGACGACGCCTTGACCGAAATCTTGACGTCATCAAAGCCCACTTCCTCGAAGTAGGCCAGTTCGATTCGCGCCGATTCCACCAGGGCCTCGGGCGTAGCGCTCCCGAAGCGTTCGTAGATGTCGGGGTGCAGACTGCCGGCGTTCACGCCAATGCGAATGGGCACGCCGCGGTCCTTGGCCTCACTGGCCACGAGCTTGATCTCCTCGGGTTTGCGCAGGTTTCCCGGATTGAGGCGCAGTCCGTGCACGCCCGCCTCGAGTGCGGCCAGGGCCATCTCGACGTGGAAGTGGATGTCGGCGACGATGGGGACCGGTGAACGCGGCACGATCTGCGCGAGTCCCTCGGCCGCAGCGCGCTCATTACACGTGCAGCGCACGATGTCAGCACCGGCACCCGCGAGGGCGTAGATCTGTTGGAGCGTGGCCTCGACGTCGGCCGTCTTCGTCGTGGTCATGGACTGGATCGAGATCGGGGCGTCGCCGCCCACCTTTACCGAACCGACCGAGATCTGACGGGTGAGGCGACGGGGGCTGAGAGAGCTGGCAGTGACATCCACTCCCCCATTCTGCCGCGTCGCGTCGCGTCCGCGAGCATTAATGGAAGGGATTGGCGATCGGGTAGGCGATGTCGAGGTAGAGGGTACAGGCGAACAAGACCAACAACACGCTCACGAACGCGTAAATCACTGGCGCGAGCTTGTTGATATCCGCGTGGTAGAGCGCCACCCCGCGACGGCGCACCCGTTCGTAGGTGGCGATCGCCACGTACCCCCCGTCCAGGGGCAGCATGGGCAACATATTCATGAGCCCCACGAAGATGTTGAGAGTGATGAGTATCGTGAAGAGCGCCGGAACGTTCGACTGCGCGGCTTGGTCGGCCAGACGCACGACCTCGATGATCGACACCGGACGCGTCGTCTGGGACACCGTCGACTTGGCCGCCGCGGGCGTGGACACTTGGTGGAAGAGATTAGAGAACTCGCCTGGAGAAAAAACGTGCACGAGGGCGTGCGCGGCTTCGTTGATCGTCGTGACCACCGTGGAGAAGGAGTGAGGAATCGCGGCCAGCCACGACGTATGTACCGTCGGATTCTGCAGGGCGATGCCGAGTTTACCGATGGGCTTGGGCCCCTTCACTTCGGGTTGGCCGCCGACGAGGACCTTGCGCCCATCCACCGGCGTCGCGTGCAGGACGACGCGGTGTCCCGCGCGCAGTACCGTCACCGTGATCGGGCGGTCGGCGTTCACACTGATGATCGACGCGGCCACGTTGTCCCCGGTGACGGCGTGTCCGTCAATTGTGAGCAGTTCGTCGCCGACTTTGAGTCCCGCGGCTTGCGCCGCGTTCACGGTGTGCCCCTGCCAGGTCGTGAAACCCCCGACGTCGACGCGCCGGGTATCGGCGTGGCCCACGAAGACCAGTGCCGCGTACGCGATGAGCAGGGCCATCACGATGTGCATGATGGAACCGGCCGAGGCGAAGATGACCTTGCGCGGATACGACGCCGAGCGATACGTGCGCGCCTCGTCGTCGGGCTCGATCGTTTCGTACCACGTCATGCCCGGGACTTTGACGTACCCGCCCAACAAGAGAGCACGAATCCCGTACCGCGTTTCGCCACGCGTGGTGGACCACAGAACCGGCCCGAACCCGACGAAGAAGTCCGTCACCTTCATGCCCGCTCGCTTGGCGGTGATGAAGTGGCCAAACTCGTGACCCATCACCATGGCAATCACCAAGAACAAGACGAGCGGCAGCGCCCAGCCCCACAACCAGGTGAGCGCTCCGATCACCAGGATCGATCCCAGGAGCAACGACAATACGGAGGTGCGCGACGACTTCCGACTTTGCATCACTGAGGCAGGTTACCGTGCGTGATCCGTCGGGCCTTCGCGTCATTGGCCACGACGGCGTCGAGATTCTCCAGGGGGTCGTCCTCGTACTCGTCCATCGTTCGCGCCACCAGGGGCACGATGTCACTCCAACGAATGCGGTCCCCTAAGAAGGCCTCCACGCAGACCTCGTTGGCGGCCGATAGCCACGCGGGCGCTGCTCCGGCGCGGTGCGCCGCCGCGTACGCCAGTTCGAGCGCCGGGAACGCGTCGCGATCGGGCACCTCGAAATCGAGTCGGAGGGGCTTGGTGAAGTCCAATTGTCCCCAGTGGTGCGCCAGGCGCACCGGTGAACCGAGGCAGTACGCGATGGGGAGTCGCATGTCGGGAGCCGAGAGTTGCGCGAGTACGGAGCCGTCCACGTATTCCACCATCGAGTGCACGATCGACTGGGGGTGCACGACCACGTCGATCCGGTCGACGCCGACGCCAAAGAGGGCCGACGCCTCCAGAACTTCCAGACCCTTGTTCATCAACGTCGAGGAATCGACCGTAATCTTGGGACCCATCGACCAGGTCGGATGCGCCAACGCGTCCGCCTTCGTCGCGTCGACCAGTTGATCACGCGTCCAGCCGCGAAACGGTCCACCCGAGGCAGTGAGCAACAGACGCGCCACGTCGGGATGACCCGGCTCCAACGAGTTGGCCAGGCACTGGTGAATCGCGCAATGCTCGGAGTCCACCGGCAGGATCTGCGCTCCCGGGGTCGAGCGCACGCGCGCCACCACCGGGGCCGCCGCAATGAGCGACTCCTTGTTGGCCAGGGCCAGGCGCGCGCCCGCCTCGAGAGTAGCCAGCGTCACGGGAAGTCCCGCGAATCCCATGACCGCGTTCACGACGACGTCGGCGGAGCCGCACAATTCGTGCAGTCCCTTTTCGCCAACCACGATGTCCACGTCATTACCCAGGAGTTCGCTCGCGCGGCTGCGGTCATCTTCGTCACTCACGCCGACGCGCCTGACGCCAAATTCCTTGGCCACTGCGACCAGTTCATCGATTCGGCGCCCACCGGCCACCGCGACGAGTTCGAATCGTTCGGGTTCGCGACGCAGCACCTCGACCGTCTGGATACCGATGGAGCCCGTCGCCCCCATCAACGCAACGCGAGTGCGCAAGGCCGTCATCGCTAACTCAGCGACAGTAAGTGGATCATGACGTACATGGTGGGCAGAGCAAAAAGCAGACCGTCCACGCGGTCGAGCATTCCCCCGTGACCCGGTAACAGGTGGCCCAAGTCCTTGACGCCAAGGGTGCGCTTGACCATCGATTCGAAGAGATCGCCCATGGGAACCACCACCGAGAGCGCGACGGCGCACTCCAGTCCGTGCGACATCGTCCACGGGTGCAGGAACGGCAAGACGATGGCGCCCGCCAGCAGGGTAAAAATGGTACCCCCGATGGTGCCCTCGATGGTCTTGTTCGGTGACAGTCGTGCGTTCAACGGTCGCTTGCCGATCCAGCGGCCAATGAACAACGCTCCAGAATCGTTGGCCACGGTGAGCCACATCGCTCCCAGTACGTACGCCAGACCGTGCTTGTGCGCCAGGGTGTGGGGTGAGACGAGCAACAGCGAGAAGGAACCGAGGACGCCCACCCAGGCGTAGACGAAGATAGTCGCGCCCAGTCCGTCGACGACGTCGATCATGCGATCGGCCGCGACGTACCAGACGAAGGAGAACATCACCAGAAGTGCCGTGACCACACCGACGGCGCCGATGCCCTTCTCGTACACCGCGACACTCAGGGTCACGACGGCCGTGAGACCCAAGATCGTGGCCGGGTGCGCCCCCACCGAGCGAAAGCCTGCGAAGGCTTCGCCCGCGGCCATGACCAGCGCGGCGGTGAGCAAGACGGCGACGGGAATCGCGCCGAAGTGGAAGATGCCAAACACGACGATGGCTAGCGCGATGCCGGTCATGGTCGCCACCGACACGCTGCGCGAGGGACCTTGGCGTACCGCGCGACCCGACAACGCGTCGTCACGGTGAGTGCGGCGCGTACGATGAGCGCGGGTCTGTTCGGGGCGTGGCGTGTCGTCAACGACCTCGTCGTCGAAGTCCAACGCCGCGGCGTTGAATTCCCACGGCCGCAGATCCTCGTCGTTCTTCTCCACGGCCAGTAGAGACGCGTCGAACTGGTCCTCGTGCGCTACCCAGTCGGCCTCACCCTCGCGCCAGGCCGGCGCGGGAATGGCCGCCCACGGATCCACCCCGTCGGCCGCTTCGCGCGCGACGACAATCGGTACTTGACCCGTCGGCGCGTCCGTCCAGTGGGGCAACAAGGTATCGGGGTCCACTTGAACGACGTCGTCGTCGGTCACGAAACCCGCCACGTCGGCTCCGGTAATGGTGACCCGAGGGTCGCTCGAACTCACCACCGGATTCACCGTGGTGGGCTGGTCCAACCGGTCGTCGTCGTCAGACCTCAAGAAGCTCCTGCTCCTTGTGCGAAAGGAGGACGTCGACGACGGCCACTTCGTCCTGGGTCATCTTGTCGAGCACCTTCTCCAGGCGTTCGATCTCGTCTTTGGACAGACCTTGTTCTTTCTCGAGAGTCTCAAGCTCTTGACGGGCGTGTCGACGTACCCCGCGCAAGGCGACCTTGCCCTCTTCGGCCTTGGTCTTGACGATCTTGACGAAGGACTTGCGTCGCTCCTCGGTCAGGGTCGGAAACGACAGGCGAATGACGACCCCGTCGTTGGACGGGTTCAAACCGAGATCGGCGTTGGAGATGGCCTTTTCGATGGCGGCCATCGCGCCCTTGTCGAACGGTGAGACCACCAACATTCGTGGCTCGGGGACCGAAAAATTCGCCAACTGCTTGAGGGGCGTCTCGGCGCCGTAGTAGTCCACCAGGACGTTTTCGATCAACGCCGGCGACGCTCGACCGGTTCGCACGTTGGCGAATTCGATCTTCAGGTGATCGATCGCGCGCGCCATACGTTCGCGCGTGTCATCCATCACCAAGTCCACGAGTTCGTTGTCCATCAGTTCACCAGCGTACCGACGGCGTCGCCGTTGAGGGCACGCTCAAGGTTGCCATCGGCCATAAGGTCAAAAACTCTAATGGGGATCGAATTGTCCTTGCAAAAGGTGATGGCGGTCATGTCCATGACGCGTAAGTTGCGCGCGATGACGTCGTCAAAGGAGATGAGGTCGTACTTCAGCGCCGAAGCGTTCTTGCGCGGATCTTCGCTGTACACGCCGTCCACCCCCCCGTGTGTTCCTTTAAGAACCATATCGGCTTCGATCTCAGCGGCCCGTTGCACACCCGCGGTATCGGTGGTGAAGTACGGATTTCCCATCCCCGCGGCGAAGATCACGACGCGGCCCTTTTCCAGGTGGCGAACCGCGCGCCGGCGGATGTAGGGTTCGGCCACTTGGTCCATGCCGATGGCCGACATCACGCGAGTGGCACGACCGTGCGACTCAATGGCGTCTTGCAGGGCTAGGGCGTTGATCACCGTTCCGAGCATGCCCATGATATCGGAGTTGGCGCGATTCATCCCGGCCATGGCGCCCGTAGCGCCGCGCCAGATGTTGCCGCCACCGACGACGACGGCCAGTTCGAGTCCCTCGCGGGTCATCGCGTTGGCGATCACCGTCGCGAGAAAATCCACGGTGCTGGCGTCGATCGTCTCGTCACTCGCCGACGAGGCGAGCGCCTCACCGGAGAGCTTCAAAACGACCCGACGCACCGACTATCCGCCGATGACGACTTGGGCGTACACCGTGATGGTGGCGCTACCGAGCAAATGGGCGATCGACTGCTTCTCGTCCTTGATGTAGTTCTGTTCGAGCAGGACCCGCTCCTTGAACCAGCCGTTGAGACGTCCCTCGATGATCTTGGGGAGTGCCGCGGCCGGCTTGCCTTCGTTGTTCGAGATCTCCTCGATGGTCTTGCGCTCGGCGTCGATTTCGGCGGCCGGGACGTCCTCGCGCGCCAAGTACAGGGGCTTGGCAAACGCGATGTGCACCGCGATCTCGTGTGCCAGTTTCTCGTCGCCACCCTTGAGCACCACGATGACCGCGTTGCGACCAGCGTGCTGATGGTTGTAAGTGTCGACCACTTCACCCTCGCCGGCAACGAAGCGATAGACGCGACCCACCGAAATGTTTTCCTTCAAGGTGGTCAACATCGTCTCGACGTTGTCTTGGAACTGCGCGACGGCGTCTTTGCCCTCGGCGCACACGCGCGCGGCCATCTCGTCCACCAATGAGGTGAACTCGTCGGATTTGGCCGCGAAGTCCGTCTCACAGCGCAGTTCGACCATCGCCGCAACGTTGCCGTCACGGACTACCGCGACCGAACCCTCGCCGGCCTCGCGACCGGCCCGCTTGGCCGCCGAGGCGAGCCCCTGGACTCGTAGCCACTGGGTCGCGGCCTCCTGATCCCCATTGTTGGCCTCGAGGGCCTTCTTCGCGTCCATCATGCCCACGCCGGTGGCCTGGCGCAGTGACATTACGTCCTTAGCGGTGATTGACACCTTGACATCTCCTCTTGTGTTCGGGATTACTACTTACGCGGTGGCGACAGCCGCCGCCACGGGTGCGGCGATGGGCGCGGCACCCTTAGTGATGACGGGTCGATTGGCGCGGATGAAGCGTCCCTCGGTGACCGCGTCGGCAATCAAACGACACAACAATGCACCAGAACGAATCGCGTCATCGTTGCCCGGGATCACGTAGTCGATGACGTCGGGGTCACAGTTCGTGTCCACGACGGCCACGACGGGCAGTCCCAACTTGCGCGCCTCGGTCACGGCGATGTGCTCCTTCTTGGTGTCAATCACGAAGATGGCGTCGGGTACACGGTCCAGGTTGGCAATACCGCTCAAGTTGCGGTCGAGCTTTTCTAGTTCGCGGCTGTGGCGCAACGCTTCACGCTTGGGCATACCCTCGAAGTCTCCGGCGCGCTGCATCCCACGCAGTTCCATCATGCGCTTGACGCGCCCGGCGACCGTCGAGAAGTTGGTCAACATGCCGCCCAGCCAGCGCTGATTCACGAACGGCATGCCGCAAGCGTTGGCGTAGTCGGCGATGGGGCCCTGGGTCTGCTTCTTGGTACCGACGAACAAGATGATGCCGCCCTCGGCCACCAAGTCGCGCACGTAGGTGTAGCTCTGCTCAATTCCCGCGAGGGTCTTGCGCAAGTCGATCAGGTAGATACCGTTTCGCTCACCGAGGATGAAGCGACGCATCTTGGGATTCCATCGTCTGGTTTGGTGTCCGAAGTGGACCCCAGAGTCGAGAAGTTCTTGCAAAGTGACGAGAGCCACGAATTTTCCTTCCGTTCGGTTAGTCAACCCCGTGGTGCACCCCGAAGAGCGACCGTACGAAACCACGCGGTGTATCTGCACTCACCCACCCTGGGAGAGCCAAACCAGTGTAGTCGAATCGAGGGCGCCGACACCTCGCGCCCGACTCATCCCCGCGGGTGGGTCTCACGGTGAATATTCTGCAGACGCGACTTGGACACGTGTGTGTACAGCTGCGTGGTGGTCAGGCTCTCGTGGCCAAGTAATTCTTGAACGACCCGTAAATCGGCCCCGCCCTCGAGCAGGTGCGTGGCGTAGGTGTGACGCAGGGCGTGGGGGTGGACGTGACCCAGGGATAGGCGTTTGTCGAGGATGCGGCGCACGTCGCGCGGACCCAGGCGCGCGCCGCGACGGTTGACGAAGAGCGCGTCACGCGGGGACTGCGGGGTCAGCACCTGGCCTCGTGCGTCCGTCCAACGTTCCAGGGCGGCCCAGCCGGCTGGGTGAAGTGGCACGATGCGCTCCTTGCGGCCTTTGCCCAACACCCGTAAGAGTCCCTGGCGCTCGTCGAGGCTGTCGCGGTCGAGTCCGCAGAGCTCCCCGACGCGCAGCCCCGCGCCGTAGAGGACCTCGCACACCGCGCGGTCGCGGTGCGACCACGGGTCGTCGCCCCAGTCGGTGTCGAGTAATTCCTCGAGTTGGTGTCGACCCACGATCTCGGGCAACTTCGAATTGGGCCGCGGCGCGGAGATTCGCGCGGCCGGGCTGACCTCGACGTAGTCGCGCTCCAGGGCCCACGAGAAATATCGGACTAACGAGGCGCGACGACGGGCGATCGACGAACGTTCGTCACCCTCGCGATTCATCTGGGCGAGGTACTCGCGCAAGGTTTTACGCGTCACGTCGCGCGGTGTGCGCACTCCGTGCTCGACGCCCCAGTGCGCGAAGCGCACCACGTCACCACGGTACGCGCGCACGGTGGCGGGTGAGCGGTCCCGGGCGCGTAGTGACGCTGCGAACTCGTCCAGTCCCCATTCGCGTGACTGGTCGCTCGTGACCACGTTCATCCCCACGTTGTAAGGCTAGTGAGAGTGGCCACGCGAACGCGGTCTCTCAGTAGTCTGGGGTTCGAGGCAAGGGGGCCCATGTCACGCATCTTGATCGTCGAGGACGACGAACACATCCGCACCGCGCTGCGACTGATGTTTCGCGGTGAGGGCTACGACGTCGATGACGCTTCCAACGGCGAAGATGGGGTCGCTCTCTTCGATCGACGAAACGCCGACGTAGCCATCGTGGACATTATGTTGCCGGGCATGTCGGGCTTCGACACGTGCGTGGCCCTGCGTTCTCGAAGCGACATTCCTATCGTCATCGTCTCGGCGCGTGACGACACCTCCGACGTGGTGCACGGGTTGGAGTCGGGCGCCGACGACTACGTCACTAAGCCCTTCGTCCCCCTGGAACTCCTGGCGAGGGTGCGCGCGCACCTGCGGCGTCGACCCGACGCGGCCGCGCGGGCGTTTCACATTGGCGAGCTCCACGTCATTCCCGACGAGGGCGTGGTGCGTCAGGCCGACGGATCGGAACTTCACCTCACGTCGACCGAGTTCCGATTGCTGGTCGATTTGGCCAAAGTCAACGGGAAGGTACTGTCGCGAGAAGACCTCCTGGAGCGAGTCTGGGGTTACGACTACTTCGGCGACAGCCGACTGGTGGACGTCCACGTACGACGGCTGCGAATGAAGATTGAGCCCGATCCCGCAGTTCCGGTGCACCTGTTGACCGTACGGGGTGCGGGGTACAAGTTGGTGCTCTAGTGCTACGACGAAGCCTACGACTGCGCTTCGTGCTGATCTTCGGGCTAGGAACACTGCTGTTGAGTTCGCTGCTGGGCACGCTGACCTACTTCGGGGTGCGCGACGTCCTCATCACGCAACAACAACAGACCGATCTCCAGCAGAGTTACGTCAACGCGGCATTGATTCGCAACACCCTCTATACCGCGCCGCTCACCCTCACCAACGAGGTGAGTTCGATCCAGCAGTCCGCCGACTCCACGCTGCTGCTCAACATCCATGGCGAGTGGCGAACACTGAATCCCCAGATGCCCTTCATCGACGTCTCCGCCGCTGCGATGGAGGCGACGCGTCACGGCCACGTGAGCACCGAAACGCGAACGGTCCAGTCGGACCTGGTGTACGTGGTGGGCATTCCCATGCAGTCGGTGCAGACCGAGATCTTCGAGGTATGGCAACTCGACGGTCTCGAGAGCAACCTGCGCACCCTATTGATCATCATTGGTTCGGCCGCGTTGTTTACCACCGTGCTCGGCGCGTCCGGTGGGGTATGGGTATCGCGACGAACCCTGCGCCCGCTCGTGGTGGTGTCGGACGCGGCCGCGAAGATCGCCGGCGGGGACTTCGCGACCCGTCTGCCGACGACGCACGCCGGTAGTGAGGTGGAGCAGCTCACCGAGTCGTTCAACGAGATGGTCAACCAACTGGTCACCAAACTCGAGCGCGACGCGCGTTTCGCGAGCGACGTCAGCCACGAGTTACGTTCTCCCTTGACCGCCCTGGCGATGTCGGCGTCGATCCTCGAACAGCATCGCGAGGAGCTGGCCCCGGCGGCCCAAGAGAGTTTGACTCTACTGAGCGCCGAAATCCTCGTGTTCCAAGGCCTCATCGAAGACCTGATCGAGCTCTCGCGCTCCGACGCGGGAGCCAACTCCCTCACCCTCGAAGTACTCCCCATCGCTGAGTTGACGCGCCAAGCGGTGCGCTCGGTGATGCGACGACAAGGTGGCAACGAGCCCCTCGTGGAAGTCGACGCGGATCTCGAGGAGGCTCGCGTGCTGGTCGACCGTCGACGATTCGAACGCATCATCGCCAACCTCATGGACAACGCCCAGCACTACGCCGGAGGCACTGTCGCGGTACGCCTGAGCCGCGCCGGTACCCACGTGACCCTCAACGTCGACGACGCCGGTCCGGGCATCTCTGAGGGGGAACACGAACACGTCTTCGAACGCTTCTATCGCGGTCGAGCCGCGCACGACCGCAGCGTGGTGCGCGGCACAGGACTGGGTCTCGCGCTCGTGCGCGAGCACGTCAAATCCTTGGACGGAGAGATTCACGCCACCGCAAGTCCCGAGGGCGGGGCTCGGTTCCAGATGAAGTTGCCCCTCGTGGAGGTCCCCTCGTGACGCGACGACGCCACTTCGGCGCTATTGGCCTGTGCGCACTGGTCCTCAGTGGTTGCAATCTGGTGTCGACGTCCTCCGCGCCAACGTTAATCAACTCGAACAACGTTCCCCTCGGGCTGCTGGCACCGACCATCCCGTTTAGCGACTTCGCGCGGGTACTCTTCGTGACGCGCGACGTGTACATGGTGAACAAGTCCGAACTCGTCGTCCCGGAGCCCCAGCTAGTGACGTCGCCGCCGAGTCTCTTCGACGTGCTGTACTACATTCCGGTCGGGCCAACGACCAGTGAGCAGTTACGTGGCATCTCCTCGCAGGTTCCGCATTCCCTCGTGGTCAACCAGGCCACCATCCAAGACGGCGTGGCGCTCGTGGACGTCTCGAACCAACTCGCACAACTGCCGTCCGTCGCCCGTCGTGTCGCCGTGGCGCAGTTTCTGTTCACCGCCGTCGCGATGGGCGCGAGCGAAGGGATCAGGATCTCGATCAATCAGACACCGTTCTCACTGACGCTCGCCAACGGGACCAGCGTGTCGTTGATCACCCCGTCAGATCTGGCGTACTTGAAGAAGTCCTAGCGCTGGTGCGCCGGGCGATACGCCGGGGCGGCACTCCACAGGTGCTCTAAGTCGTAGTAGTCACGCGTCTCTTCGTCAAAGACGTGCACGATGACGTCGCCGTAGTCCAGAGCGATCCACTGCGCGCTGGTCCACCCCTCGACGCGAAGTGGCTTGATTCCGAGGGCCACATCGATGCGTCGCTCGACTTCTTCGGCGATCGCGCGGACCTGGCGATCGTTGCGTCCCGCGGCGATGACGAGGGCGTCGAAGGAGTCGACGAACTCGCGCAGGTCCAGCACCACGGTGTCGACACTGAGCTTCTCATCGGCCCCTTCGATCGCCGCGTCCACGAGGGTGGCGACGAATTGATCTTGCGGGCCACGAAGGGCACCACCGCTAGTCACGATCTCGCTCAGTGGCCCACTCCCACTACGACGAGCGCAACCACGAAGGGAACGGTCAAACTGATGAGGCCCACGACGGCCTGACGCTGGCGAATGCGACGCGCGTCGCGCCGAGTACGCGGGCGTTCCAGGACCGACACTGATGCTGTGGACACGTCGGTGGTGTCGAACGCGCGGACGGCCATTACGGCCAACATTACTCCGTGGCGCCCTGATAAATGGCAATTACCTCGTCGGGCATGAAGAATTTTAGTCCCGCCGCGTCGAGCGACGCCTCACGTAAGAACGTGCTGGACAGGTCGACGGGCGTCATGGCAATCTCGTAACAATTCCACCCTTCGGGCACAATCAACGGCGTACCGGGTCGAGGAATGATGCCCACCGCGACCAATTGAGCCAATTGGTCCGCTTGGTACCACGTCGGCAGTTGTGGGGCGAGATCTGCGCCAATCAGCACGTCGACGCGGTCCACCTCGTCGAGCAATTCGCGCACGGTGTCGACCGTGTAGGACGGACCCGGGCGCGAAATCTCGCGGTCACTCACGCGCACCAAGTCCAAGTGGTCGAAGGCCGCTCGAGCCATCGCCAGTCGCAGGGCGGCCGGGTGTATTTGGCTGACCGCGCTCTTGCGATACGGATCGCCCGCGACGGTGACCTCGATGACGTCGAATCGTCCCGTACGCGCCGCCGCGCTCAGTGCGGCCACGTGTCCATTGTGCGGTGGATCGAACGTACCTCCAAAGAGGCCGAGACGACGAAGGGGCACTCGCCCATCCTACCGGCGTTATTGCTGACACTTGGACGAAACCTCTAGCCTTGTGTCATGTCGCGCACTCCGTTGTGGAACCCCACCAGTTGGCGAGAACGCGTCGCCGCCCAGAGTCCGATCTGGCCCGACGCCCAACACCTCACGCGTGTGGAGGCCCAATTGGGGGCCAAACCGCCGCTGGTCTTCGCCGGGGAGGCCCGACGCCTCACGCAGCAATTGGGTAAGGCCGCACACGGCGAAGCGTTCTTGCTCCAGGCGGGCGACTGTGCCGAGTCATTCACCGATTCCGCCGCCGACTCCATTCGCGACAAGCTCAAGATCATCTTGCAGATGGCCGTCGCACTGACCTACGCCTCGGGCGTACCGGTCATCAAAGTCGGGCGCATCGCCGGACAATTCGCCAAACCCCGCTCGGAGCACTTCGAAGAGCGCGACGGCGTGCGACTCGACGCCTTTCGTGGCCACATCGTTAACGACGAGGCCTTCACCGAGGAGTCACGTCGGCCCAACCCCGACCGTCTGCTCGAGGCCTACCACCAGAGCGTGGCCACGTTAAATCTGTTGCGCGCCTTCACGACGGGCGGTTTCGCGGCGCTCACGCGCGTGCACGCGTGGAACCAGGAGTTCGTCACCAATTCGCCCGAGGGCAAGCGCTACGAGGTCTTGGCCGACGACATTGATCGGGCCCTCGCCTTCATGCGCGCCTGTGGCGTGAACCTCGACGAGGACCACGAACTGTCGAGCGTCGACTTCTACACCAGCCACGAGGCTCTGATCCTCCCCTACGAACAAGCGCTGACGCGCCAGGACTCACTCACTGGTGACTGGTACGACTGCTCGGCGCACATGCTGTGGATCGGGGACCGCACCCGCCAAGTGGACGGTGCGCACGTCGAATTCTTACGCGGAATCTCCAATCCGTTGGGCCTCAAAGTTGGACCGAGCACCACCGTGGACGATTTGCGTCAGTTGGTCGCCACGCTCAACCCCGAGAACGTTCCTGGTCGCCTCACGCTGATCTCGCGAATGGGGCGCGACAAGGTGGCGGACTTATTGACTCCCCTCGTCGAGGCCCTCACCCGTGACGGCGCCGAAGTTCTCTGGACGTGTGACCCGATGCACGGCAACACGTTCAAGGCTCGGGGTGGACAAAAGACGCGCCGCTTCGACGACGTCTTGACCGAAGTGGCGCAGTTCTTCGCGGTGCACCAATCACTGGGCACGTGGCCCTCGGGGTTGCACATTGAGTTGACGGGCGACAACGTCACCGAATGCCTCGGTGGCGGCGACCAGTTGAACGAGGACGACCTACATACGAATTACACTTCGATCTGCGACCCGCGACTCAACGCCTCGCAGAGCCTCGACATGGCCTTTCACGTGTCGGAATTCCTTCAGCGCGCGGTGACCTCGCGCGGGGCGCGGTCGTTGTAGCGCAGCAGACGAACCACGCCGTGATCGATCTCGATCTCGGTGAGCGAACAATGCTCGGTGCGCAAGCGCAGTCGCGCCGACGCGGGAGTGCCCAGCGCGAGCTTCATCGCTTGCTCAATGACGCCGCCGTGGACGAAGAGCAGGACCAGCCCCTCGGGGTGGCGCTCGGCGAGTCGCAAGAACGCGCCCACGCAGCGCTCGTAAAAGCCGGTCCACGATTCGCCCTCGGGAGCGAAGGGTTGGGTGGGATCAACGTCCCAGTCCGGGCCGCCGAAGGCGCTCACCATCTGATCCCAATCCATTGCGTCGGCTAAACCCGGGTGCAGCTCACACAAGTCACAGTCCTCGACGCATTCGCTCGAGATCACGCCCGCCGTCACCAGGACGGCCGTCTCCTTCGCACGCCGCAGGACCGACGAATACGTGGCGACCGCGTCATCGAACTCGCGGGTGCGCCGGAGTCGGTCACCGAGGGCGCGGGCTTGTTCGCGACCCAATTCGGTCAAGCCGGTGCATCCGAGGGGTCCGCCCACGATGCCCGCGACGTTGCACTCGGCCTCGCCGTGGCGGATTAACACGAGCCGCGTACCGCGCGGCTCGTCACCGCTAGTGCGAAAGCCCTGTGGTGGTTCCACGGCCATCAGTTCAATCCCCCGACGAAGGACTCGAGTTGGCGCAGAGTGCGACATTCGAGGACCACATCACAGTGCGGTGCGTACAACGACAGAATCGAGTCCCCACTGTTCCAGTAGTTGCGCGGTTCCGGATTGAGCCAGTAGATCGCCTTGACCCGTGCGCGAATCTCCTCCAGCACGTCGGCCTGCGCGGGATGGTAATTGTTGCGGGCGTCGCCCAGGATGAGCACGGTCGTACGACGCGTGAGGTCCGGGGCGTAGCGCTGAGCAAAGTATCCCAGCGCGCGACCGTAATCGCTGTGGCCGTCGTGAGCCACCACGTCGGCTTCGGCAGCGATGCGCTCGACCGCGTCGGCGGGATCGTCACTTTCGGCGAACAGGTGGGTCACTTCGTCGAGCCCATCGACGAAGACGAAACTGCGCACCTGGGAAAACTGACTCGAGATGGCGTGCACCAGGTGCAGGGTGAAGCGCGCGAAGGACGCGACCGACCCCGACACGTCGGCGATGACCACGATCTCGGGCTTGGCCGGACGAGGCGGCTTGAAGCGCACGTCGATGGGCACTCCCCCGGTCGACAGCGAACTACGCATCGTGTGGCGTAGGTCAATGGGACCGCGGTGTCGTCGACGGCGACGACGCGCGAGACGCACGGCGAGTTTGCGGCTCAGGGGCCGCAGGGCTCGCTCGAGTTGCGCCATCTCCTCGCGATTGGCGTGCATCACGTCGATGTCCTCGGGTAACGTCTCGCGCACCGATTCGGCCATTGCTTCCGCGCCACGGTCGTCCACCAATCGCTCGCGAATCTCGCTTTCCACCATGGACTTAAACGCCTCGATCCGTTGGCGAGCGTCGTCGGCGGCGAGGCGCTCGCTAAGGGCGTCGGAGTTCTCACCGAGGCTCATTTGGACCAGACGGCGTTCCATCTCCTCAAGTTCCAACTGACGAATCGTTCGATACAGGTAGTACGCCGCACCGACGGGCCGCCCCGCTTCGATGCCCGCGTAGCGCGAGACCGCCTCGGCCGCACTCGAGCGCAGCGCGCGCAGGTTATTCTCACGCAGGGCGTCAAAGAGTTGTTCGGCCAGTTCCACGCCGGACCTCGGCGAAGACGAGCCGTCGCGCGCGCTCATCTCGGGCGCCTCAGCGCCGGCGACCTCGAGGTCGCCGTGATCCAGTCGCGTCGCGAAAAAAACGTCGAAGGTCGTGTCAAAGGCGCTGAGGTGGTCCCCGCTCTTCACCAGTGTGGAACACAGCGCCGAACGAAAGAGCACCTGATCCGAGACGTCGATGGTCTCGATGGCGCGCGCCGCGTCCACCGTCTCGCTCATGGACACCGGAAGACCGACCGTACGCAATTCGGCGATGAAGGAACTTAGGAGGTCGAGCACGCGCTAGGACCGCCCGAGAATTTCGCGGGTCGCCTTTTCGATATCGGACTGGTACTTGAGCAACACGTGCAACGTTTCGACCACCAGATCTTCGCCGAGTTCGTCGCGACCCAAGATCACCAGCGTGCGGGCCCAGTCGAGCGTTTCGGAGACCGACGGCGACTTCTTCAGGTCCACCAAGCGCAGCGTGCGTACGACCTGGGCGATTTGTTCGGCCAGTGCTGTCGCGATACCCGGTACGCGCGAGACAATGATGTCGCGCTCGCGTTCCACGTCGGGGTAACCGACGTGCAGGTACAAGCACCGCCGCTTGAGGGCTTCGGAGAGCTCACGAGTGTTGTTCGACGTCAAGAACACCATGGGAATCTGTCGCGCCTTGAGCGTGCCCATCTCGGGAATCGACACCTGGTACTCCGAAAGGATCTCCAACAACAACGCTTCGGTCTCGAGTTCGACGCGGTCCACCTCGTCGATGAGGAGTACCACGGGGTCGGTCGCGGTGATGGCTTCGAGCAGTGGTCGCGTTAACAAGAACTCTTCGGCGAAGATGTCCTCTTCAAGCTCGGACCACACTTCGGCGGAGCCTTCGGGCCGACCGGCCTGGATGCGTAAGAGTTGCTTGCGGTAGTTCCACTCGTAGAGAGCTTTGGATTCGTCGAGTCCCTCGTAGCACTGCAGGCGGATCAAGCGCGCGCCCAACGCGTCGGCGACCGCTCGAGCGAGTGCCGTCTTTCCGGTCCCGGCCGGACCCTCGACCAGGACCGGCTTGGCCAGGCGATCGGCCAGGAACGTGACGGAAGAGATGGCGTCAGAACTCAAGTACTCGTGCGCGGCCAGGCGAACTTGCACGTCGTCGGGTGAGGAGAAGCGCGCGGAGGGGACTTCGCTCAGTCCGAGGCGTTGCGCGAGCTCCTCGCGCGGATCGAGGGCGCTCAACGGACGTGTCCGTCACCGCGCAGGACCCACTTCAGGCACGTCAACTCGCGCAGGCCCATCGGACCGCGCGCGTGAAGTTTCTGCGTGGAGATACCGACCTCGCCGCCGAGTCCGAGTTCGCCACCGTCGACGAAGCGCGTCGACGCGTTCACCAGTACCGCTGCGGCGTCCACCCGACGGATCCACGCTTCGGCGTGCTCCCTCTTCGTGGTGATGATCGCTTCGGAGTGACCAGTCCCGTACGTGGCGACGTGGTCGATGGCCTGGTCAAGAGAATCCACCACCTTCACCGCCATGATGAGGGCGAGGAACTCGCGCTGGTAGTCCTCCTCGGTGACGGGCGTCGCGTCGCGAAGAATCTCGAGGGTTCGCTCGTCGCCGCGCAACTCCACGTCGGGCATCGTACGCGCGAGTAACGGGAGGAACGCTCCGGCGACGTCCTGATGGACGAGTACCGTCTCGGCGGCGTTGCACACGCCCGGACGCGACGTCTTGGCGTTGGTGACGATTCGCGCGGCGACGTCGAGGTCGGCGTCAGCGTCAACGTAGACGTGACAATTTCCATCACCGTCGAGAACGTAGGGAACGCGAGCGTGTTCACGCATCGCCGCGATTAAACTCGGTCCGCCGCGAGGAATCAAACAGTCGAGCACGTTGGTGAGTTGCATGAAGGCGACCGCCGCTTCGTGTGATGAGTCGCTGACCAGGGCCACCGCGTCGGCGGGGAGGCCTTCGGCCTCGAGGGCCTCGCGCCACAGGCGCACGATGAACTCGTTGGATCGCTGCGCCGAGGACGATCCCCGGAGGTACGCCGCGTTCCCGCTGCGCACGCACAGTCCAGCCACGTCGCTGGTGACGTTGGGCC
>DATCEX010000009.1:0-47996 GCA_036509795.1 Acidimicrobiales bacterium
ACCAAGATCAGACTCATCACGCGAATCGCATTCGGCTTTCAATCACCCGACGCGCTCATCGCTCTCGCCATGCTCAGTCTGGGCGGCCACAAACCTGTGCTCCCCGGCCGGAATTAACCCACGGTTATGTCAGGAGAGCCAATTTTCGACGGAGTTGCCTACGCACCCATCGCGCTAATCGCATTGAACGTTGCGTCATCGAGAGTGACATGTGCCGCACCGAGATTCTCCTCCAGGTGGGCCACCTTCGAGGTGCCGGGAATGGGCATAATCACCGGTGAACGACGCAGCAACCACGCGAGCGACAACTGAGCAACGGTGACGCCTTGCGCCGTTGCCAAGGTGTGCAGTGGCCCACCGCTACGCGCAAGGTCACCGGCAGCAACGGGGAACCACGGAATGAAACCGATACCCTCTTCGTGGCAATAGTCGAGAACGTGCTCGCTCTGTCGGTTGGTGGCGTTGTAGAGGTTCTGCACCGTCGAAATCGTGACCACACTTCGCGCGGCCTTAATCTCGTCGACCGAGACTTCAGAAAGTCCCACCGCCTGGACCTTTCCTTCTTCGAGCAACGCCTTCAAGAGACCAAATTGTTCCTCGTTCGGAACCGTCGGGTCGATACGGTGAAGTTGGAACAGGTCGAGCGAGTCTTGACCAAGTCGGCGAAGTGACAACTCGCACTGCTGACGTAGATAATCGGGACGACCGCACGGGACCCAAATGTCCGGTCCCGTTCGTAAGAGACCGGCCTTAGTAGCGATCTTCACGTTGTCGTAGGGATGCAGAGCCTGCGCGATGAGTTCTTCGGAGACGTTCGGTCCATACGAGTCAGCGGTATCGATGAAGTCGACACCCATTTCGACCGCGCGCCGAAGTACCGCGAGGGCCTCTTCGCGATCGCGGGGATAACCCCAGACGCCCGGTCCAGTGATTCGCATCGCGCCGTAGCCCAGACGATGAATCGTCTGATTTGCGTAAGTGAAAGTGGGATCTGACATGGTGGTCCTCGTTATCTAATCGAGCTCGGAGGTCGAATAGTCTAAGGGGTCGTCCCGTTCTTAAACGACGTGACTTTTCGGATCGTCAATTGATCCCCACGCAGCGCCAGAGCGAATTCTCGCGTGCCAATGCATATCATGCCAACCGTCCGCATGTAGTAGCGCACTCTTCATTGTGGATTCCAGTACGTACCCCGCATTTGTAGCGACACGGCACGACGCCGGGTTGTGAATGGAATGTCCGATTTCCAGACGGTGAAGGCCCAGTGAGCGAAAGAGCCATTCACTCAGTACGGACGTTGCGAGACAAGCGACGCCATGACCTCGAGCCTGGGGTGCCACCCAGTACGACATCTCGCCTTCTCCCGCGGCGAGATCGAGCGTGCGCAATCCCACTCGTCCGATGGCGAGGTCGTCGGAGGTCTTCGTGATCGCCCAGTGGACGCTCGTTTCGTTCAATCATGATCGGTTCCACTTCGCGACGAGGATCTTCGCCTCGTGTTCGTCGTAGGTGTTGAGATTCCAGCGCTGGATGTCAGGATCGGCGTAGGCAGCGACGATGGCCGGAACATCCGCTTCAGTCCACGGTCGTAACGCCAGGCGATCGTCAGCGTAAAGTACTGGTTGAATTTGTCGGCTCATAGCTCCCGGTGGCAGGAAGGGAGGCACCAATCTCGTCATACGGTAATTGTGGTTCAACGAATGATTCGCACACGTGACTACGAGTTTTGAGTTTCCGGAGATGTGCTGTTCGTGAGCCACGAAAATACCGGCACGTACCTTCATCGTTACGGATCGTCACAAATTCTGCACGGTCTGCTTGAGTCGTCTGTAGTAACGCCGGAACGGGTCAACCTTCCGGCGGCCATCAATTCATCAGCGAAGCTCGAGTTCGAGAATGACCGATTTCAATGTGACCGGTAGAAAATACAATTCTTAGAAACGACTGTTAAAGTTGCTCAATGCCTTCAGGACCTTCTGACGACTCACGTAGTCGTTCGCGGAATCTTGAATCACCGGCATCGGGTCTCGCCAATTCTCAACGCCTCGCCGCTCTGGGTCAGGCCATTGACAAAAAGACGCGAATCAAATCGAAGACTCGAAGTCGTCGCCGAAAAGTGCGTAGCCAGCAAAGTAAATACCTGATCCGTGGTGCGATTGCCTTGGGCGTCGTGCTCGTACTCGTGGTGGTCGGAGTGGCCGCCGATTATTTCTATCTGGGCTCGTTGCTGAATCGACAACACGTCGGTCATCTTCAGAGTTCGGGATCCTCGGTGAACATTTTGTTGATCGGATCGACGACTCGTTGCGGCCTCAAAGTTCAGAACCAGGCGTACGGTACCTGCGCCCAGGGTGTCACTGGTGTCAATAGCGACATTGACATGATTGTGCACCTCGATCCCGCCACTCACGCGGTGTCGCTTCTTTCCATTCCGCGTGACACCTTCGTGCCCAACGCTCGTGCCGAAGGGGCCAACAAAATCGACGCGGCGCTCTACGAGGGACCGACTCAACTCGTAGCGGCGGCCGAAGAGGACTTCGGGATTCCCATCAATCATTACGTCGAGTTGAATTTCGACACTTTCGCCTCCGTGGTCAACGCTCTCGGGGGAGTGCGCATGTATTTCCCTATGCCTGTCTTCGACGCCTACTCGGGTCTTTACGTTCCTCATCCCGGCTGCATCATGCTCGACGGATATCGGGCACTCCAGGTGGTGCGGGCTCGCCACTTGCAAATCCAAACGAATCCGACCGTCACGAATCGCGCGGACTGGACGTACGAGGCCCTTTCGGATATTGCGCGCATTCGACGCACGCACGAATTCTTACGCGTCCTGGGTTCCAAGGTCTCCGCACGGGGGTTAGGTAACCCCCTGACGGACCAGAGCATCGCGTTGAGCGTCTTGTCGGACCTCACGGTTGACACCGGATTCTCCGAGGGAACGATGGTGTCGCTGGCCACCACGTTCGCGCACACCAATATTGCCAACGTGGCGCAAGAGACGTTCCCGGTGGTGGGAGTGAGTTCACCCGACGGCTATCAATACAAGGGTGGATCGTACGGTGACATCGTCTTTCCCGTCCAGCCCACTGGATACAGTCTCATCGATCAACTTTTTGGCGCGTCCATCAACCAGAGTCCCTTCACCGGTCAGGCGTTACCGACGCCCGCGAGTTTTAAGATCTCGGTACAAAATGGCTCGGGAATCACGAATCAGGCCGCGTCCATCTCCGCGGGATTGACGGCCAAGGGTTATCACGTGTCGGCGATGGGTGACCGTACAGCCACCGGTCCCATCACCGAAACGGTGGTCTGGTATGGCGGTACACCCCCTCCCGACAACGCGGACTGGAAGAACCCCGGACTTGAGGCCGCCCAATCGGTGATGAGCCAAATTGAAGGTCCCGCCATCATGGGCTACAACCCGTCTGAGGTCACTCCTGGCGACCTTGTTACGGTGCAGACCGGCACGGGGCTCACCTTGAAGCCGACCGGTGCGGCGACGACCACCGCCAAGGCCAGTACTTCGGCGTTTACGTCATCGTCGTCGTCGCTGACGTCACTCATCGTCGAATTGGCGGCGAGTTCAACGTCGTCCACCACCACGACCACCACCGTGCCCGATCCGAGCGGCATCGCGTCGAATCCAGCCCTGGGAACGCCGAGTGTGACAAACCCCGCACTGGAACCTTGGGACCCCCGAACGTGCAACGCGGCGGGAACGGGACCCGCAACGACGCCCTAAAGCCGTTCTGAAAACTTCGACACGTGCCCCCAAGAATCGAAGCGTTGACGAGATCGCAGTGACTATCTTAAGTTTTTAGGTTCCGGAGTCGTCGCGAACCGGTTGGCGAAAGCATCATGATTGACTGCTCTTCGCGAACGCCTCGCTTCTCCGCGCATACGTCCGGGCTCGTAAGGCTCCGCTCGCAATGGCGATCCCCACCACGATTAGCACCCGGCGAGACCAATCCCGATTGAAGCGGCAAAATCAGAAAGACCTGACGCCGCGGCGACCGACAAGATACTGAGCATGGCGACGGGCTACGCGCGAGATTCTCCGCGGGTCCACGTGTTTCGCGTAACACTTACGTGCGTCAATCGAAAATCAACAAGGAGGTTTGGCGCCCTGATTATTGTTGACGCTCACGTCCCCCCTAATTACGAAATCGCTGGCAAGCGCGCTTCGAGTTCCGCGAGATGATCGAGAATCTCTTTTATTCCTCCCTCGGTGGTGGTGTCGAGGCGGTCGACTATCACTTGGGTGTCGTCAAAAGTCTTCAGAGCGCGTATGTCGGAGGCGGCCGACTGGACACTTTGTCCGACCGTGATGACTGACAATAGGACCAGTTGCAGGAAAGTCTGGGCCATCCACGCCACTACTAAAATGAGGCTGGGCGACGTCAAGAAATGTGGAAACGTTCCTTTCGGGTACCAGCCAGTTTGATCGAGAATTGCTGGCAAACTCGCAAGGGCGATGAGGCAGAACAGATAGGCCATCGCCATGGTTCCAGCGCCCCTCGTCAATGCGACTGCCAGTTTGGCGTTGAATCCTTCGACCTTCTCCATTTCACCCCTGATCCCCCTGAGTGAAATAGCGCTTCTCAAATAACTAAACGAATGTGCGTGAGTTGGCCACCCTTGCTTGGTTCATCCATGTGTTGGATGCTGATCGGTCATTTCTTCTCACCCCGTCCGGCGCAGACAATCGCACCCATGGGATGCAGCGAACCTGGATTATTTGCGAGTGCGGTGCGTTTGCCTCAGTACTGCGTACCGAAAGTGCGGACTACTGAGGTCGCAGAATTTACCAAGGCCGTTCGTGCGAACGCCCCACTGCTTGGTGTTTCCAAATCACTACGATGCGTAAGTGGCGTCGCAATCTAAGTCGAGTGAACCTTCTGGTCGATCCGTCTGGCGCGTGTTGATTGGCCGACCCCTGCGTTCGGGTGAGATGTCCCGAGAGCAAATCACCCCTATTGAAGGCCTCTCGGCACTCTCGCTCGACGCCCTTACCTCCGTCGCGTACGGCCCGGAAGCGATCATCGTGGTGCTGGCACTCGCCGGAGCGTCGTCACTGCACCTCGTCCTACCGATCACCGTGGCGATCATCATCCTTTTGGCCATCTTGGTCTTCTCGTATCGCCAAGTCATTGACGCGTACCCGGGCGGCGGCGGTGCGTACGCCGTCTCGCGCGCCAACTTAGGTGCCGGTGCCAGTCTCGTCGCGGGAGGCGCCCTGATTGTGGACTACACGCTCACCGTCGCGGTCTCGATCGCCGCGGGAGTCGCCTCTCTCACCGCGGCGTTTCCGAGCTTGAGTTCGGCCACGGTCCCCATATGCCTGGCCATCCTCGCTCTCATCACGTTGCTCAACTTACGCGGGTTGGGGGCGAGCGCTCGGGCGTTCTTGCTTCCAACGCTGCTCTTCATCGTTGGTCTCTTGGTCATCATCGCCGTGGGGCTGGCTCATCCCTTAGGCCTTCGAGAAGTCCAGCCTGGTCACTCGTTGTTGAGCAGTCACGGATTGCAGGCGGTTTCGATTCTGCTGATCTTGAAGGCATTTTCGGCCGGTTGCAGTGCGCTGACGGGAGTCGAGGCCATCGCCAATGGCGTGCCCATGTTTCGCCAACCGCGCGCGAAACGTGCCAAACGGACCGAGTTGATGCTGGGCTTGGTTCTCGGTGCCATGTTGCTCGGCATGGCCGTTCTCGCCCGCCGTTGGCACATTGGACCGCGGTCGAGCCAGACGGTATTGAGTCAAATCATGGGGATGGCAGTTGGGCGCCACTGGGCCTACTACGTCGTCTCGTTGACGATCACCGTGGTGCTCGCCCTCGCCGCGAACACCTCCTTTGGCGGTCTGCCGATCTTGGCGAGTTTGCTCGCTCGCGACGACTACCTTCCCCATATCTTTGGTCTGCGCGGTGATCGCCAAGTCTTCGATAGCGGGATTTGGCTCCTGGCGTTGTTGTCAGGAGGGTTGTTGGTGGCGGTCGGGGGAAACACCAACGAGATGATCCCGTTGTTCGCCATAGGCGTGTTCACCGGCTTCACTTTGTCCCAGGCGGGCCTGGTTGTTCACTGGTGGCGTTCGCGACCACCGCGTTGGCACCATCGGGCGGTCGTGAACGCGAGCGGTGCTGTGGTCACGGCACTCGCCACCGTGATCTTTCTCATCTCCAAGTTCGCCCAGGGTGCGTGGATCGTCGTCGTGACGGTACCGCTGTTCGTCCTACTCTTCGTACGGATCCGTGCCTACTATCAACGTGCGGGGGCGGAATTGGGAATCGGGGAAATCCCCAACCAACCGGTTGCGAAAGAAACTCGCGTCATCGTCCCCGTGAGTAACGTCTCACGGCTCACCCGTTTCGCCATTTGTGAAGCACTGTCGCTCAGCACCGACGTGATCGCCGTCTCAGTGGCGGCCGACTCGGCCGACGAAGAATCGGGGTATAGCGACGCGTTGGAGCGAGAGTGGTCCCAGTGGCATCCTGGACCGCCACTGCAGATTCTGCACACCGACTTCGCGTCCATCGTCGATCCGCTCGTGGACTTTATCGACCACGAACGGGCGAAGGGGAATCGGCAAATTGTGGTGCTGATTCCAATCGTCGTCCCGAGCCGCTGGCGATATCGACTGCTGCATAATCAGTTGGATTTAGTTCTCAGTTCCGCCCTCAGCAAGCACTCCGACGTGGTGGTGGCCAGAGTTCGTATGCCACTGGAAGTGCCGAAGCGATGAAACCGAACGAGAGCATCTCTAAGGGATCCGAGACCTACGGCGAGAAGGAACTAATTTCTACCATCGATCGTCTCGTTTCGAAGGTCGGCGCTCCGGGAATGACGTCGGAAACGTTGCGGAGTCTCGATCAGTTTCACGCCGGTGGTGCCGAGGCCGTCACCCGCGTGCAGGACACCCTCGCTCTGTCGACGTGGGATGCCGTCCTCGACGTCGGATCCGGATTCGGCGGACCGGCGCGCCAGATTGCCGTGTCGTCAGGCTGTCGTGTTGTGGGCGTCGACATCACTCCGGCTTACGTCGACGTCGCCATTGAGTTGACCCAACGGTGTGGTCTATCGGATCGCGTTCGATTCGTTCTCGCCGACATTGCCGAGTTCGAGCCTGGCGTGCGGTTCGACGCTGGGTTCACCATGCACGTCCAGATGAATGTCGAGGCCAAGCGGTCGTGGTTTGGCGACATCGCGCGACGGCTCAAGCCGGGTGCCCGGTTCGCGGTGTGGGAGGTGTGTCGCAGGTCGGACGCCGAGTTGTCGTGGCCGCTGCCGTGGTCGATGGACGGCAGTGACAGTCACGTGGTCACTCCCGGCGAACTCAGTGACGCCATCTGCGGCGCGGGCTTCGAGATGACCGAATGGGTAGATGAGACCCAGTGGGTCAATACGTGGTTCGAATCCACGGACGCCGCGGGGCCCGCCGCTGACCCGACGCTACCGATGATTCTCGATGACGGTTTCACCCGCGTGCTCAACTTTGCTGGTGCGCTCTCGGACGGAACGCTCGAGGTGTGGCGCGGTGCGTTCGTTCGCTCATCCCCTGAATCGGCGATGCCACTGAGTTGAGTGTATTGCTTGTTGGTGCGACAACCATGAGTTCGAGACGGACGAAGTTTTCGTAAACCACTCCGGGTGCGTCGCTTCAACAATGCCGCTCTCAGTTCGGTTGCGTCGTCGCGTCGTTCGAAGTGGACGTGCGTTGTCGGGCGACGCGCTCGTCGACGAGCTGCTCGACGCGATGGACGAAGGACGGAAATTCGCGTAGATCTGAATCGACCAGGTGCACAAGATCTGGCGTGGGTGTCACCGAGGTGTCCATGATCGCAGCCAGGGCCAGGCCCTCTGCGTCGGGGAACGAGCCGATGGTGACGAGGCGCACGATCCACGTCGCGAGTACTTGGGCTCCCGCATCGCAGTCGCGACCGACGCGTAACTCGCCCACGATGACGGGAGCGATTCGTGTGCGTAACTTCATGACGCCGTCCGATGCGATTTGCTCGAGTTCGTACATGATCCGAGCGTTCTGGAATCGATCTAAAAGTTGAGCGCAATAGACGTCGAGTTCGAGGTGCTCGGGCAAATGGTGTCGGGCGCTCGTCCAAAAAGATTCGACCCAGTCGCGACACCTCGGGTCAGTGATCGCCTGGGCGACCGTGCGGTGACCCGCGTCGAGCCCGAGGACGGCGAGGAGGCTGTGCGCGCCGTTAAGTAGCCACAATTTCCTTCGTTCGTAGGGTTCGACGTCCGCGACGAACAGCACTCCGGCGGTTTCCCAGCGGGGTCGACCCGCCGGGAAGTTGCCCGAGATGACCCAGCTGGCGAAGGGTTCGGTCACCACCGGCGCAGCGTCGAGCCACCGTGTTGCGCCCGTTACCGTGTCGACGTCACTCGACGTTGTGCGCGGCGTGATGCGATCGACACTCGACGATGCGAAGGTGACGTTCTCGTTCAACCACGTGTGCAGTTGTGGCGACACCATATGGGCGAGTTGGCGGAGACCTTGTTCGAGGACCCAACCGTTTCGCGGCAGATTGTCGCACGGCACGATTGTCACAGGTCCCGCATTGTTACGGCGCCGGGCCTCGAGGCCTAATAGGAGTCGTCCGGGAACCGTGGTGATGACCGGTGCCGCGAGACAATCCTCTCTCGTCACCCGTTGAAGGGTGATGACGTCGTGGTCGAGTTCGGCGTCGTCACGTCGCGGTGTGCCGTCAAGATGGAGTCGGTACCCGGCCTCCGTGACCGTCGTCGTGATCACCACGATCTCCGGCCGCGACACGACGTCAATGATGGCGGTTGAATCCGCGCCATCGTGGATTTCGACCAAGTTCGTCATCACCTCAAATCGGTCGCCGGTCGCGGACCGTTCTACGAGCGTGTAGAGGCCGCCCTGTTGGCGCAATGTTGTAGCGAGGCCCGCGCTTCGCCCGGTGAAGGCGCAGATTCCCCACTCGAGCGCGTCGATCGAATGCGCGGTGAACCACGCCTGGTGGGCACGGTGAAAGGAACCCAACCCGAAGTGCGCGATCCGCGCGGTGGGTGTGGGTCCCGCCGAGGCGTATAAGTCGCGAGCTAAGGCTCGCGGTTCGACGACACTCATAACTTGAATGCTCGTCGCGGGGCTGCGTCAATGACGTCGACGATGATCTCGCGGGCCCGCGCGAGAGATAGTCGATGCTCGCCCACTAGTCGCGCGAGGTACGAGGCTTCGACGCGTCGCGCGACGTTATGTCGTGCGGGGATGGAACAAAACGCGCGGGTGTCATCGACGAATCCGCCGTAGCGCGAGAAGCCCGTCGTCTCAGTCACCGCACTTCGAAAGCGCATGAGCGCGTCGGGAGCATCAAGAAACCACCACGGGGATCCCAAGTAGACGCTGGGATAGAACCCAGCGAGGGGAGCCAACTCTCGCGAGAACGTGCTCTCGTCGAGAGTGAACAGCACCAGATGAAATCCCGGTTCGGTACCAAAGTCGCTGAGTAGGGGGCGAAGTGACGTCGTGAAATCGACGGCGATGGGAATATCGTGCCCCGAATCGGGACCGTACTGCGCGAAGGTGTCGGGATGGTGATTACGAAGAGAGCCCGGGTGGACGGTCATCACCAGACCGTCGTCCACGCTCATCCGGGCCATCTCGTACAGCATGTGCGCTTCGAACGCGTCACGGTCGTCCCGCGAGACGTCGCCGCGTCGAAGTCGTTCGAATAAGGAAGTCGCGCTCGACCGATCGAGTCGGAGACTGAGCGGGGTACGCACTCCGTGGTCTGCAGCGACGGCTCCCGCGTCGATGAAAAACTGGCGTCGATGACGCAGGGCGGCGAGGTACCCGTCGTACCCACTTCTTCCCTCGCTCGCCTCGTCGATGAGTCGATCCACGCGATTGACGAAGCCCGCGGCATGGGCGTTCACGTAGGCGTCGGGGCGAAAGGTCGGCACTATGCGACACGCGAAGGTAGCGTCGTCTCGTAGAGACCGGTGGGCGCTCAAATCGTCGAGCGGATCATCGGTCGTGGCGAGGACCTCCATGGCGAACGAATCGAGGAGTGCCCTTGGTCGAAAACTCGGTTCGCCCAGCCGCGTCATAATCCGCTGGTACAGCTGGTCCGCGTTGTGGGCCGTCGGGGTGTCGTCAATCCCGAAGGGGTCGTGCAACTCTGCGACGAGCCAAGTTCCCGAAGCGGTGCCGTCGAAGACGTGCCACGCGGCGCAGAACTCGCGCCACACCTCGTGCGGTTCGGCGGCGACACCGACGCCTAACGACGCGAGTGACGAACCGTTCGCGTGCAGCAATCTCGTCACGTAGTGGTCCGGCGAGACGAACAAGTCGGCGGGGGTCGTGAAGGCCGTGTCGTTAGAAATCATCGTGGCGCTCACGTGGCCGTGGGGCGACACGATGGGAAGACTCTCCACGCAACTGAGCAATTCACGCGCCAATTCACGGGTGGCCGGGTCGGCGGGCAGCAGTCGGTCGGGGTGCGGTGGTGGGAGCGTTGTCGAACTCACTGCGCGAAAGTTCGCGGTCGCCGTTGCGAAGGACCCAACCTGACGCGTCCGCGACCGCTGGCGTGTTGGCTCAACTCGCGACTCGCTGGTTCGTCATTATCCACTTGACGATAGGTGGCGCGAAACGCATTGGCAAATGTGGGGTCCGAACAAAACCTCGTGCGTGCGACGCGCCAGTCGCGTCGCAACCGACTGACGACGGCTCGTGCGCCGATGCCGACAAAATGATTCGTTTGGCGCTATGTGGTGAAGAAACCGGCGCGAACCATAGAATATTTGAAGACGACCAGGAGATTCACATGGCCAATCCCGCCCTCAAGGACAAGACACTTCTAGCGATTCGATCCGACCACACGTCTGGTGCGCGCATGTCCAAACGCGGTGTACTGGGCGCGCTGTCGATGTTCGCCTCACTGGTGGTTGCGGGGGCCGCCGCTGGCTGGATTGAGAGTTCGGGTAGCGCCACACCGTCGGGGGGACTGTTGCTGGTGGCGCTGCTGGGCTCCTTCGCCCTCGCGATGGTGATAATGCGCACGCCACGACTAGCGCGTTCGCTGGGTTTCGTGTACTCCATCGTTGAGGGGTTTTTGCTCGGCGTCATCTCTCAGTCCTACAACGCGCAGTACCACGGGATCGTTCTCGAAGCGGTCGGGGTCACGGCCGGTGTGGCTCTCAGCGTGTGGTTCTTGTACGGCACTGGCGTGGTGAAGGTGACGTCCAAGACGTATCGCGTTGTCGGGGCGGCCACCCTCGGCGCTCTCGCGTTTTACGGCGTGTCGTTGTTGATGATGGTCTTTGGTGGCCCCAACCTCGACGGGGGTGGTGGCGCGATCGGTGTCGGTATTTCGCTCGTACTGGCGCTCGTGGCGGCCGCGAACTTTCTGGTGGACCTCGATCAGGTTGATCGTCTGGTGGCCAGTGGCGCCGACGCGCAGTACGACTGGTACATGGCCTTTGCCATGATGGTCAGTCTCATCTGGCTGTATCTCGAGGTCCTTAACCTACTGGGCAAGGGTCGCCGCTAGACGGGGCGCAGGCGCTTGAACGCTCAGGCGTTGTCGGTGCCCATGAGGAGAATTTCGGCCAGTTTTTCGAGAGCGGGAAGTGACCGGTGCACGATGGCGCGCTCGGATGTTGTGAGTTTCGTCAACGCTACTTCCAGGGCCAAGGTGCTTTCGGCGCGCCGTTCGCTAATCAGATCGCGGCCCGCGTCACTCACCTTGAGCAGCGTGACGCGCCCGTCCAGAGGGTCGGGTTCGCGCTCGACTAACGCCAGCGTTTCAAGCGAGTCGACGACCTTGCTGAGCGATGCTGGCGTGATGCGCTCGAGGTGAGCGAGCACGCCCATGCGCATTGGCCCACTTTGTTCGATGCGAAAGAGTACCGACACCTGCGACGGAGTGATCTCGGTCGTGGCACTGAGCCGCATGGCGCGATAGATGCGCGCCAGGGCGACACGCAGGGTGAGGGCTGCGGATTTTTCACTCGTCGACATGGGGCCGGGGATCGTGACGGACATGGAGTCACTATAGTTGTACTTAGTTACTTTTAACTAAGTACTTACGCCATTCTTCTTGCCCGTCCCCCAGGAGTTTTACGTGTCGATCAGCACCGCTCAGCCCACCGCCCACAACGATTCGTACAAGTGGATCGCCTTGTCCAACACGACGCTGGGTATCTTGCTCGCCACCATCAACGGATCGATCCTGCTGATTGCTCTGCCCAACATTTTTCGTGGCATCCACCTCAATCCACTGGCGCCGTCCAACACGCCGTACTTCTTGTGGATCTTGACCGGGTTCTTGCTGGTGACCTCAGTCCTCGTAGTCAGCTTCGGACGCGTCGGCGACATTTTTGGACGCGTGCGGATGTTCACTCTCGGGTTCGCCATCTTCACTGTCTTTTCCATTCTCTTGTCGATCACGTGGTTAACGGGCACGAGTGGCGCCTTATGGATCATCGCGATGCGGGTGGGTCAGGGCGTGGGTGGGGCATTCTTGTTCGCCAATTCCAACGCAATCCTCACTGACGCCTTCCCGGCGAACGAGCGCGGCCTGGCCCTCGGGATCAACGGCGTGGCGGCCATTGGTGGTTCGTTCATGGGTCTGGTCATCGGCGGCGTGTTGGCGCCCATCGAGTGGCGCCTAGTTTTTCTCGTTTCGGTGCCGGTGAGTTTGCTCGGGACTTTTTGGTCCTACTTCAAGTTGCGCGACAACGGGGCGCGCACGCCCTCCACCATCGACTGGACGGGGAACTTCACTTTCGCCATTGGCCTCATCGCTATCTTGACCGGCATCGTCTACGGACTCCAGCCCTACGGCGGTCACGCCATGGGATGGACGAGTCCGTTCGTCTTGACGTGTCTCATCGGTGGGGTGGTGGTTCTGGTGGCCTTCGTGTTCATCGAGCGACGAGTCAAGGACCCCATGTTCCAAATGAGCCTCTTCAGTTCACGGGGATTCGCGATGGGTAATTTGGCGACGCTGTGCTTGTCACTCGCGCGAGGTGGTCTTCAGTTCATCTTGATCATCTGGCTTCAGGGCATCTGGTTGCCGCAACACGGCTACGACTTCGCGCGTACTCCGCTGTGGGCGGGCATCTACATGATCCCTCTCACGATCGGCTTTTTGATCGCCGGGCCCATCTCGGGTCGTCTCGCCGACCGACACGGTGCACGTAACTTCGCCACGGTCGGGCTCGTCTTGACGGGACTGAGTCTGGTGGGCCTGCAGGCGATTCCCATCAATTTCCCGTATCCGCTGTTCGCGGGGCTGCTCTTGCTGGTGGGACTGTCGATGGGTCTGTTCGCCGCGCCCAACTCGTCGGCCGTGATGAACTCGCTGCCGGCCAATCGCCGCGGCGCCGGCGGCGCCATGCTCAACACCTTCCAAAATTCGGCGTCGGTGCTCTCCATTGGCTTCTTCTTCACCGTGATCACGCTGGGATTGTCGGCGACGTTGCCCAAGTCATTGCTGAGTGAACTGACCCACCAGGGTGTGCCGCTCGCTCAGGCGACCGCGATCAGCCACATCCCCGCCATCGGAAGTCTGTTCTCCGCCTTCCTCGGGATCAACCCGATCCAGCAACTCCTTGGACCCAAGATCCTCGCCCTACCGGGCGTGCACGATCAGGTTCTGTTGGGCCACAGTTTCTTTCCGAGCATGATCGAATCGCCCTTCGCCAATGGCTTGCACATGGCGTTTCTCCTAGCCGCGGCCCTGTGCTTCTTGGGGGCAGTCTTCTCGTGGCTGCGTGGACCCGGTGTCCAACACCACGAGTCGACTCTTCGCGCCGAAGTGGCCGAGGGCTACGCCGTCGTGGGTGACGTCGCCATGGTGGAGTCCGGTGCAGGCTCCGAGGGTGAGTTCGTTGAGGCTACCGCCAGCGACGACGCCTAAGCGCCGCCGCCGCGAGATCGTGCACTTGCGCCTGAGGTAATCGGCGCTGCGTAGCGTCATTGACGAACGCCGCGTCGCTCGCGTTTGACCGGTCCGGTAAGGTGCTAGTAGAGATCGCATCGACGCGGGTCGTGTGGTGGTGACGAATATGAGGTCGCCGTGGTGTCTCGGGCCCGTGACGTTGCCGTGGGAGTCTCGACGCCGCCAACAATGACGACGCCTATGAAAGGAGTCAACATGGCCGGTAAGAAGCCAGAGCAACACAACGCGAAAAAGGTTGGCAAGTCGTTGAAAGAAAAGCGGAACGACAAGCACGCCAAGCAGGAATCGAAAAAGGGTCTCCTCGGCGACAAGATGTAGTTCGCCCTCGATGAACTCGAGAACTTTCACCATTGTCGCGAGACCTTACGCGACGGTCGGTTCTCCGTCCTCGGAGACCATTTCGACGCCGGCTGCGTGCCACGCCGTCATGCCGCCGTCGAGATTGACCACGTCAAATCCCTGTTCCGCTAGGAACTGACCGGCGCGTGCCGAGCGTCCGCCCGAGCGACAGACGCAGACGATGCGGCGATTCTTTGCCAGGTCGTCGAGCGAGTCCGGGACGGCCGAGAGAGCGATGTGACGCGCGACGGCCGCGTGGCCCGCGTGCCACTCGTCGTCTTCTCTCACGTCGAGGAGAAGCGCGCCCTCATCCAATAATTCCAGCGCACGAGCGACGTCCACGTTCTCTATCTGGCTCATTTTCTCCACCTTTGGGTTGTCGGCCGTCAGCCGATACGAAGCGCCTCCACCCTAGACTTGAGTGTGATGACGAGTGACCTCATTTCCAGCATTTCCACCTCCGAACTGGTCGCACGACTCGACGACGACGACCTGTTGTACATGATTGACGTGCGCGAGCCCGACGAGGTCGAGGATTGGCAGATTCCCGGCGTGCACAATATTCCCCTCGCGCGTCTTGAGGCCGCGGTGGACGCCGTCCCGCGCGACCGACACCTCGTGATCATCTGCGCGAAGGGTTCGCGCGCCGCTCTCGGTGCCCAGATCCTCGCGACGAACGGCGTCGCCAGTGTCGTGCTCGATGGCGGAATGGGCGCGTGGGCGTCGACCTACGACACCGTGACCGGCGACTTCGGTGGCGCGACCGTCGTGCAATTGCGCCGACGCGGTAAGGGCTGTCTGTCCTACGTGGTGGGTGCGGGCGCGCACTGCGTGGTCATCGACCCGTCACTGGACGTTGCCCAGTACGAGGACGTCGCGCACGCGCACGGCTGGAAGATCACCCACGTGTTGGACACCCACCTGCACGCGGACCACATTTCGGGAGCTCGCGAGCTGGTCCAACGCAGCGGAGCCACGCTGTTGCTCAGTCCGTCAGATCCCTTTCATTTCGCGTTCGAACCACTGAGCGACGGGCGGCGAATTGAATTAGCGGCGGACGTTGAATTGACTGTCTCCGCGGTCAGTGTGCCGGGGCACACTGAGGGTTCGACAATGTACCAACTGGGGGCGGCGGCAATATTCACCGGCGATACCCTGTTCCTTGAGAGTGTCGGACGCCCCGACCTAGCGGACCAGGCCGAGGAGTTCGCGCACAACCTCTATCAGAGCCTTCACGAGCGGGTGTTGCCCCTCGCAGATTCGACGATCGTGTTTCCGGCGCACTATGGCAACGCCGTTGAAGTGCACGCGAACGTCTTCGTGGCGCGACCCTTGGGGGACCTGCGCCACACGCTCCCGGCGCTCGTCATGAGTGAGGGAAATTTCGTCGCGTGGGCGATCGCCCACGTGAAGGACCGACCGGCGAATTACCAGCGCATCGTGCGCATCAATGCGGGCAGTGAGTTGTTGGCCGAGGACGCGGCCCAGATGGAACTCGGTCCTAATCGCTGCGCAATTGCGTAGCGAGTTACGTCGGCACCCTCGCGACGGCGCCGTCACGCACCACCACACCCGCACTACTGAGCGCGTCGCGTATCTCGTCGGCGATCTCGTACTGCCCAGCGGCGCGCGCGCTGGCGCGAATGGCGTTCAGCGCGACGGCGAGACGCTCCTGGGCGTCGCGTAACTTGACGATCTCACCCTCGTCGACCACGTGATGCACTGGCGGGGCTAACTCGCCCACCGCTTCGAGGGGCTGGGCGTGCGCTCCGAGATCGGCCAGCGCTACAACACTGGCGTTGGGGAAGTCGCTGAGCGAACCGTTGAGGCGCCAATGGGCTTCGCCCTTGCCTTTAATGGTCATGGTACGCGTCGCCAAGTCGATGATGGCGGCGGTGTGCTCGTCGACGCCCAAGACGCCTACGCCCTCGGGCAACTCCTCTTCGAGCAGTCGCAGCCGTCGTTCGCCGATGTAGCAACGACTCGTGTCGTAGTCACGACCCTCGGCGTTGTTGTAGTGAGGTAAGACGACGCAGTCCAGACCCACCGCGGCCATGAGATTGAGTCCCTCCAGCCACTCGAGACCCGTACCGGCCTTATAGATCTCGTAGACCGGGGGGGCGTAGTGCCCGAGAGTGAGGGCGGCGGCTGACGAGAAGCACACCACGCCTCCCTGGGCCAAGACCGAGGTGAGGTCCTCGGTCAGGTTCATGGGGAGCCACTGGCGCAACGCGTACGAGGGACTCCCGGGTCCGGCGAAGACGTAGGTCGCCCGGCGAACGGCGTCCTTAAAATTCTGACGTTGTTCGTCGGTCGCGCCGTCGTAGGAACGTAGATCGAGGGGCGCCATGTCGAGATGCAGTGACGTCGAAAAGTACGCCAGCAGTTTTTCGGTCATCTGGGGCACGTTCTCTTGGAAGCCGAAGGGTGTGTTGAGGTTCACCGCACGCACGTCGTCGAGGTGCGCGAGGAGGCCGCGATGCACCCTGGTCATTCCGGGACCCGTCTCGCCGGAACCGAGGAGAGCGAGGACGCCACTGGACACGCTGCGAGCGTAGTTGCCGTGAGACGTTTTCGCTCTCAACCACTAGGTTGAGGCCATGAGTTTTGTTGTTCAGGTTCGCCAGCGTGCGCGAGACCACGTCTCGGCGGTCATGGTGGTGTGGGCGGTGGTGATGACCGTCGTCTTGGCCACGTGGGAGATTAGCCCGGCCAATGACGGTCGCTCGGTGGCGTCAGGATTGATCGCTACGGCCCTCTTCGGGTTGTACTTGGGGTGGCGTCGACGCGCCGCCGCGGTGTTCGTGGCACCCGTGATCAGTTGGAGTTTCGCGTGGTTCCCGCTGTGGATATCGGCCATGATTCGTCACGGATTTCTCAAGGGACTGTTCGTGGGGCTGTTCCTGATCACCGTGGGGTGGATCGTCATTGGGACGTTCGAATTCGTCTCGCTGGGTGCGGTGACCATGCTCGTGCGTCGCGTGCGAGGACCCGGTCCTCAGGCTGGGAATGATGGTGTCATTATCTTCGGACCCAACGACGTCCGCTAGTTATCACGGGACTCGAGTTCGAGGCTGCGAGCGAGAGTGCGCCAGTCGGCGTGCGGTGGCGCACCCGGGTCGCCTCCGAGTACTTGCAAACACACGTGGTCGGCGCCCGCCGATAGGTGTTCACCGATGCGTTGGGCGATGACGCTCGCATCTCCGTGGACCACCATCTCATTGCAGAGTCGCTCGGAGCCGCCACGCACGAAGTCCTCGGGTCCAAAGCCCATGCGACGCCAATTGGCCCGGTAGTTCTCGAGTCCGGTATAGAAATCCAGGTGGCGATGTGCGCGCGTCAAGAACTCGTCGCGGTTCTGGGCGACGACGACGGCTTGCTCGACGGCGAGGAACTTGTCGCCGAGGTGCGTACGCGCCATCGCGGTGTGCTCGACGTCCACGAGGTACGTGTGCACACCGTCGGCTAGTTCGGCGCCGAGCGCGATCATCTGGGGTCCGAGCGCCGCAATCACGCGGGCGTAGGGCTGATCGACCTCGAAGGCGTGCATGGGGGCGTCGTTCATCGCGCTCAGGTACTCGCGCATGGTTGCGAGCGGCGATCGATACTCGTGTCCGCGCAGACGTTCGACGAGGGGTTGGTGGCTCACACCGAGACCCAGCACGAATCGATTGGCGAAGGTGGCGTTCAAGGTACGCGCCGCGTTGACCGCGGCGACGGCGTCGCGTCCCCAGATATTGGTGATTCCCGTGGCCACCGTGAGTGTCGACGTGGCGCCGAGCAGCAGCGAGGCACTCGTCAGTGACTCGCGCCCCCACGACTCGGGGAACCACAGGGCGGAGTAACCCAACGATTCGATTTCCGCGGCGATCCCCCCACGAGTGGTGGGTGCTACGAGTTCGTGCGCGCCCGTCCAAACACCGACAGTGCCGCGCAGTCCATCGAGGGAGGCGGCCAGAGGAGACATGAATTGATTGTAGGAAGTTTTGCCTCCCCCGGATTCACCAGCCACAATGGGTCATGGCATACGTCGTCATCACCTTGTCGCTGTGGATGATGGTGTCGGCCTTGACGGCCCTGCGTCCCGGGCGACGCGGTATTTTTGCCGCGTTGGCCTACCCGGTGGGCTGGGCCGCGGGCGAACTCCCGGTGCAGGCGATCCTTCTCGAGCTGGGCTTGCTCTTCGTGTTGCGGTGGTGGGGGTGGCCGTCGTGGTGGCTCAGCGTCGTCGCCTTGGGCGTCGGTGCGGTCGTGGTCATCGAGAACCTGGCGCTCATCGTCGTGCAGGTCATGTCGCGTTCCGTCGTGCGTCGCGCGCTCGCGGCCAGCCCTCGCCGTCCACTCGTGGTCGGGCGAGCACGTGATGACGTGGCGGGATCGTGGTGGCGCACCATGTTGCAGTTGCCCTTTCACCCTCGTGACCTGCAGGTCACGGCGAACGTCGCCTACGGGCCCCACGCTCGTCAACGCCTGGACGTATGGCGCACGCCCTCCACGCCCCGGGACGCTCCGGTCATCGTCTACTTTCACGGAGGCGGTTGGACGTTCGGCGACAAGCGCGAGCAGGGTAGGCCCATGCTGCACGAATTCGTGTCGCGCGGCTGGGTCGTGGTGACGAGTAACTATCGACTCGCACCCTACGACCCGTGGCCCGCGCACATAGTCGACGCCAAACGCGTCCTCGGATGGGTGAAGAAATTCATCGCCAATTACGGGGGTGACCCGGAGCGCATCGTCCTCGCCGGTGGCTCGGCCGGGGGACACCTGGCGTCGCTCCTGGCGTTGTCCGATCCCGAGGACTGGCGCAGTGAGGACCAACGCGACGTGACCGACTGGTCGGTGCGCGGGTGCGTGTCACTCTACAGCGTGCTCGAAATGACCGGTGACGAGGCGCACTGGCACGGTCTGGGCCGCGGACTGCGGGTGTTGCTGGAACGCCGGGTCGTCCAGCAGCTCTACGAGGGCAACCACGCGTTGTACGAACAGATGTCGCCGCTGCACCGAATCCACGAGGACGCGCCGCCGTTCCTCGTGGTCCAAGGCGGCAACGACACCTTGGTGGACGTGAACGTGGCGCGAATCTTCGTTGACGAGTTTCGCGCTCGCGCGCTCGCGCCGATCTATTACGTGGAACTGCCCCTCACCCAACACGCCTTCGACCACACCGCGAGTCCGCGTACGTCCTCGACGTTGCGAGCCGCGGTGGCTTTCGCTGAGTCGGTCGCGCGTCCTCGACCCCCGCTCACCGACGAATTGCTGGCCAGTTACCAGTCACCGCCGGTGGAGGTCTTGGTCGATGAGTCGCGTGGGTGGGAACCTGCGCGCAACGTGGCGAGTCGCCGGGGTACCTTTTACGTCGTCAGCGCTGACAACGCGTTTTCGACGCCGCTGGACCCGGGCAACGAACTACGTCGGCACGAACTCGATGAGCTCGCCCTCTCGCGAGGCCTGGCCAGCGTGCCGGCGATCGGTCGCGATCCGCACGGAGCGTGGCCCGAGGAGAAGGGGCTGGCCATCTTTAACCAGTCGGAGAAGTTCTGTCGGGCCCTGGCCCGGGCCTTCGATCAGCACGCCATCTACGAAGTGACCGCCGCCGACCTGCGTGTGGTGGTGGTCTCCTAGGCGTCGGGCGCCAGCGTCGCGCGCACGCTGAATTCGTTCTCCTCTTCGTAGAGCACATTGCGCACGCCGCCGGCATCCACCAAGTCGCGTTGACCGGCCATGATGACTTCCAGTAGTTCGCCGGGTCCGGCGATGACCAGTTCGGCCACTTCCTTACGTTGCGATACTTTTTGCGTGCTCTTTTCGCGACGCACCGCTTCGAGGACGTCGCCGACCGCTGCGAAGACCCCCGAGGCGACCGGCGCGCCACCGAGTTCCTCGAGGCTCGGCCACGGCGCGAGGTGAACCGATGTGTCGTGCCACCATCGCCAGACCTCTTCACTGACGAAGGGGACGAACGGCGCGAGCAGCCGCTGCAGGACGGACAACGTCAGCGACAAGGTGGCGTGCGCCGAGCGAGTGGCCGGGTCGGCGGTATCCCCGTACGAACGCGTCTTGGCGAGCTCGACGTAGTTGTCACAAAAGGACCAAAAGAAGGTCTCGGTGCGCTCCAGGACCCGCGCGTAGTCGTAGTTCTCGAAGGCTGACGTGGCGTCGATGACGAGTTGGGCCAGGAGCGCCAGGACGTCGCGGTCGAGGACCTCACTCACGTCGGACGGCGAGACGTCGCTCGCCCCGTCGAGTCGCCCGAGGACGAACTTCGACGCGTTGAGGATCTTGATCGTCAGACGTCGGCCGATCTTCATCTGCGCGTCGTCGATCGCGGTATCGGTGCCGGGGCGACCCGACGCCGCCCAGTACCGCAGGGCGTCCGCCCCGTGCAGCTCTAACAGCGGCATCGGGGTGACGACGTTACCGACGGACTTACTCATCTTCTTGCGGTCGGGATCGAGGACCCACCCCGAGATCAAGACGTTAGCGAAGGGCAGCGCGTCGTGTTGGAAGTGACTGCGCACGACGGTCGAAAAGAGCCACGTGCGGATGATCTCGTGGGCCTGGGGGCGTAGATCCATCGGAAAGACCTGGTCGAACAGTTCGCTGCCCCAGCGTCCGGCGATCTGGGGGGAGAGGGAACTCGTCGCCCAGGTGTCCATGACGTCGGGGTCGCCAATGAAGCCGCCCGGCTGGTTGCGCTGCGATTCGTCGAATCCGGGAGCCGGGTCGCTCGAGGGGTCGACGGGAAGCGACGCCAGTGCGGCGACGACGGGGTGATCGAAGTCGACGTCGCCGGAATCGTCCAAGGGGTACCAGACAGGAAACGGTACGCCGAAGAAGCGCTGGCGCGAAATGTTCCAGTCGACGTTGAGACCTTCGACCCAGGTCCGGTAGCGGTGCTTCATATAGTCCGGGTGCCACTGCAGTTGCTCGCCGCGGGCGAGGAGCTCGTCACGGTGCGCCAACGTCGCGACGAACCATTGACGCGAGGTCACGATCTCCAAGGGTCGCTCGCCCTTCTCGTAGAACTTGACCGCGTGGGTGATGGGTCGTAGTTCACCGATGAGTTCGCCGCTCGCTCGAAGAGCGTCCACGACGGTGGCGCGTACTTGATTGACGGTGCGTCCCTCGAGTTGCGCGTAGAAGGCCTGGGCGGCGTCGCGGTCGCGAGTGGGCCAGTCGTCGGCACCGAAGGCGGCGGGTAAGAACCGACCGTCGCGCCCGATCAGCGCGCGTGTCGGCAGCGACAATTCGCGCCACCACGTGACGTCGGTCACGTCGCCGAAAGTGCAGATCATGGCGATGCCCGAACCCTTGAGCGGATCGGCGAGCTCATGAGCGAGGACGGGCACCTCCACGTGAAAGAGCGGGGTCACGACCGTGGTGTTGAAGAGCGCCTGGTAGCGCTCGTCGTCGGGGTGCGCGACGAGGGCGACGCAACTCGCCAGCAGCTCGGGGCGCGTCGTCTCGATCTCGACCGCGCCCGATCCGTCTCCCTTGGCGAAAGCGACGCGGTGGTAGTTGGCGGGTCGCTCGCGGTCCTCGAGTTCGGCTTGGGAGACGGCGGTGCGGTAGTCGACGTCCCAGAGCGTGGGGGCCTCGGAGGAGTAGACCTCACCACGCTCGAGCATCTCTAAGAAGCCGCGTTGAGAGATGGCCTGGGCGTGGGCCGAGATCGTGGAGTACTCGAGCGACCAGTCGACGCTGAGACCCAGGTGGCGCCAGAGGTTCTTGAAGACCTCTTCGTCTTCGGCGGTGAGTCGCTGGCACAACTCGACGAAGTTCTTGCGCGAGATCGAGACCTTCTGGTCGCCGGGTTTGTCCGGGGCGACGAAGTCACGGTCGTAGGGCAGTGACGGGTCACAACGCACGCCGAAGTAGTTCTCCACGCGTCGCTCGGTGGGTAGTCCGTTGTCGTCCCAACCCATGGGGAAAAAGACCTTCTTGCCCGTCATGCGTTGGTAGCGCGCCATGAGGTCCGCGTGGGTGTAGCTAAAGACGTGACCCATGTGCAGCGACCCCGAGACCGTCGGCGGGGGGGTGTCGATGGAGTACACCTCGGCGCGCGTCGCCGAACGGTCGAAGCGGTAGGTGGCCTCGTCATCCCAGCGCGCGAGCCACGCGTCGTCGAGACCTTCCAGAGTGGGTTTCTCGGGAACGCAGTAGGGGCTCGCAATGTCGGTCATGGTGAATCGAGTTTAGGCCAGGGATCCCTGGCCCCTCGGGCGCGGTCGCGGCGCTTGCGGACGGGCCGCGAGCTAGCGAGGCCGTGCGGTGGCGTAGTTTGTACTCGTGCTGCGCCTCTACGACACCGCCCACGGCGAGGTTCGCGACCTCGCGACTCGTGACGAGGGTCACTTGTCGATGTACGTGTGTGGTCCCACGGTGTACGACCTACCGCACCTGGGGCACGGTCGCTTCACCCTCGTGTGGGACGTGGCGCGGCGATGGTTCACCTTTCGCGGTCTCGAGGTTCGCTACGTCTCCAATATCACCGATATCGACGACAACATCATCAATCGGGCCCTTCGTGAGGGGACGACTGAGACCATGGTGGCCAAATACTACGAGGACCAGTGGTGGGACGCGATGACGCGCATTGGCGTCGCGCGGCCCAGTGACATTCCTCACGCCACGCAGTACGTCGCGGACATGGTGACGCTCATCGAGGACTTCCTGGCGCACGACGTCGCCTACGTGATCAGCGACGGCGTGTACTTCGACACGTCCAAGGTCGCGGACTACGGGCTCTTGGCCGGCCAGGCGACCGACACGTTACGCGCGGGTGCGCGCGTGGAAGCGAGTGAGGAGAAGCGCGCCGTCCTCGACTTCGCGCTGTGGAAATTTGCCAAGCCCAATGAGCCCACGTGGCCCGCGCCCTTCGGCGACGGACGTCCGGGCTGGCACACGGAGTGCGTGGTGATGTCCCTGGGACTGCTGGGCGACGGCTTCGATCTGCACTGTGGTGGCCTCGACTTGAAGTTTCCGCACCACGAGAACGAGCGCGCTCAGGCGGTCGCAGCCGGGCGTCGCTTCGCCCAACACTGGGGACACAACGGCTGGGTCATGGTGGGCCTAGAAAAAATGAGCAAGTCCCTGGGTAATTTCACCTCGCTCACCGATCTCTTGGATCGCACCGACGCGCGGGCCTATCGGTTGTTAGTGATCCGTTCTCACTACCGCTCGCCGATCGAAGTGACGCCGGCCACCATCGCCGACGCGGAGCGCGCACTGGCGCGTCTAGATACCTTGGCGCGACGTTTCGAGCTACCGATCTACGGCGGCGACACTCTCGTGAGAGCTAACGAATTCGAATTTTCGGGCGCTGGCGCAGACCTCGCGACGTCGGTGGGCGTCCTCTTGGACGAGGACCTCAATACGCCACTCGCGGTAGCGGCACTTTTTGACGCCGTGAGTACCGCCAATACTCTAGGTGATCAGGGAGACCTTCACGAGGCCACCAACCTCGCGCGTGCGGTGGCGGTGCTCTTTGGCGCACTGGGCCTCGCCCTGCTTTCGGGAGTGCACGAAATGGACGACGAAGATGAGCGACGCGTAAGTGCTCGCGACGCGGCCCGAGGTGAAGGAAACTGGGCGGAAGCGGATCGATTGCGCGACGAATTGGTGTCGCGGGGCTGGATTGTGGAGGATTCTGCGACCGGTACGCGCATCCGTCGGAGCTAAAAAATATTTGTTGGCGCGCGCGAGAACAAGTAGCGTGTGGCCTGAGGTTGCCGTTGTGGTTCCCTCCGGAATTGGTTGACGCCAATTGCAAAGAAACAAGGAGGCCACAGTGGCTGTAGGAACCGTTAAGTGGTTCAATGACGAGAAGGGCTGGGGATTCATCGCTGTCGATGGCCAGCCCGACGTCTTTGTTCACTACTCGGAGATTCAAGGCGAGGGTCGTAAGACTCTCGTTGAGGGTCAGACGGTCGAGTTTGACGTTGAGCCGGGCGATCGTGGCCCGCTCGCGAAGCGCGTCGTCCTGAACTAACCATTCATTCGGAAGTAGACAACCGCCGCCCTCGGGCGGCGGTTGTTTCATTTGTCCACGACCACTCCCGATGCAATAGGGTGGGTGTAGTTACTCACGGGTAACACGTGTCGATCTTTTGGGGTGTGAATGACCGATTTCTCGCTGGCGCTCTCCGAGGACCAGATCACCGTTCGTGACTGGGTCCACGGGTTCGCCGTCAACGTCATGCGCCCGGTCGCCCAGGAATGGGATGAGCGCGAGGAGACTCCTTGGCCGGTCATCGAAGAGGCCGCCAAAGTCGGTATCTACTCCTTGGACTTTTTCGCCTCCGCTCTCGCGGATCCCTCGGGCATCACCATGGTTCTCGCCCTGGAAGAGTTGGCGTGGGGTGACGCCGGTCTGTGCATGGCGATCATGGGCTCGACCTTGGCCATGGCGGGCATCATGGGCAACGGGACGCCCGAGCAGGCGGCCGAGTGGATCCCGGCGTGTTTCGGTACCCCCGACGACGTCAAAGTCGCGGCCTTCGGCGTCTCGGAGCCTGACGCCGGCAGCGACGTCTCGTCGCTGCGCACGCGCGCCATCTACGACGAGGCGCATGACGAGTGGGTGATCAACGGCACCAAGACGTGGATCACCAACGGGGGTATCGCCGCCGTCCATGTGATCGTCGCGTCCGTCGATCCTGCGCTCGGCAGTCGCGGTCAGGCCTCGTTCGTGATCCCCGAGGGGACGCCGGGTCTGCGGATGGGACAGAAATTCAAAAAGATGGGCATCCGCGCCAGTCACACCGCTGAAGTCGTCCTCGAGGACTGTCGCGTCCCCGGGCGTTGCCTGCTCGGGGGGAAGGACCAGCTCGACGAGAAGTTGGCGCGCGCTCGCGAGGGCGTCAAGACGTCGGGCCAAGCCGCAATGGCCACGTTCGAAGCCACACGCCCCTACGTGGGGAGCCAGGCGGTGGGCATCGCGCGCGCCGCGTACGAGTACGCACTGGACTACGCCAAGGAACGTCGCCAGTTCGGTAAGGCCATTATCGAGAACCAGGCCATCGCCTTCAAACTCGCCGACATGAAGATGCGCACCGACGCTGCGCGACTCCTCGTGTGGCGCGCCGCGTGGATGGCGGCCACGCACCAGCCGTTCCTCGGTGGTGAGGGTTCCCAGTCCAAGCTCTTCGCCAGCGAGGCCGCGGTGCACGTGACCGAAGAGGCGATTCAGATCCTCGGCGGTTACGGCTACGTGCGCGACTACCCGGTCGAGCGATGGCACCGCGACTCGAAAATCTACACAATCTTTGAAGGCACTAGCGAGATTCAGCGGCTCATCATCGCGCGCGCCATCTCGGGTGTGCACGTTCGCTGACGACCTCCGACTTTGACCGCACGAAGGGCTGAGCGGTCAGTGACGGCGAGGGCGCTCTCAGTCCTTGTGAACGGCGCGTAGGCCGCCCCACGCCAACGTTGCGGTGTGCGTCGCAAGTCGCCGAGCTTCGTCGGGCGCCGGCGTCGGCCAGCGCTTCGCCTCTTGTTGCAGGAGCCAGACGATCGCAGCGCCCTCGGCAATGCCGACGATGCCCGCGGCCAATTGGCGACGGTGGTCGTGGCCGATCGACACGTCGATGTAGGGCACCAGAAAGCCGACGAGGCTCACTTCGATCTTGCGCAGTTCCATCGCGGTCTCTCCCTCGTGGGAGTGGATGAACAACAGTCGAAAGGCGTCGGTATCGTTGACGACCATTTCGAAGTAGACGCGAAACGCGCTCTCGATTTTTGAGCGCGGCGAGGTGACTGACGTCACCGCCTTCATGAGTTTCTCGACCAGGACCGCTCCGGTGTGCGCGACGATCTCTTGGTAGAGACTGCCTTTGGACTCGAAGTACTGGTACAAGATGGGTTTGGTGAAGCCGGCGGCCTTGGCGATGTCGTCCATCGTCGTGGCCTGGTACCCTCGCTCGGCGAAGACCGATTTGGCGATGTCGAGGAGTTGTTCTCGTCGTTCGAGGTGAACTGGACGATCATCGCGTAGCACCATGGCAGTAAATCTAATCGTCACGATGAATTGAAAATCGGGACAGTATCTCTTCGAGATGCTTGGGAAGATGGGTGAGATTGAAGTGTTGTCGTGCGACGGCGATATTCGACTCGAAGAGAGCCTGATCGGGCGCCACCAGGAAGTCCTCAATACCGGCGACATCGTGCAGGTCGAAGAACTCGAAACCAAACGACGTGATCTCGCGCGCCACCGGGTAGGGGTTGAGTGCGAGGGGACGACGATGCGTCACCGACTCGATGACGGGGTTGCCAAATCCCTCCCAGGTGGAAGACATCACCACGAGGTCGGCCGCGGAGTAGGCGTCGGACATTGTGACGCCGTGGGGCACCTCGCGGATCACGGGGGCTCGCGACGCGGCTAGGAGTTCGTCGAGTTCGTCGCCGTAGCCGTCTTCGGCGGGCCCCATGATCCACAGTGTCGCACCGAGTTCCTCGCACAAAGCGAGAGCGCCGGGGATATTCTTTCGCGCGATCGCTCGTGTGGGCAAGGCGACGAGTCGTTGCTCGCTTACGCCGAGGCCACGGCGCGTCTGGTCGCGTCGGCCCAGAGGGGGGTCGCAATCAAAGCTGTTGTACAACGTGGTGGCGGTGATTCCGCGTGCCAACAATTCTCGTCGCGATAGCTCGTTGATCGTGACGTGCTCCCAGCGGACGTCGTCGCGCGGACCCTCGAGGTGAGCCAACGTCACTCGCTGCCAGGCGAGGTCGTGATGGTGAAAGAGGGCGTCGCGACCCGCCAGCACTTCGTAGAGCACGTCGCGCGCCGCCACGTTGAGAGGCAGTGACGCCAGGTTCTCCACGATGACCAGATCGCAGGATTTCAGAGCGTCACGCACATCGCCGAGTGCGGGTGCGCGCTGGGCGTCAGCGGCGAGGCCGGCGATGATGCGATCGGCCGAGCCGGATCCGGCGACCGTGGTGACGTGGTGGCCAAGGTGACGCAGCGCCCCTACCCACTTGACGGCCTCGATGGAGACACCGTCGGTGCCCCCGAGGCGAAAACTCACGACGGCCACGCGCGACATGGCGCTACGTTACGCGCTGGGGCCAAAATGACCCCAGTGGTAAGGTGTCTCAACCGGTGTCGGCCGTTCGCGGGCACCCACCCGGAGGAAATTGATGGCTACACGCGCGCTAATTACCGGTATCACTGGTCAAGATGGTTCCTACCTCGCGGAATTGTTGCTCGACAAGGGGTACGAGGTATTCGGCCTCGTCCGTCGCTCCTCGAGCGAGAACTTCGAGCGCATTGCGCACATCCAGGAGCGACTGACGCTGTTGTCGGGCGACTTGATGGATGAGGTGTCGTTGATCAACGTGCTGCGCGACAGTCGACCGCGCGAGATCTACAACCTGGCCGCTCAATCTTTTGTCCAGACCTCCTGGAGCCAACCAGTGCTGACGTCAGAAACGACGGCGCTGGGCGTGACGCGCATGCTCGACGCCATTCGCATCGTGGACCCCGAGGTGCGTTTTTACCAGGCCAGCTCCTCCGAGATGTTCGGACGCGTGCGAGCCATCCCCCAAAGTGAGACGACCGAGTTCTACCCGCGTTCGCCCTACGGCGTCGCCAAGGTCTACGGACACTGGATCACCGTCAACTACCGCGAGAGCTACCACCTACATGCGTCCAGTGGCATCTTGTTCAACCACGAGTCACCACGTCGCGGGCTCGAATTCGTGACGCGCAAGGTGACCCACGGCGTGGCGCGTATCAAGAACGGTCTCGACACGGAATTGCGACTGGGCAACCTCGACGCCCAGCGTGACTGGGGCTTCGCCGGTGACTACGTCAAGGCCATGTGGGCGATGCTCCAGCGCGACGAGCCCGATGACTTCGTCATCGCCACGGGAGAGACCCACTCGGTGCGCGAACTCTGTGAGGTGGCCTTCGCCGCTGCGGGTCTCGACTGGGAACAATACGTCACGATCGATCCAGCTTTCTTGCGCCCCGCGGAGGTCGACCTCCTCGTGGGCAACCCGTCGAAGGCGCACGAGGCCCTGGGCTGGAAGTGCGACGTCGACTTCTACGGCTTAATCGAAATGATGGTCGCCTCCGACCTCGACGCTCTGCGGAGCTAAACCCTTGCAGGGCGACCAGGTGGTCGTTCGACTCGCCAGCGCCGTCGTGATGTCACGAGGATTTCCCCTGCTCAGCGGCGTCGATCTCGAGATCGATCGAGGGTCCCTGCACGTCGTGACCGGCGCCAACGGTGCGGGTAAGACGAGCTTGTTGCGGTTACTGGCGGGACTCGATGCCTTGACGAGCGGCCAGGGTTCGGTGGCCGGAGTGGACTTGGCGGGCGGGGATCTGCGCCTGTTACGACGGCGGGTCGGGTGGTTGGGTCACGAAGGTTCTTTTTACGGCGACTTGAGCGTTCGAGAAAATCTCGTCTTCGCCGCGCGCGCCCTCGAACGTCCCCTGCCCGACGTGCTGAGCGCCCTCGAACGGGTGGGCTTGAGTCATCGTACGGACACGATCACCAAGCAACTCAGCGCGGGTCAGCGTCGACGCCTCGGTCTGGCGTGGCTACTCGTGCGTCGACCCGAGCTGTGGTTGCTCGACGAGCCCTACGCGTCGCTCGATGATGCGGGTCGCGAGTTCTTCGATCACCTATTGGGGGACGTCTTGCTCGGTGGCGCCACCGTCGTGGTGAGTGCGCATGACCCGCTTCGCAGTTCCGAGTTAGAGCCGCGGACCTTGCACATGGTGGGTGGTCGGGTGCAACAATCGTGACGCGCATCGCGTGGTTGGTGGCCACCAAGGACTTGCGCATCGAAGTGCGCAGTCGCGTCTTGCTCTGGCAAGTGCTGCCCTTCGGAGTCATCGCTTTGTTGTTGTCGGGTCTCGCACTCGGCCCGACCCAAGCGGGGAACTCGACGGCCGGACCGGGGCTGTTCTATTTGGTGACGTTGTTCGTGACCCTGTTGATGATCAATCGTTCGCAGGCGTTAGAAAACGCGCCGGGCACGAGGGCCTCGGTCGCCACGTTAGGACTCGACCCCGCGGGGATCTTCCTGGGCAAGGCCCTGGCCCTGACCATCGAATTATGGATCACCGGTCTGGTGCTACTCGCCGGATCGGTCGTGGTTCTTCATACGGCCCTGATCGGAACCGTGCACGCCCTGCCGAGCGTTCTGGTCACGCTGGCCACCCTCGCGGTAGCCGGTACTCTTTATGGAGCATTGACGCAGGGCGGAGATGGTCCGGCAACACTGTTGCCAGTCCTAACCCTTCCGGCGTTCGCCCCATTGCTAATTGCCGGGGAGCGCTCCTTTAGCGCTGCCCTGCATGGGGGAGCACTATGGGAGTGGTGGGTCATCGTCGTCGTCGCCCTCGTGGCGTATACGGCAGTGGGGATTCTGCTTTACGGTGTTTTGGAGGAATCATGATCAAGCTCTCCCAACGACTACTGGGCCCCGTGACGCTCGTCTCGCTCGCTCTGACCTTCTGGTTAGGGCTGTGGGTCACTCCGCCCGACGTGGTGCAGGGTGATCTGGTCCGTCTGCTCTACGTGCACCCACCCATTGCGTGGGTGGCGCTCTACGTGTCGTTCGGTACCGCGACCATCGCCAGTTGCTTGTACTTATGGCGGCGCACGCGATCCGACGTGATGGACCGTCTTGCGTACTGCGCGATGGAGATCAGTGTCGTGTTCATCGCCCTTACGCTCATCACCGGTTCGATTTGGGGTCGACCTACCTGGGGGGTCTGGTGGGCGTGGGACGCGCGACTCACGTCCACGGCCATCCTCGGCGTCTTCGCGTTGGCGTACTTGGCGCTGCGCCGGGCCAACGACGACCCCGCACTGCGGGCGCGACGCAGCGCGGTCTTCGCGATCTTGACCGCCATCAACGTGCCCATCATTCACTTCTCGGTCCAGTGGTGGAAGACGTTGCACCAGGGGGCGTCGGTACTGACGAGCAACGGCACCTTGAACGTACACGGTTCGATGTTGTGGGCCATGCTGTTGGGATTCCTCGGCTTCACTCTGTTGTTCTTCTGGCTACTGCGTTACCGCTACCGCCTCGAGGTCAAGCGCGACCTCGCCACGGCCAACACCGTGGACGAGGCGTTGGCCCTGCGGCAACGCGAAGGGGTCTAGATGGGCTACGTCAGCGCCGGTTACGCCTTCGCCTTCGGGGGTCTGGCCCTGTACGCACTGTCGATCTGGTGGCGAGGGCGACGTGGTTGACCTCGAAACCTCATCGACGTTGACACCGGTGGACCCGCCGGTCTCTAAGTCGCGCTCCTCGCGGCGCTCCATCGTGGTCATCGTGGTCCTCGTCGCAGTGGTCGTGGTGCTCCTCAGTCAGGGACTGCTGTCGTCGTTGAACTACTTCGAGACCGTCGACCAGGCGCTCGGTCAGCGCGCGTCACTGGGAACCAAGGTCATCCGCCTCGAGGGCGTGGTGCAACCGGGCACCATCGTGCGCACGAGCGCCGGCGCCGCCTTCACGATGACCGGTGCGGGCACGCATCACGTCTTCGTCACGGCCCAGGGATCGCCACCACAACTCTTTCAGGCCGACATCCCCGTCGTGGTCGTGGGTCACTTCGTCTCCTCGACGTCGCTTGATTTCGCTGGAACCCAGATCATGGTGAAGCACACGGCGTCGTACATCGCCGCACACCCGAGTCGAGTGAAGGCACCGAACGGAACGAGTCGATGATCCTGACGTGGCTGGGGCGTAGCGCCCTCGACGTGGCGTTTGCGTCGTGCGTGATCGGGGTGGTCTCCCAAGTGATGACCTTGCGGGGTCGGCGCTCGCGCGCCATTTGGTGGGGAGTCCTAGCGCTGGCGGGACTCGTCGCCGCGGTCGCGGTGATGCAGTTCGCGATGGTCACCCACAACTTCTCGCTGGCCTACGTGGCCGAGAACAACGCCACCTTCACGCCGCTCGTGTATTCCATCACCGGCATGTGGTCCGCCCTCGAAGGCTCGTTGTTGTTGTGGGCCTTGATCCTGACCTCCTTGACGGTCGCGGTGATCCACCACTACCGGCGTGACGCCAACGACGCGGTGGTCGTGTGGGCGACGCTGGTGCTCTTCGTCGTGGGCGGTTTCTTCATCTTGCTCATGGTGGGGCCGGCCGATCCCTTCTTGCACAACCCCGCCCACGTTCTGCAGGGCGCCGGGCCCAACGCGCTGTTGCAGGACAATCCGTTGGTGGCGGTGCACCCGCCGTTGCTCTACGCGGGATTCGTGGGCTTCTCGGTGCCCTTCGCCTTCGCGATCGCGATGCTCGTCACTGGACGAGTGCACGATCGTTGGCCGCTCGAACAGCGACGTTGGACGGTCCTGGCGTGGGGCAGCTTGTCGGTAGGAATCGTACTGGGCGCGTGGTGGAGCTATCAGGTGCTCGGTTGGGGTGGCTTCTGGGGCTGGGACCCGGTCGAGAATGCGGCGCTGTTGCCGTGGCTCACCGCGACGGCCTATATCCACTCGGTCATCGTGCAGGACCGCCGGGGACTCTTTCGCATCTGGAACCTCTCGCTCGCGATCGCGACGTTCGCCTTCACGGTGCTCGGCACCTTCTTCACGCGTTCGGGCGTCCTGCAGAGCGTTCACTCGTTCTCCTCGAGCACGTTGGGTCCGGCGTTAATTACGTTCTTCGCGATCACGGTGGGTACGGGGGTGGCGCTCATCGCGTGGCGCGGCGACGAGTTACGTTCACCCGTCGGGGTCGATCATCCGGCGTCGCGCGAGGGTCTCTTCGTGGCGAACAACATCTTGTTCGTGGGCTTCGCCTTCGTCGTGTTGCTCGGTACCGTGTTTCCCCTGCTCTACGAGGCGGTCAATGGAACCCAGGTCACCGTCGGCACGCCCTACTTCGCGGCGGTGGCCGCGCCGGTCGCGGTGGCACTGTTGTTCTTGATGGCCATCGCTCCGGTGGTCAGCTGGCGAACGGTGGACGCCGTCGTGCTCTGGCAGCGCGTGAGGATCTCGGCGTGGGTGGCGCTGGCGAGCGTGGTGGTGCTCGTGGTCTTTGACGTACGTCATTGGTCGGTGTTGGTGGCGGTCTTCTTGTCGGTGGCCGCCGCCGGTGCGGCATTGCGCACCTTGAACGGCGTGGTCCAGAGCGCGCGTCGTCGCGGCGACCTGGCGTCGGCGTGGCGCGCCCCCAGTACCGGAGGGATGATCGTGCACCTGGGGATCGTCGTGCTCGCCGTGGGGATCGTGGTCTCGACCTCGTACACGACACGCTCGGAGGTCACGTTGGCGAAGAACCAACGGACGGTGGTGGACGGGCAGTACATCACCTTCGGCGGTTTCGCCGCGGTCGCGACGTCGTTGGAGAAACAGACGCAACTAAAGGTGACGGTCGATGGCAACGCCCTACGCCCGGCGATCACGACGTTCAACGGCCGCACCAGTCAACCCGTGGGAACCCCGGCCATCGACTCGAATCTCTTACGCGACGTGTACGTGACCTTCGACGCTGTCGGCGGCAACGGTACCACCTCAGGTGGTCAACTCACAAGCAACCTTCCCGCCGGATCGGTCCTACTCGGAGTCACCGTCGAGCCACTGTTGTCGTGGCTGTGGATCGGTGGTCTCATGGTGGGAGTGGGAAGCGCCCTGTCCTTTGGTCGGCGCCGTCACCGTGACGAGGTGGCGGCGTGAGACGCCGTCTCGTGCTCATCACGTCCCTGTTGATACTGGTGGCGATCGTGGGGCTGTCGATATTGCTGGTGACGCGTCAACCCGTCGCGGCCACCGTGGCGCCGAGTCCGTTGGTGGGCAAAACCGCTCCCGATATCGCGGGCGCGCAGTTCAACGGTGGTCGATTTTCACTGGCGGCTGATCGCGGACAAATAGTCGTGATCAACTTCTTCGCGTCGTGGTGCGGGCCGTGTCAACAAGAAGAGCCCAACTTGATCACCTTCGCCTGGCAGCAGCGCCTCAAGGGCGTCAAGGTGCTCGGCGTGGTCTTTAACGACACCGTCGGCGCCGCCAAGTTCTTTGATGCCAAGTACGGCACGCTGTATCCGTCGATTGACGATCCCAACGGGACCATTGCCTTTCACTACGGCGTGACGTCACCGCCGTCCACCTTCGTTATTGATACTCACGGACGCGTTGTCGCCGAGTTGCTCGGTCCGGTCACCGTGGCCCAGCTCAACAACGTCGTCGCCCGGGTGCGCGCGTGAGTTCGTCCATCTCGCTTCGTCCGAGCGCGCTGACGCTGGGATCGTTTCGACTTTGGCTCGTGGTTCTCGCGGCCGTCATCGCGTTGGTTGTGGTGACGGCGCCATCGACGTCGTCGAACACTCAGCGTGTGTCGCACCTCGAGTCCTTGGTGAAGTGCCCCTCGTGTCAGGACCTGTCGGTCGCTCAAAGTACCTCGTCCTCAGCACTGGCGGTGCGCCACGAGATCGTGACGATGGTGGCCGCGGGCGACAGTGACTCCCAGATCCTGACCACGATTGAAGACGCGTATGGCCCGTCGATCTTGTTGAGCCCCTCCACTGCGGGTCTGGGTACCGTCTTGTGGCTGCTCCCCGCGGCGGTCTTCGTGGGACTCGGCACCACCGTGGTTGTTCTGCGCAGGCGCCGGTGAAGAACGAACGGCAACTCCTCGACGAGATTCGCCTGCGCGAGGCATCCTTAGAAGACGCGCGTCGCGAACGTGACGCGGGCGAACTCACCGACGTCGACTTCGACGCCATCTGCGTGAGAGAGACGACGTCGCTGGACGTCGCGCGACGTGCACTGGCGTCCCTCGAGCTGCCCGCGGCCACGACAGAACGCGCACATTCATTCGTCGCGCGACGGCGACGGCGTAGTCGATTGATCGTCGCGCTGGTGTGCTTCGCACTCGCGGCCGGGATGTTGGTGTGGGCGAACCTCGGTCTTCGCCAGGCGGGCTCCTCGGCGACGGGGGGGCTCAACCTCTCACAGACCGAGAAGTTGCAACAACTTCTCACCGAAGCCGAGGCCGACGTCGCCAACGGCGACGCGGCGACGGCCCTGTCGGCCTATCAGCAGGTGCTCGCGCTGCAACCAAAGAACGTGGACGCCTTGACCGAAGCGGGATGGTTCGAGTTCTCGGCCGGGAGTAACGCCAAGAACGCGAAGGTCGTCGCCGACGGCATCAGTCTGATACGCCGGGCGCTGAATCTGGCGCCCAGTCAGGCGGCTCCTCGGCTCTACTACGCCATCGTGGCCTATCGAACGCCGAACAATCAGGCGCTCGCGACGTCGCAGTTCGAGGTTTTCGTGAAATTGCACCCGACGACGGCGCAACTGGCGATCGCCTCGCCGTACCTAAAGGCGCTCAAGATCTCGTCCTAGAGCGGTACGACGCCCGATAGGAGGGCGCCTAACACCGCCGCCATTAACAACATCATCGTCGCGCTTCGTTGAAAACCGAGCAACCAGATCAAGGCGACGAGGAGGATGGCGCCCTGCCAGAGCTGGGCGATCAATATCGCCAGCGCGACCGCTGACGCGCCGATGGCGCCAATGACACTGGGACTCGCCCCCGCGAGAAACGACACGACCGAGTCATTGGCGCGTAGGCGATCGAAGTGGCGCGCCCCGAGCGTCACGAAGAGAAATGACGGTGCGAAAGCGATCACGGTCGCGAGCGCGGCCCCCGGGAGTCCGTGGGCGGCGTAGCCAACCGCCGCGACGGTGAGCACGACGGGACCCGGCGTGACCTGACCCAGCGCGACCGCGTTCAAGAACTGCGCGCCGGTCATCCAGTGATACGTGTTCACCACGTCGTGTTGCATCAAGGGAATGATGACGAAGCCGCCTCCGTAGGAGAGGGCACCAACTTTGAGGGCCACCCACGCGAGTGCCCCCACCCCACCGAGTACCACGCCGTGCAGCGTTGCCAGTCCCGTGACGGCGACGTGGTGTCCCTGGTGGCGGGCGAGGATTTCGGCGACGCCGCAGCCCACGAGGGCCACGACGACGAGAGCTGGCGCGACGAGGGTACTGACGATACCCACGGCCACGTAGACGACCCAGCGCAGACGCCGAGCGCGTCCGCTGGTCGAGTTCCAACTCGGCGTCGCCAATTGCCCCGCCGTTCGAAGTGCGATTGCCGGCACCACCGCATCAGCGCCTAGGGCCGCACCCCGTAACCACTGCGACGGGTGACCTGCAAAGAAGAGAACGGAGAGTCCCATGATGAGCACCAGGCCAGGCGCGATGAAGGCAATACCGCCCACGAGCGCGCCACGCACTCCTCGAAGTCGCCAGGCTCCGTAGATCATGAGCTGGGTCGATGCTGGACCGGGCAAGAGGTTCGCGGCCGCGACGGCGTGCTCGAAGTCTCGAGCATTCATCCACTGTCGTTGGTCGACTGTCAGGTGCCGTAGTAACGCGATGTGCGCTGGTGGCCCGCCAAATCCGAGAAGCCCGATACGGCCCCATTCGTGCGCGATGACGCGTAGCGGTACCGGTTCGATCGGCGCGGATGCGCCGGTCGCGTGGGACACGTCAGGCCGTGACTCGGCAGGTGTCGTCGCCGCGAGCGCGCGAGGTCAACGTGACGTTGGTCGACTTCGCGCCCAGGCCTTCGAGCATGCCCGTGATCAGCCCGCGATCCACCGCGCACAAGACGGGGTGGGTTTGAGCAGCCGAGCCGAAGGGGCAGTTGTCCGACACGACGGAATGCGAGGTCGCACTCTCCTCGACGCGCGCGGCGAATCCGTGAGCGGTCAAGAGCCCGGCGACCGCGGACATCGCCGTCTTGACGGTGATATCCGAGTCGCACGAACTGGCGGTGATGCCGAGTCCGCGACCGTATTCCATTCCCACGTCGTGCGCTAAGGCCTCGGCCGCCATCGGGCCCAAGCGCTCGAGTGCCATTTCGAGCAATGCGACGAGCAGGGCGTCGCGTCGGATCGACCCCTCCATGGCGACGTTGTTGTCGACGACGCGATACCCCTTGGCGGGACGTCCGACGGTGGACTTGTGCACGTTGTCGAAGGTGACGTAGCCGCATTCGGTCAGACGCTCCACGTGGTGGCGCACGACGTTGGCGTGCACCTCACAGTGTCGTGCCAGTTCGGCCGCGGTGGCCCCGGGGTTCTCACGTAAGTAGAGGTAGATCTTTCGTCGCGTGTTGTCGCCGAAGGAATGAGCAAAACTCGTAACGGTCGCCGTAAATAGTCCGGGGTCGAGCTCGATCTCGCGTGACGATGCCATACGTGCAAAGTGTAGGTGCTGGCTCCTTGAGTTGAGCGCAGGCACCCATCGACGCCGGTAGCCTCGTAGCCACCACCACAAAGGATGAGCCGTGACTTTCGACGCAACGCAGTACCCCGCTTTGGCGACCATTGTGGAGCCCCAGGTGTTGCGCCCCCTGGGCGAACTGGGTTTCCTCGACGACGTCACGGAAACGGCGTCGGGTCCCGAGGTCACTCTGGTGCTGCCTGCGTCCAACTGGCCCCAACGCGACTACCTCGAGGCGAAGATCCGCGAGACCGTGAGCGACGTGACCCTGCACGTGCGCACCATGAACGAAGAGGAACTGTTACGACTGCGCAACTACCTGCGCGGTTCGATGACGGGCTCGTCGGTATCGGGTGACGGTCACGCCAGTGATCAGCCCAAGTTCCTCGACCGGCTCTCCAAGACGCGAGTACTGGGGATCTCCTCGGGTAAGGGCGGCGTGGGCAAGTCCTCGGTCACGGTGAACCTGGCGATTTCATTAGCCCAACAAGGTCACCAAGTGGGCGTCCTCGACGCGGACGTGTACGGATTTTCTCTGCCCAAGATGCTCGGCGCCGTCGCGGACCCGATCGTGCTCGGCGATACAGTCTTACCCACTTTGGCGCACGGGGTGCGCTGTGTCTCGATGGGGTACTTCGTCCCCGATGAGCAACCTGTCATCTGGCGTGGCCCGATGCTGCACAAAGCCATTCAACAATTGGTCACTGAAGCGTGGTGGGACGAGCCCGACTTCCTTCTCATCGACATGCCGCCCGGCACCGGCGACGTCGCCCTGACCTTGTCGGAGATTCTGCCGCGAATTGAGATGTACGTCGTGACGACACCCCAGGCGGCGGCCCAACGCGTCGCGCAACGTTCTGCTTACGCCGCGCGCAAACTGAAACTCTCGGTGCGCGGCGTCGTTGAGAATATGAGTTGGTTTCGCGGCGACGACGGGGTGCGCTACGAGATCTTCGGCGCGGGCGGTGGCGAAACACTGGCGCGCGACCTCGGCGTGGCGCTGCTCGGACAGATTCCTCTGGAGACTCCGTTGCGTGAGGGCGGTGATACCGGGGTTCCCCTCGTGGTGAGCAATCCCGAGAGTGAAGCGGCGCAAGCCTTCGCCGAACTGGCCACGAAGGTCGCTGCGCAGGGTCCGGCGAGGGTGTATCGCCAAGAACTACGCATCGTCTGAGGTTGCTCAGCGGTCGATACCGTTCGGCAGTTGATCGATGGGCCACGCGAGCAACGTCACGGCGCTGCGGCACGCGAAGCGGTCCGTCATTCCCGCAACGTAGTTGACCGCGGCCGCGATCGCCGACGGTGACCCCGCGACGTCGGGAGTGAACTCGTCGTCCTCGGGTAACAACTCGGGGTGATCGCCGTAGTGCTCGACCAAGGCGCGCAACATGCCCACGACGCGCGCGGCCTGCAGTCGAGAGGCGTCGCGCATGTAGATCCGTCCGTAGTTGAAGGCGCGAAACGTGGCCAACGCTTCCGCCGTGCGATCATCCATGCCAATCACGCCCCTCGTGCGCGTCGTCGCGATCATCGCGTTGATGAAGGCGCCGAGTTGTTGGCGCCGCGACGTCCCACAACGATCTCGCACGAGCGCGGGCAGGTCCTCCACGTTCACCAGTCCCGCCGACGCCGCGTCTTCGAAGTCGTGACAGACGTAGGCGATGCGGTCCGCCCAACTGACGACTTCTCCCTCGGGCGTCGACGGTGCCGGGCGCGACCACGAGTGATTACGAATGCCGTCGAGAGTCTCCAAGCAAAGGTTGAGGGGCCGCAGCGACACGTCGGCTCCCCACGTCGCGTGATTGAATCCACCCACGACGTAGGGCTCGAGGGCCTCCTCGCTCGCGTGGCCGCCGGGTCCGTGTCCGCAGTCGTGACCCAGGGCAATCGCCTCGGTCAACGATTCATTAAGACCCACCGCGCGCGCCACACTGGTCGCGACTTGTGCGACTTCGAGGGCGTGAGTGAGTCGCGTGCGCATGTGGTCGTCGGGAAAGACGAAGACCTGGGTCTTGCCACTCAGTCGGCGAAATGACGACGAGTGCAAGATACGGTCGCGGTCGCGCTCGAAGCACGTGCGATAGGCGTCGGGTGCCTCCTCGAGGGCGCGATGCCCGCCGCCGCGCGCGCGCGTCGCTCCCGTGGCCAGGACCTCGTCGAACAGCGTTTCGCGCGCGTCGCGGTCCGCCGCGACCACCAGACGAGCGTCGTCCACGTCGAGTGCCGCCACGGAGTTGCGGTGCGCGCGCACGACGTCACCGTGGACGAATCCCTCCATGGTGGCGGCCCACTGGGCGCTGCGCTCGCTGGGAGAGTCATTGGTCACGACCAACATCTTGCCCCAACGCCGTAACATGGTGTCGTCGTTACCGACCGAGGAGTCGTCATGGAAATTCGTATTGGCATAGTGCAATCAATGAAGGAGCTCAACGTCGAGTTGCCCGAAGGCACGGACCGTGACGCCGTCGTCAAGGATGTGGAGATGGCCCTCGAGGGCGACAAGCTCCTCTGGCTGACCGACCGCAAGGGTCGCCGCGTGGGCGTGCCCGCGGCGCGCATCGCCTACGTCGAGTTCTCCACCACCAGTGAGCGCAACGTAGGATTCGGCGCGGCCTGAGCCGTGATCGATTATCACTTACACCTCTGGGACCACGAGGAGTCGTCGGTTTGGTACCGCCTCGACCAGGTGGCTGAGTACTGCGAGGAAGCCCAACGTAACGGCGTCAACGAAATTGCGCTGACCGAACACCTTTATCGCTTCGTCGAATTGCGCAAGACCGTGGGTGACTTCTGGACGCGTTGGAATCACGAACCCACCGCGGCGTTGATGTCGGACTACTTCGATTTTCACGCGCGAAACTCCCTTGAGGAATACGTGACCTTCGCGCAACTTGCGAAGTCCGAGGGGCTGCCCGTCAAAGTGGGTATGGAGGTCGACTACTACCGCGATCAGATGGACGACGTCGCCGAGTTAGTGAATCAGTATCCCTTTGACGTACTCATCGGTTCGGTCCATTGGCTCAATACGTGGCAATTCGACGACATCGACAACGATACGCAGATGAACGAATGGCGCACGCGCGACGTGGACCTGAGTTGGCGCGACTACACGCTGGCTCTAGAAGAACTGGCGGCAACGCGCTGCGTCGACGTCTTGGCGCACCCTGACGTCATCAAGGTGGCCGGGTACTACGCCTCGCAGCCCGAACCCCTGTGGGACCAGATGGCCGCCGCCGCTGCCGCAGTTGACGTGTCGGTGGAGTGCTCGTCGTCGGGCTGGTTCAAACCCGTCGCCGAGCAGTACCCGGCCGACGGCTTTCTCGATCGCCTGGTAGAGCGAGGTGTCACGTTCACGACCGCCTCGGACGCGCACCGACGCGAACGCGTGGGGTCCAGAGCCGACGAGTTGGCGTCGCTGCTGGAGGCGCGCGGCGTCCACGAACTCGCCACCTACGAACAGCGCCGTCGCACGATGGTGCCACTGCGGAGTGCGTAGTGACCACGCTCGCGGAACTCTCCGATGATTTCACCTCACTGACCGACGCCGCGGTTGACCACCTCTTGCGCTTGACGGCGTCGTGGTCGTTGCTGGCGGACCTCTCGTTCTCGGACATGGTCCTGGTCGCCCCCGACGAGCATTCGCACGAGGAACCGTCCTTCGTCGTCCTGGGACAGGTGCGACCGAACAATCGCTCCACGCTCATCGTTGACGACCTGATTGGCTCCAAGCAACCCTCCAAGGAGTGGCCGCTCGTGCAACAGGCCTTCGACACTGGCCAACGCGCCGTGGGCGAGGTCACCATCGCGGCGATCGAGGGGGAGGTGCCGGTCTGGTGTATCCCCGTGCGCTTTGACGGTCGCGTTATTGCGGTGCTGGTGCGCATTCAAGGACCCTTGCGGGGTCCGGCGTCGCTCTACGAGCGGGCGTACCTCTCGATTTTCGAGCGACTGTGCTCGATGGTCTCGGACGCGACGTTTCCGTATCGCGAGGACACGGTGGCCGGTCCGGGGATGCCGCGAGTGGGTGACGGCATCATTTTGATCAACGACGTGGGCGAGGTGGAATTCGCCACGCCCAACGCCACCAACGCGCTGCACCGCCTCGGGGTCTACGCCGCGACCGAGGGCAAGACGCTCAACGAATCCGGGCTTCGAGTGCGCGTCGTCGAGCGCTCGCTCGAATACGGGATTCCGGCGATGGAGGAGGTGGACCGCTCGAGCGACGTGGCGATCCTGTTCCACTGCGTCCCCCTCTTCGATCGCGGGGTCGTGACCGGGGTGGTGCTGTTACTGCGCGACGTATCGGACCTACGTCAACTTAATCGTTTGGTATTGAACAAAGAAGCCGCCGTACGTGAGGTGCACCACCGCGTCAAAAACAACTTGCAGACGATCTCGTCACTGTTGCGTTTGCAAGCGCGCCGTAGCGACGAGATCGAGACGGTCATGGCTCTGCAGGAGGCGGAACGACGGGTGCGTTCCATCGCGGTCGTGCACGAAGTGTTGTCGCGCGAACCGGGCGAGGAGGTGGTGTTCGACGAGATCGTACGATCAATTGTCTTACTGGTGGAGGACACCGTCTTGGCGCTGCACCCGGTCGAGATCGTGGTGAACGGTGAACTCGGCACCCTGCAGACCGACCTCGCCACGCCCCTCGCGCTAGCTCTGACGGAACTCCTCACGAACGCCGTGGAGCACGCCTTTACCGACTTCGGTGGTCCCGATAACGATCACGTGGGAGTCGTCACCTTGGATCTGAGCCTCGAAGACGGAAACGCCGTCGCCGAAATTCGTGACAACGGGCGTGGTCTCGACCATGAATTCAAACTCGATGTGGCGACCAGTCTGGGTCTATCGATCGTGCGCGACCTCGTTCGCTCCCAACTGAACGGGTCGATCGAGATGATGAGCGTGCCCTACGCCGACGGTGGGGGAACGCTGATTCGCGTCGTCGTCCCGGCCGAACTGGCCGAATAACTCCGGTTAGTTCTGCTGCATGCGACGACGGGCGGCGAGCCACTGCTTGCGCAGCTTGCGGCGCTCGTCCTCGGTAGTGCCGCCCCAGACACCCGATTCCTGGTTGGTCGCCAGGGCGAACTCCAGACAGTGCTTCTGGGCGTCGCAGTTGACGCAGACGCGCTTGGCTGATTCAATTTGGTCCGTCGCCATGCCGGTAGTGCCGACGGGGAAGAACAACTCGGGCTCAGTGTCGCGGCACGCGGCATTCGCACGCCAGTCGGCATCATCCCAGGCGTGAGTACGGTTCCAAATTAACGACATGGCAAAATCCTTTTAAATTAGCGAAATATCCCGAAAAATGGTTTCGAGAGCCGCTACGGGCGGGAGTCCAATTTTACTCAGTTCGACTCCTAAATTCAAGGTGTTTTTTGGTATTTCGGGTCCAAACTGGTCACGGCTGACAGAATTCGTAGCGTGACGTCCATCTTTGCCCACCGCGGCCACCACGCGAGCGCACCAGAAAACTCCGTCGCCGCCGTCGAAGCCGCGCGCGACATCGGCGCCGATGGCGTGGAGATCGATGTGTGGCTGACGCGCGACAAATTCCTGGTCGTGAACCATGACCGGTCGCTCCACGGATGGTCGTTACCGTCATCGACGCTCGCCGAAGTGTCGCGCGTGGCATCGGTCGCTCAACTCGCGGACGTTCTCGCGGCCGCCGGCGAGATGAGGATCAACGTTGAAATTAAATCAACTCGTTCGGTTCCGTACAACTTGTCGGTGGCGCGAGCGGTGGGCGACGTTCTGGACGTCGCCCCCGAGTCGCCACGGTGTTTGGTGTCGAGTTTCTCTCTCGCCATTTGCGACGAGGTCCGACGTCTCTACCCCGAACGACGCGTCGGCTGGCTCGTCCAACGCCGGAGCGCCGACTCGATCCTGGATCAGGTCGTGCGTAGCCAGTTGACGTCAGCGCACTTTCCCTTCTCGCGCGTCGACGCGTCGGTCGCCCAACGAGCACGGGACCTCGGCGTCGAACTCCACGTGTGGACACCGAACCTGCACCGCGACATCGATCGAATGTTGGACCTCGCGGTGGGTTCGCTCATTACTGACGACGTGCTCCTCGCCCAGGAACTCCGCGCGAACCATCGCGCGGATACCGGCGAGTGACAATTGCCTAGATTGGTCTCATGAACGTTGTTGTGTGCGTTAAGCAAATTCCCGACCCTACGTCACCCCAATCACTCGACGCCGAGTATCACCTGAACCGCTCGGGCAAGTTGATCTTGGATGAGGCTGATACCTACGGTGTCGAAGTGGCCCTACGATTGGTGGAGGCCGCCGGTGTCGGCGAAGTGTCTCTCGTCTCGATGGGCGACGCCAGCGACGTGACGGGAATTCGTAGCGCTCTGGCCCTGGGAGCGGTGCGTGCGTCGATTGTCAGTGACGTGTCATTGCGCGGCGCTGATGCTCTCGCCACGGCCAAGGTGCTCGCCGCGGTCATCGCTCGCGAGACGCCTGACCTCATCGTCTGCGCCTGCGAATCTTCCGACGGCTACACCGGTACCCTCCCCGTGCAACTGGCCCAACTGCTGGGGCTACCCGCCGTGACGTTCGCGACCTCGGTCCACGTACAGGGCGAACAGGTGGTCGTTCATCGTCAGACCGAGGCGGGCTACGACGAAGTCGTCGCCGACCTGCCCGCCCTGGTGACGGTCACTGCCGGAGTCGTCGAACCGCGTTACGCCACCTTCAAGGGCATTATGGCGGCGAAGTCTCGACCGATCACCATCGTCAGCGTGTCCGATCTCGGCCTTGACGCATCCCGTCTCGACTCGCGTCAAGACGTCCTGTCCATCGAAACGAGTGCCACCCGCGGTGCCGGTGAAAAGTACGTTGACGACGGTGACGGCGCCGCACGCATCGTCGCCTTCCTGGAGCAGATCAAGGTTCTCGCGGGGAGCGGGTCGTGAGCGTCTCGACGATCTGGGTCCTCGCCGAACCGACGGGTACGGGTATCACCACCACGTCCAAGGAACTCCTCTCGGAGGCTCGACGTCTCGGCGCCACGGTGAGCGCCGTGTCCTGGGGCACCCGCGGTGACGACGTGGCGCTGGCCGTCGCGACGTGTGGCGCTGAGCGACTCTTTGATCTTGGTGACATCGGCGACGTCGTTCCGGCGGACGTCGTGGCCCCCAGCGTGGCGGCACTCGTGCGTGGTGAGGCGCCCGATGCACTCCTCATCCCGGCGAGCAACGACGGTCGCGACATCGCCGGACGCCTGTCGGCGCTCCTCGACGTCCCCGTACTCACCAACGTGACCGGACTTCGCGATGGCGACGACCTGGTCACCGAGCACCCAATTTTTGGCGGCAGCCAGACGGTGCTGGCGAGATCGCGCGCGGGCGCGCCGTCGCTGATCGTCGTACGAGCCAAGTCCTTCGTCGTGCGCGACGACGCCACGGCCGTGGCGACCCGCGTCGCCGTGACGCTCGAAACAACGACACGGGTCGCCACCATTCGAGACCGCCACATCGAAGAGCGCAGTGGCCCGGCATTAGAAGACGCCGCGGTCGTGGTCTCGGGCGGGCGCGGGCTGGGCGACGCCGCGTCCTACGGACTGGTGGAGGAACTCGCGCGGCTCCTCGGCGGCGCGCCGGGTGCGAGTCGCGCCATCGTCGACGCGGGTTGGGTTCCTTATTCACACCAGGTGGGCCAGACCGGCAAGACGGTCAAGCCGGACCTCTACATCGCCTGTGGCATTTCGGGTGCGACCCAACACATGGTGGGAATGAAGGGCGCGACGAACATCGTGGCCATCAACAAGGACCCCGACGCGGCGATCTTCGCCATCAGCGACTTCGGTGTGGTGGGTGACGTCCGTACGGTTCTTCCGGCGTTGATCGCCGCACTCAGGGCCCGTTCGTAAAGCCGTTGTTTTCTTCGTTGTGAAGAACTCACGCTCGACGATGCTGCGCTCGACCGGGCGAATTCTTTAGGCTAGGGGGCATCAATATGCGAGTGAGTCCCACGTCACCCTCCCGTCGGTGGTGGGCCCTAGTAGCCGTCAGCATCTCTCAACTGATGGTTGCCCTCGACGCCACGGTGATCAACATCGCGTTGCCCCGCGCCCAGGTCGATCTCAACTTCTCGTCGGCCAACCGCCAGTGGTTGATCACGGCCTACGCGCTGGCGTTTGGTTCCTTGATGTTCCTCGGCGGACGACTGAGCGACCTGTGGGGGCGACGCAACGCGCTCATCGTCGGGCTCGTGGGATTCGCGCTGGCCTCGGCGGCCGGTGGTTCGGCCAAGACCTTCGGCGTTCTGGTGACGGCGCGCGCCATCCAAGGCGCCTTCGGCGCGCTGTTGGCACCCGCGGCGTTGGCGTCGCTCACCACGACGTTTCGTGAACCGCGCGAACGCGCCAAGGCGTTCTCGATCTTTGGGGCGGTCGGCGGCTCGGGCGCGGCGATAGGTCTGATCTTGGGTGGTGCCTTGACGCAGTGGGAATCGTGGCGTTGGTGTTTGTGGATCAACGTCTTCTTCGCCGCGCTGTCGCTCGTCGGTGTGATGCTCTTCGTCGAGAGTGGTCGCACCGAGCAACCAACCCATCTCGACTTGGTGGGTTCGGTGCTGGGCAGCGCGGGGCTCTTCGCTCTCGTCTTTGGGCTCGGTCGCGCCGTCACGACCGGCTGGGGCAACGTCGATACCTGGATGAGTTTGGTGACCGGCGGCGTCTTGATGTTCTTCTTCGTGAAGTGGCAGGGTCGTTCACGATTCCCCTTGTTGCCGACGCGCATCGTGACCAATCGCACCCGTGGCGGATCCTTGATCGCGCTGTTCATCACGAGCTTGGGCATCTTCGCCATTTCGTTGTTCTTGGCGTATTACTTGCAGAACACGCTGCACGACTCACCACTGAAGACGGGTGTCCTCTTCTTGCCCCTCGTGGGCGCCCTGGCCCTTTCGGCGTCCCTGGCCAGTGCGCGATTGTTGGCCCTCGTGGGTCCGCGACCCCTGGTTCCCGTCGGCATGTTGCTGTCCATGATGGGCATGATCTTGTTCACTCGCTTGCCAGCGAACTCCGATTATTTCGGCCACGTCCTTCCCGGGCTCATCTTGACCGGACTCGGACTCGGACTCATCTTCGCGCCCTCGACGGCCAGCGCGACGGCGGGTATCGAACCGCGCGACGCCGGTGCGGCGTCAGCCATGGTCAACACCTCACAACAAATTGGCGGATCGGTGGGCACGGCGCTACTCAACACGATTGCCGTCATCACGTCACGCCGGGTCGGGTGCGTCAAGACGGCGGGCGAACTGTCGTGCAAGGTGAACGCCACCGCAGCGACGATCCACGGATACGCCGTGGCGTTCTGGTGGGCGGCGGGCTTCTTCGGGGTCGGTGCGATCGTCACCTTCTTCATGCTCGAGTCCGGTGTTCCCGAACTCGAGCATGACTTGTTGCCGTTGATTTAAGGGTGCTCGACGCACCGTCGCGTCACGCTCACGTCGCTGTTGTCGACATCAAATGAGCGGCCAGGGATACGGTGGCCAGTCCCTGTCCTCGTCGGGCAGGGGGAAGCAGCCCGCGGCGAGGAGGTTGGTCGCCCGTCGGCGGGTGGCCGCCACCTCGTCACCACTGAGATAGAAACCCAAGTCCCCGTGTTCTCCGCCGGCGAGTTGGGCGAGGGGACCCTTCAGGCGGTCGGGGAGAGCGACCCCGGCGTATTCCCAGATCACCGTGCGTAGTTTTTCCTCTTCGTGGAAACACAGACCGTTATCGATCGCCCAACAACGCTGCGCGTCGTAGAGGATGTGTCCGCCCTTGCGATCGGCGTTGTTGGCCACGACGTCAAAGGCGCACAAGTCGGCGAACCACTCGCTGAGTGCGTCGTGTTCGCGCAGAGTGAAGTAGTGGTCGTCGGTCGCGTCGTCGATCCACCACTGCAGGGACCCCACGCCGAAGGGCAGGTCGTCGCGGGCGATGGTCGTCGGCACGAGATCGGTGCCGAGCAGTTGATCCAGTTCCCACGCGGCCACTTCACGGCGCCAGAGTCCGTCGTCGAAGTCCCACAACGGCCGTTCACCGGCCTCGGCCTTGTAACAGGCGAGCCCGGTGACGCCGTCGAGGGCGACGCTCACCAGTAACGCCTGATTCGAAGAACCCGCGACGCGTCCTTCGACGTTGATGGACCCGTGGCGCAGCAGTTCGAGTTGGTCCTCGCGTCGCACGCTTAGCGCGCGGGCGCGCGGTGCCCGTTGGTGCGCGGGCAATCGTGCCCTCGCGGATCCAGGGGTCCCCCACACAAGGGACACGGGGGCCGACCCGCCTCGACGAGTCGGGTGATGGCGATCGCGAGTCCGCCGGCCCATTCTTTGCTCAGGGTAATCGTCGCGACGTTCTCGTCGTCCTCGACCGATTCGAACGTGACTTCGATGACGTCGCGCTCCTCGTCGACCGTGATGGCGATGTCGCCCACCGAGAAATCCGACTCGTACTCGGCCTCCAGCGTGAAATCGTCGGGGAGGTTACCGGGACGACCCAAGTCGTCGAGGACCTGGGAGATCCACTGGGCCAGTGCGGCGAGCTGTACCTTCTCGCACTTGAGGATGACGAGTCGTCGCCCCTGGCGCGCCTGGAGGAGGAAGAGGCGATTACCCACGTCACCACGAACGCCGACCATGATCTTGTCGGGGGCGTCGAACTCGTACTTCATGAGGCGATGAGCTCGGTGAGAGTGCCGGTGTTGTTCACGCTCAACACGATCGGCGTCGAGTCAGTGAGCACGACGGCGCTGATCGAACACGTCGAGATGACCGTGCGCTGGAAGAGGTCGAGGGGGACCCCCTGGGCGTAGGTGACGGCCGCCTTGATGGGATCGGCGTGACTCACCACCACGATGGTCTCGCCCGCGTGGGCGAGCGCGAGTCGCTCGAGGGTCGTCCAGATACGCAACTGCATCTCGGTGAAGGATTCGCCGTTAGGGAATCGAAACGTGCTCGGGGAATGTTGCACCGCACGCCACTCGGGCTTCTTGCGTAGCGACGCCAGGGTCTTGCCGGTCCAGTCGCCGAAGTCGCACTCCAGTAGTCCCCTGTCCGTCTTGACTTTGAGCTTCAGCGCGGTCGCAATGGGTGCCGCGGTCTCGCGGGTGCGCTCCAGGAGTGAGGCGTACAGAGCGCTTGGCGCGGTGCTGAGATCGCCGAGTCGTAGCGCGGCGGCGCGGGCCTGGGCGACACCCTTGTCGGACAGGTGCAGTCCAGCGGCGCGCCCCGGCAGGACCTTGCCGGTGGTGGCCGTCGCGCCATGGCGTACCAACAACACCGTGGTCGCCCGGGGAGGGTGAGGACGCGTCACGACGACCCGCGCACGGGGATACGTCGCGGTCCCGGGGTCGCGCTCTCGGGCCAGCGCTTACGCGACACCTGGGCGAGTTTGTGCAACAGCGCCACCGCCCCGGGGTCGTCGTCGCCCGGACGGGTCTCGATCAGTCCTCGTTCCTTAAGCGCACTG
>DATCEX010000010.1:0-57944 GCA_036509795.1 Acidimicrobiales bacterium
GGCGAAGAAGACGCCCGTGCCGCGCACGTCGCCGATTACTGGGTGCTTTGTGGCCAAGGCCTCGATGCTCGGGCGTAGGACGTCATCGCCGATGCGCCGGGCGTTGTCGATGATGCCCTCGGACTCCATCGCCTCCATAGACGCGACCGCCGAGGCGCACGCCAGCGGGTGGCCCGAATAGGTGAGGCCCCCGGGGTAGACGCGGTCGCCAAACGTCGCACAGATCGCCTCGTTGATGACGACGCCACCGAGTGGGACGTACCCCGAGTTGACGCCCTTGGCGAAAACGACGAGGTCCGGCGTGACGCCGTGTTGCTGGTAGGCGAACCACGAACCGGTACGACCGAATCCGCACATGACCTCGTCGGCGATGTAGACAATGCCGTAGCGGTCGCACAGCGTGCGCACTCCTTGGAGGTAACCGGGGGGTGGCACCATGATGCCCGCGGTGCCCGGCACCGACTCGAGGATTATGGCGGCGATCGTGGAAGGTCCTTCGAATTGAATGGTCGACTCGAGGTGTTCGAGCGCGCGAGCGCACTCCTCAGCTTCGCTGGTGGCGTAGAACTGCGAGCGATACAAGAACGGCCCGAAGAAGTGCACTACGCCGGCGGTACCGTAGTCGTTCACCCACCGACGCGGGTCGCCAGTGAGGTTGATCGAGGTCGACGTCGCACCGTGGTAGCTGCGATAGCGCGAGAGAATCTTGTGACGTCCGGTGTGAAGGCGCGCCATGCGGACCGCGTGCTCCACCGCCTCGGTACCGCCGTTGGTGAAGAAGACCTTTTGGGCGCCCTCGAAGGAGTGGTCAAGCACGAGTTCGGCCGCGCGAGTGCGTGCGACGTTGCCGTGCTGGGGCGCAATGGTGCACAGCAACGCGGCCTGTTCTTGGATGGCCGCAACGACGGCGGGGTGTTGGTGGCCGATGTTGACGTTGACCAACTGCGACGAGAAGTCCAGGTACGTCGTGCCCGCTTCGTCAGTGACGTAGACACCCTTGGCGTCCTTGACCATCAAAGGATTGATGGTGTTCTGGGCCGACCAGGAGTGAAAGACGGACGCCCGCTCACGCTCGACATCCGATAGGGCTGAACGGTCGACGGCCATGACACTCCCTTTAGTCTTTGCGCCCACGCTAACTCAACGCGCTGATCGTTGGAAAGTTCCGCGGTCACGTCAATGGCCAACGAGGGTCGACGTTCTCGCTGCATTGCCCTCCGGGGAAAGAGAATGCTGGCGCCAGCGCGCCACGGGTTGGGCACGCTGGCGCCAGAATCACAGGTTGAATTTCGTCGCAGTGATTACCTTGTCCTTCAGGGCCCCCGTCACGATGAGCGCCGTCCCCTTCTTGAGCATCGCCGCATTACCGTTGCAACTGAGTGATCTTTAGTGAGTCCACTCCTGCTGCACTCCTCGCGGAGTTGTTCTGCCCGACTAACGCCGGACTTCCCTTCCGCGTGTCATCGCCAGCCGCTGAGTGAGACTCAGTCTGATGCTCGGCTCCACGCTTCACCGGGGCTCCAACTGAACCCAGGCTCGCCCAACGGGCGAGATTGATAGCGGCGTTGTCGTCGCGCTGATGTGATGAAGAGCATTCTTCACAGGTCCAGTGCTCCTGCCAACCAATTACTTGAACGTGACCACACGCGTGGCACGTCTTTGATGAAGGAAAGAACCGATCGGCTTCGATCAAGGTGGACCCGTACCAAGGACACTGGTAGCGAAGCTGACGTCGGATCTCTCCGAGTGCTGCGTCAGAGAGGCCACGACGACGCGAACGCGCGCTGGGGAGACCTTTCTGTTGCAGCAGTGACGCCGCATCCAAACCTTCGACCACAATCACGCCGTGGGTCTTGGCGAGAGACGTGGTGAAGACGTGGATGGTGTGGTGGCGTAGGTGTGCCACCTCGGCGTGAAGGCGGGCGATCTTGGCGGCGGTCTCTTTGTACTGTCGTGAACCACGGGTTCGACGAGTCCGCTGGCGCTGGAGTCGACGTAGTTCTTTGAGTCGGTGTTCGAGGGCTCGGGGGTTCGCGAGTTCGCCAATCACGTCGGTAGTAGTCGCGACCGTCGCCAGTCGTCGCACGCCTACGTCGATGCCGACAGTGGAGTCGGGTTGGGCAACGCGAGCCCGCTGGGGGCGAGCGACACTCACCCGCAGCGACGCAATAATGCCCTCTCCTTGGCGAGAGACCGTCACCGACAGCACCTTCGCTCGATCAAGCGCAATCAGCCGTTCGATGCGTCGCGTGTTCTCGTGGGTGCGCAGAGTCCCGAGCACCGGCAACGTGAGGTGACGCCGGTCGGCTTCGAGCCTCATTACCCCAGTAGTAAAGGAGAATCGGTCGCGGTCCTTGCCACGCTTCTTGAAACGGGGGAAGCCGACCTTGCGACCTTTGATCGTGCCCGCTCGCGACTTCTGCCAGCGCCAGTCGACGTCAGTGGCGCCGCGCACGCCGTCGGCGAAGACCTCCTTCGAGACCTCGGACCACCAGACTTCGTCGGTTTCGGCGTTCACGCAGACTTCGTTCTTCTGCGCGTTCCAGCGTTTGCGCATGGAGTAGAACGAAGGTGCGCTGGTTGACTCGCCGGTCTCGTGGTAACGATCGACGTCGAACTTCAACTGATCGAGCGTCCAGTTAAAGGCCTTGCGACGCGCTCCAAAGAATCGACTGATCTTTGCCGCCTGTTCGTCCGTGGGGTCGAGCGCGAAGGTGAAAGCCTGAATGATCTGGCCCTCGGATGGGCAGTACCTACGCGGCATCGGTCGACTCCTGCGCTGGCGCCAACGCTTTCGCCGCTCGGTGGGCGGCCCCACGACGACCGTAGAGGCGAGCGCAGAACGACGTCAGCACCTCGGTCATGTCACGAACGAGGTCGTCGTCGACTTCTGTGTCGTCCACCACGACGAGTCGTCGTCCGTTGGCCTCCAGCGACGCAGCGACGTACTCGGAGGCGAATCTGGCGAAGCGATCACGATGCTCGACCACAATCGTCGTCACGGACGGGTCAGTGAGCAGAGCGAGGAATTTGCGTCGCTTGCCGTTGAGTCCGGAGCCGACTTCGGTGACGACGAGATCGATCGAATGACCCTGCGACCAGCCCAGACGCTCACGCGCCACCTGACGATCAAGGTCTGCTCGTTGGTCGCCCGAAGAGACGCGAGCGTAGACGGCGGTAATGCCCGCATCAGGACTTGACGTTTCGAGATCGCCGACGAGAATAAGTCGCCCCATCTTTCGCGCGGGGATCGGCAGCGTTCCCTGGCGGAACCACCGGTAGGCGGTCTGAGGATGTACCCCTTGCACGTTGGCCCACTCACTCAAGTTCATTACTTCATGGTGTTGCAGCGTGGTGTGACATCAGGTGACAACCCATTTCAAATTTGGTCATTGCGCTGTAGTGCACGGTGTAGGTCTTCATCTCGGACACGAAGCCAAAGGTCCCAGTCGAGCCCACCTTCGCGTCCCGCGTGGTGATCTTGCCGGTCCAAGAATGCGCGGTCATCGTCGAGTGCGACGTGACGGCGCTGGCGGCGGTCGGCGCGACACTGAGTAAGGCGAGCGAGCCAGTGGCTAGCAAGGGAGCGATAACGAATGTTGCTACGGTTTTTCTAGAGATTCCCATTGTTCATAACTCCGGAGTCATTGACGCCACGTGACGCCGTGAGCGCGACGCTCACTACAGAGTCACGATGAAGTCGACGGCGTTACAAACTTTTTTGAAACTCGGCTACGGTCTCTGACGTGGACGATGAAGAACTCCTCCGGCGATTCCTCACCGGCGACCGCGAGGCGTTTCGCACGCTCGTCCAGCGCTATCAACCCGCACTCTTGCAAATTGCTCGCTACTACGTGAATTCGACCTCGACCGCTGAAGACGTCACCCAGGACACGTGGATGGCGGTCCTCAAGGGTGCGGAGCGCTTCGAGGGGCGCGCGAGCTTCAAAACGTGGCTCTTTCGCATCGTGGCCAATCGGGCCCGCTCCACCGGAACGCGGGAGAAGCGCCAAGTGCCCACCGATCCCACCGACCCGGTCGCTGGTAGTCGGTTTAACACCGAGGGGATGTGGAAGGAACCGCCCGTCTCGTTCGCTGATGTCTTGGCCGAGAGCGAGTCGAATTCCGCGGTGGCCGCCGCGATTCACGCCGCCATCGCGGAACTACCCGAGACACAACGTTCGGTCGTAACGTTGCGCGATGTCGAGGGACTATCTACTGGTGAGGTCGCATCACTGTTGGAGTTGTCCGAGGCCAATACGCGGGTGGTTCTGCACCGAGCGCGAGCCCATATCCGAGAAGTCGTCGAGCGAGTTGCGAAAGGAGGTCGCGAATGGAATTAGTGAGGAGCATCAATTGCCGTGACGCGGTCGCGCTCATCGGGGACTATCTGGAGGGCAAACTCGCGCGTCGCGATCGTCGCCGACTGGAAAAGCACCTATCGGGATGTGACGCCTGCGGCGCCTACCTCGAGCAGATCCGCGCCACCATCGCTTTGGCAGGTCGCGTCGGACCCGACGACCTCAGTGACGACGCTCTTGGCGCGCTGATGGACGTTTTCGACAATTTTCAGCGAGATCGCGACGCCGACGAATCGTCCTAGTCGCCGTGCGTGAGGTGCACGTCGAAGAAGTTCTCGATACGGCGCCACGCGTCCGCGGCGGCCTCGGGCCGTGGTCCCATGCCCGCCACCTTGAGGATCGGCCGAAGCGGTCGCGGTCCCACCGCGGCGTCATTCATAAAGGAATGTCCCGCGGCCTCGTACTCCTTGACGTCGTGAACGACCCCGGCGGCGGTGAGAGCCTGATCTAGTGTCGCGGCAGCGTTCTTGAGCGTGCGGTCCTTCGCGCCGTAGGAGGCCACCACCGGACACGCGCGCGCGAGGATGGCCTCGAGGTTCTTGGGTAGCTGGCCGTAGTTCGCCGTGACCGCGTCGAAGCCCGCGTCGGCGACCGCCAGCGCGAAACCCCCGCCCAAACAAAAGCCGATGACGCCGACCTTGGAGGTGCACTCGGGCGCGTCGCGCAACCACTGGCGCGCCGTTTCGATGTCGGCGAACGCCCGACCCGTACCACTGAAGAGGGCGCGCATCGTCGAGATGACGCAGCGGGTAGCGTTCCCAGCCGAAAAGAGGTCGACCGCGAGCGTGAGGTACCCGGCGCTCGCCATGCGCTGAGCGTGTCGACGCATGACGTCGTCAACGCCGAAGATTTCGTGCACGAGCACCATACCGGGCCACGGTCCGGCACCCTCGGGTCGCGCCAGGTATCCCCGAAGGGGGAACGAACCACGTCGGCTGGCCGAGAGCACGCTGAGGTCGACGTCGGTCATCACGGTACGGTAGCGCGACCCGCGCTTCTCTTGCGTCAGCGCGTAATATCTGTGCGCCCGTTGCCGTTCACGCGAGGGGATCGACGAGTACGGCGGTGGTGGGTGAGGGCGGCGCCCGCGATGATCAACAGCGCCCCAAGCGGCTCGTTCCAACTCACGGATTCACCGAGAAAAGCGATACCCACGACAACGGCACAGTCGAGTGTGAGGTAGGTCACGCCGCTCGCGATCGTCGCCGGGGCACGACGGACGACGTGGAAATTTGAGATGTACGCCACGCCTGTTCCCAGGACGTCCAGTGCACCCAACGCCACCGGTGATGACGTCGGGCGGTCGGCGTGGAGGTGGCCGGAAGCCAACGAGAAGGACAGCAATTGGATGGTCTCGCACATCACCTGACCGGTGGCCAAAGCGACGGGCGAGTGGGGTAACGCGCTCAAGTGACCCCGGGCGTAGGAGAAACCGAAGCCGTGGCAAATGACGGCGAAGAAGTAAGCACCGATTCCCAAGAGCTGGCTTGCGCCACAGCCGTTCCAGACTCCGATGACCACCATGACCCCCAGTAGCCCGATGACCTGCCCGCCGATGACCCGGGGCACGAGGCGTTCTTGGCGTAGGAGGAACACGGCGATGACCACTGTCGAGATGGGAGTGGCGACGTTGATCAGCCCCGCGAGTACAGCCGAGATGTGAGTCGCGCCCGAGTGATCTTTAGTGAGGGCGAGTCCACTCATGCTGCACTCCTCACGGAGTTGTTCGGCCTGGGAGAATCTTCGACGGAGGTGACCCTCGCTATAGCCAACGTTCGCCGCGAACGACCCTAGGTCAAGATCGCCTTGTTCGCGTTGGCGACACAGTGAGATCACTGCGGCGAGAGAGGGATCCACAGCGTGCTCGTGGTCGGGTCGGCACCGTTGACATGGACGGTATCCGGCGTCAACGGGTGAAGCGAAAAATTCGGTGTTGCGACGTAGGGGATTCGCGATGCGTATCCGGGCCGTCAGTAGACACCCGTGGAGGAGACGCCATTTACGAAGATGTCGGTCGCGCTCACGTCGCGAAGTTGCACCGCACGCCATCTGATGTCGTCGAGATTGTCCACCAAAGAGAATCTACGAACAGTCTGTTCCGAGCGCACTCCGCTTCTGGACATCTAATTTTCGAACGCTGGTGCAACGAAACCATAACCATTACACCAGTTGCCGACGTGATTGACAATCATCGACGAAAACCGGAAGCGGCGCTCATCGTCCGTCCCGGGTCCATCGGCGCACCGGTGAATTTATGCTTGCGATCTTCGAAGTTCCCAGCGTGACAGAATTCGCCCGATTCCAGTACTGTCGCAGTATGAGCGGCGTCCGCGTACCCGGTGGAGTGGTGCACAGACTTCCCGGCGATTTACGTGAAACGTTGATCATCAATCCCACCGCTCTCGAGGCCTGGATGGACATTACGCCCCTGGCTCGTAACGAATTCATCTGCTGGATTGAAGACGCCAAGCAGAAGGTGACCCGAGAACGGCGCATTCGTCGGACCCGGGAGGAATTAGAACAAGGGCAACGCAGACCGTGCTGTTGGCCCGGATGCGGACACCGCGAGCGCAATGGTACGTAGCGATCGACGAAATGCCCTGGAGGGTCGTCGGTCGGCACGGACAGTTGGGACGAGGGAACTGGTCTTCGTCCTGTGAATTCCGACGCGAGGGTGGTCGCGGTGAACCCCAGAAGCACGACCGTTGGACCATGTTCCTCGTCGTGGGGCCGTGGTGGGGCGTAGTAGGGCTGTGGTGGGGCTGTGGTGGGGCTAGTAAGAATCGAACTTACGACCTCGTCATTATCAGTGACGCGCTCTAACCGACTGAGCTATAGCCCCCAGGGGTACATAATCTACACCAGACGAAACGGCCCCCCCTGGGCGGGGAATGTCACGCCGTGGTGGAAGAAAAAGTCCCAGCGGGCAGACTGGAGGGGTGCTCGACCCCCGATTCGTCTTTCTCGCCGCTGGTCTCTCGATGGTTGGGGCGACGTCCTACGTTCGCGACACCCTGCGCGGGACGACCTCGCCGCATCGTGTGACCTGGGGACTCTGGGCCCTCGAAGGAATCCTGGCCTTCATCGTCGAGGTCCAACAGCACGTGGGATTGGCGTCGATCATGACCCTGGCGTTGGGCTTCGCCCCCCTGGTCGTGGTGGTCACCTCGTTCAAGAATTCTCACGCCGTGTGGCGAATCGATCGGGTGGACGTCATCTGCGGCGTGGTGTCGCTGGCTGGTCTGGTGTTCTGGGCGGTCATCAATGAACCAACCGTCGCCCTGGTGTCCTTCGTGGCGGCGGACTTCATCGCTGCGTTGCCCACCTATCGAAAGTCCTGGCATCGACCCGAGACGGAGACGCCACGGATGTTTGTTCTGGGGACCCTCAACACGGGCATTACGCTCTTGACCCTGAAGCATTTCACGACGGCGGGGGCCCTCTTCCCGGGAGTCATCATGATCACGGACTGCATCTTGAGTGTGTTGATTTTGACGCGCGTTGGTCCCCGCGTCGCTCAACGGACATCGAACAAGGAGTCACTGGCGTGAAGAAGGCCGATAGGACGACCGTCGCTCAACGTCGCCTCGAGGGCCGTGGGGGGCGTTTCCTTACCTCACGCGGGTCTCTGGCAATGCTGGCGGACCGCCCCGAGGGGTACGACCCGGTGGAACGACTCGAGAGTCAAGTCGAGGACCGCGTTCCGTCCCTCGCACCACTGCGGTGGCGACGCATGCTCGAAAACCCGCTGTCGTTCTTGCGGGGTTCGGCGCTACTTATGTCCGAGGACCTGGCCCGGGGGCCCAGTGCGCCACTAACCGTCCAGGTCTGTGGCGATGCCCACCTCGCCAATTTCGGCGTCTTCGCCTCGCCCGAACGTCGACTGGTATTCGACTTGACCGATTTTGACGAGACCGACCAGGGACCTTTCGAATGGGATTTGAAGCGCCTGGTCACGTCGCTGGTGATCGCCGGTGATTCGTTAGGTCTGCGCCACAGTGCCCAAGAGAAACTCGCGCGGGCGGTCGCGCGCGAATACCGCGTCGCGATTCGACGTTTCGCCGAGGAAACCCGCCTCGACGTCTGGTATTCGTCGCTGACGACCTCGTCGCTGATGCAGGACCTACGTGGTGCGTTTACTGACGTCGCCCGCCGTCGTATTGAAGACGTCCTGCAACACCTGCGCGGCACCGACGACGATCACGCCTATCGGCGCTTCGTGACGGGCGGTGAGGAACCGCGCATCGTTGACGATCCGCCGCACTTCTCACACCTCGACGGACCCGACGAGACAGGGGTGAGTGCGGACGACTTACTGGGCCTCGTGAATCGTTACGGCTCCTCGCTCCCGACGGATCGTCAGGTGCTCTTGCGTCAGTTCACCGCCCTCGACGTGGCGCGCCACGTGGTGGGCGTCGGTTCGGTGGGAACAGAGTGTTTCGCGGCGTTGTTGTGTGGACGAGATCATCGTGACACCTTCTTCTTGCAGATCAAAGAGGCGCAACGTTCGGTCGTTGCGCGCGCCCGAGAGCGTGAGGCGACTGACGAGCCGGCCAGCCGCGTCGTCCACGGCCAACGCGTGATGCAGGTGACGCCCGACGCGTTTCTCGGTTGGGGTGAGGTGGAAGTCGCCGGTAATTCGCGCTCGTTTTACGTGCGTCAGCTCTACGACCACCGCGCGAGCATCGACGTCGAACGACTCGACGACACCCTTCTCGAGGCGTACGGGCGAATCTGCGCCTGGACGCTCGCGCGAGCCCACGCTCGCTCGGGCACGTCGGCGCAACTCGCGGGATACATCGGCGGAAGCTTGCGCTTTGATGAGGCGATTTCGGACTTCGCTCAGGCGTATCGCGAGCGCAACGCCCGCGATTACGCGGCCCTGCACGACGCCGTAGTCCAGGGACGCATCGTCACTCAGGGATAGTTGAGTGCCACCGTTTCACCTCCACCCGGTGATTCTCGGGGTGACGGTGGTGCTGGGTGGGGGCCACGTCTGGTTCGTTCGCGAACACCGTTATCGCGTACGCGCCGCATCGGCCTGGGTGATCCTCGCCGCCGTGGTCTTGTGGCCGGTGGGCGACCTGGCCGCGTCGGTCTCGCTCAGCGTGGCGACCCTGCAACGGCTCGTCATCATGTTGGGAGTGGCGCCCCTCATGTTGTCGAGTGCGTCGACGAGCCGGCTCGTGGCCATGACGCGCCCAGAACCGGTCGACGCGTTCACGCGGCGCCTCGCGCACCCCGCAGCGTCGATGGTCATGGTCACGGTCGTAGGCACGCTCACCCTCTCGACACCGGTCGTGGACGAGGGAGCGCGGTTGACGTGGTTTCGCGTGGCGACGGTGGCGGTGGTCCTGGCGTGCGGGGTCGTCTTGTGGATTCCCGCGCTCGGCGTCATGCCCGGCGCCAAGCGATTGTCACCGGTCGGACGCGCCGGCTTCATCTTCGCCGCGTCGATCGTAGTCACCAGTCTCTCGTTCGTGTGGATCTTTGCTCGCCACTCGCTTTACCCTGACTTGCATCACCAGAAATCGCTCCTGCACATGACGCCATTATTCGATCAACAACTCGCGGGTTTCGTGGCCAAACTCGGCAGTTACGTTCCCATGTGGGCCGTGGCCTTCACCATCTTTTCTCGCGCGGACGACGCTGGCGTCGCGGTGGAAGAATCGCCGCTGTACTGGGCCGACGTCGAGCGCCAATTGTTACGAGTCGATCGCCGACGGGCGCGTGCCGATCGCCGAATGGGTCACGAGGGGGAGGGGGTGGCCTGACGGCGAGTAGAATGGTGTCTTGTCGGGGATGTAGCTCAGTTGGTAGAGCGCGGGCTTTGCAAGCCTGAGGTCGTGGGTTCGATCCCCATCGTCTCCACGAAACGTGGTGGATCCTATTCAGTGGAGCGCCTCGGGCTTCTCGAGGCCAAACGAAGTACCCGTGATCTCACTACGACGGTGAGGGCGACCGGGCGTTCATTCTCCTGTGACACACGGCCGTCCACCATAAGCACCACATAGAGATCACGTCGGCACCCGTGGCGACCCCGGCCCACGCGTTGGTGCGGACGATCAAGAGGGCGGCGATCACGACGAGTTCGAACGTGATGACGGCGACGAGAATCAGGGCGTAGGGAGCGTATTCGCGCGCCGCACCGTTGACCTTGTTGGACTCGTCGGTGCTCCCTGACCAGAACGTTCGCAACACTGCGCGCTTTTCGCTCAACGAGCAGCTCTTGTAGGTGGCCAGTCCCATGGACGCACATCGTATCGACGGGGATAGTTCGCGGCCACTAGGTCTACCACCGCGGCGGAGTCGAAGGCGTGAAACGATACCGTGGCTGAGATGAATGTCGCGACGACGAAAGTAGGCCATGGAAGACAACTCTGATCAGGCCGGCCCAATCGCTCTCGTGGGCTCGGGCGAGTACTTGCCCGTCATGGCTGACTTCGAGGCGAGGCTCCTTAAAGGTCGCGCGCCGCGCTACGTGCAGATCGCGACCGCGTCGGTACCCGACGGGCCCGCGGTCGTCGAGAAGTGGCACCGCATGGGTGTTGAGCAGGCGCAGCGCCTCGGCGTGACGCCGGTCACTGTTCCCGTCGCAACACGCGAGGATGCCGATGACCCCGAGATCGTCAAACTCGTCGACGGGGCCGGTCTCATCTACCTCTCGGGCGGAAATCCGAATTTTCTCGCCGACACCCTTCGTGACACCGCCCTCTGGTCGGCGATCGAGGCCCAGTGGCGCGCCGGCGCCGCGTTGGCCGGTTGCAGTGCGGGGGCCATGGTGATGGCAGCGTGGGTCCCGACGATCCGTCATCCGCGCGAAGGCGGAACGGCGGGTCTGGGATTGTTATCGCACCTTCGCGTGATTCCCCACTTTGACGCCTTCGTGAAGCGGATGCCCGACGTGGCAACGCGCTTCCTCGTGGGACGTGACGAAGCGGTCACGGTGGTGGGGGTCGACGAGCAGACCGCCCTCGTGGGCGGACCCGAGGAGTGGGAAGTCCAGGGTGCGTCGTCGGCGTGGATCCTGAGCGGCGGTCAGCGCAAAGAATTTCGTGCGGGCGAGGTCTTACGCACCCCGTTGCCGGTCACCGGCGACTGAGGAGAATTCCGTGAACGATCCGCACCCGCACAGTGTCGACGTCGCCTATCTGGGCGCTCGAGAGAGTCTGCGCCGCCTCGAGGACGCCGCCCTCACGTCGTGCGATGTTGTCGAGATCCTGCTGGAGCGCATCGGCCAGATTGATGCGAGTGACGGCACGGCTCTGCGATCGGTGGTGGCGCTCAGCGATGATGCCCGGCGCGTTGCCGTCGAGCGCGACGAGCAACGTGCCCGCGGTGAGATTCTCGGAGCTCTGCACGGCGTGGCGATCATGATAAAGGACAACATCGAGGCTGAGGGACTGCCAGGTTGCGCCGGATCCACGTCGCTGGTCGGTCGACCCGCGCGCGACGCGGCGTTGGTAACGCGTCTGCGCGACGCCGGCGCAATCATCTTGGGCAGTACGAACTTGAGCCAGTGGGCCAACATCCGCTCACCGTATTCGACGAGCGGCTACTCGGCGAGTACGGGGCTGGTGGCCAACCCCTGGGCCCTGGATCGTTCGGCGGGGGGTTCGTCGTCGGGTTCGGGAGCGGCGGTGGCGGCGGGACTCGTGCCCTTGGCCGTGGGCACCGAGACCGACGGATCCATCACTTGTCCCGCCTCGCTGAACGGCGTCGCGGGCCTCAAACCTACCGTGGGCAACGTCTCGCGCGTCGGCGTCGTGCCGATCAGTCATTCTCAGGACAGTCCCGGGCCGATGGCGCGCCATGTCGAGGACCTCGAGTTGCTCTACGGCGTCTTATCGGGTTCGCAGGCGCCACGAGTCTCCGTGGCAGCGCGACTCGTGGAAGCCCCCAATTGGCGTACGGGTCATCGCGGCACCGACGCACTCTTCGACGACGTGATGAGTCAACTTCGCCGTGACGGGCGCCACGTTCCTCGACGTGAGGGGGGACTTCCCGGACCGGGCGATTTCGATGACGAGCTCACCGTGATGCTCGCTGAACTGTTCGACGACATGGACACCTACTTGGGTCAGCGACGCGGAGAGGGCGTGCGATCCTTGGCGGAGGTGGTGGCCTTCGAGAATGACCACGCCAACGTGGAGCAGCGCTACTTCGGTCACGAGTTCTTCGAGCGCGCGCTGGCCAGTGGGGGTTGTGACACGGAGGCCTACCGCGCGGCGCGTGCGCGCAACGTGCATTGGGCCGTCGACACGTGTCTCACGTCGGTCCTCGGTGACGAGGACGTCATCGTGTCGCCCGCCTACGGTCCGGCGTGGAAGAGCGACCTCGTCAACGGTGATAACGCGAAGTACGTCTCGCCGTCGATCATGGCGGCGGCGGTCGCTGGTTGGCCGATCCTCATGGTACCGATGGGATTCGTCGAAGGGCTCCCGGTGGGTCTGACGTTGGTCGGTCGACCCCACCAGGAGTGGACGTTGCTAGCGGTCGCGCGCGAAATTGAATCCGTTGTCGCACTGGACGCGGCAAGTTCGAAACCGTCGTGGCGCGCGCCGACGCGCGGTTAACTCTCGTGCTCGGCGTAGTGTTCGCGCCAGATGACGCGATAGATTTTGAGGCGCCGCGGGATCGAACGTAGTCCCGGAATAAAAGGGACGAAAATCAAGATTGCGGTGAGTATCATCATCGTGCCCCACACCAAGAAGTCACCACTGGCGCTGGTGTTGTAGGGCGGAACCTGGTACCAGAAGGTGTAGAGCCACAGCCACGCCTGGCCGGGCCAGCTGCCCGTCTCGTTCATCATGCCCCACTGATCGCCACCTAGGTGTTGCTTGTCGGCCAGGTTGGCCAGGTAGGAGCCGTCGGACAAGAACAGGAGTGGCTTGGTGTAGTTGGTCGTGTAGAAACCGTTTTGGGTCACCAGGGCTTGGTCGAGTGCCCCCGATCGCGCCATCATGGTGAGGTCGTTGATTAACACCGGTACCGGGCCCGCGGAGGTGGTGGGAACGTTCACCCGTTGGTTGGTAAAGGTCATCTTGGCGTCGGCGTTGCCGTACGCGTTGGCCCACGCAGATTGCGTGGTGCTGGACGCGGACGTCCAACGCGCGAGCGCCGCGGTCAACGCCGGCTGGGCCGGTTGGGCCTTTAAGGGATCGAGGACGAAGTCGTTCGCGGTGTGGATGTCGATGTGCACGCCCACCCACTTTGCGGGTGAGAGGAAGCCCCATCCTTGAGCGGGTCCACCATGGTTATACGGCGCGCCGTAACCGGCGACCCCCGACGTGCCATTGAGTTCGCTGACCGCGGTCTGGGCGAAGTCAATCGGGTCTGCGTTGGACCATGTTTTGATGGTGATCGCCTTCTCGTCGGGAGAACTGAAGACCACGGCGAGGGCAACCGTGAGAATCGCAACCACCACGAGCGCGATGGTGCCCTCCTTGATGATGTCGTAGGGGGCGTAGCGTCCTCGCCATTCGGGGGCGTCCACGTCGGGTCGAAACGCCTTCTTCCTCACGACGTCACCTCCGCCGACTCTGAAATTGGGGGCACGACACCCTTAATGCGGACCATGACGACGTGCAGCACCGTGAGGAGCACGGCGCCGATCGGCAACAAGACGATGTGCCACATCAGCATCTGGCCGAGGTTCAGTACGTTAAAGAATGCTCCCCCGCCGGTGGAGTTGATGCCGTCTTTGGCCTGGGTAGCGATCCACTGTGAGTCGAAGTTGGTCTGACTGACGTAGCCGGTGAAGGCGGTGAGAATGGAAACGAGGAACGTTACCGCCCCGGTCACCCACGTGAGTGAGCGTCCGCCGCGCCAGGCGGCCATGGAGAACTTGCCCCAGAGGTGGATCACCATGGCGAAGAAGAAGATTTCGACGCTCCACAGGTGCAAGGAATTGACGAAGTGACCCAGCCAGGTTGTGTGCCACCACTGCGGTCCGCCCAGGGCCAAGACGCAACCCGTGGCGATGACGATGGCTAGAGCGGCCATGGTCGTGACCCCGAAGACGTAGATCCACGACGCGACGTAGGCGGGTTGGGTGTCGGGGAGCAGCTTGTCCGGCGGCAACTTGGCCACCACGCCACGACGTAGTCGCGACGTCCACTGGCGTTCGATTTCAGTATTCGTCATTGCGGCCTCTTTCGACTGCGGCGCCCCGGAAAGGGTGCGACGAGGGCCACGATGAACGTGACCACCATTAGTACGATGACTACGAGATTGGACACACTGATGCTGAGAAAATGCCAATTCACGTAGTGGCCGTAATGATCAAGATTTACCAGGGCCCCGAAGCCCCATCCGTGTGCCATGACGCACCTCCTCACCTAGGAGTCTGTTCGAGACGCCACTCGTCACGATAGGGCCATACGTCCCAGATGGAAAGTGTCAGGCGGGGGCGTTCTTGCGAGGAATCGATGGGTCGCGGTCGTGGGCGCTTTGGCGCAGGTGAAACTGTGTGACGCTGATGGTGAGCGAGATGGCGCCAACGATATGGAGTTCGACCAGGGCCGCGGGCACGTGAGTGAGGTATTGCGTGACGCCAATCGCGGCCTGGACGAGCGAGATGTAGACGAGGCGGCGCACTCCCAGTTGCAGGGGCATTGGAGTCTGGGTTCGCCAGATTGATACCAGCAGACCGAGGACCAGACCCACGAACAACGTCGCGGCGATCGAGTGGACCCACGCCGCCGACGAGAACGCGAAGGGGAGTCGGCGCGCTTCGAGCTGACCCTGGGAGCCCCCCGCGTGCGGTCCCGAGCCCGTCGTCATCGTGCCGGTGATGAGCAAGACGACAAAGGGGATCCACAGCAGTCGTGCCACCGTGCGAAAGTGCGGATCACGTACGTCGCAGCGTGCGCCATCGCCGTAGACGTACTTCGAACGGTGATAGAGGATTGCCGACGTCACGACCATGGCGAGCGACAACAGCAAGTGCAGCGAGACGAGCCACGGATTGAGTTTCGAATAAACGACCTCGGCGCCAAGAATCGCGTCGAGGATGACGCCGACGACTAAGAGTCCCGCCAAAAAGGTGAGGTCGCGGCGCCACGGTCGACGAAGTATCGACGCGATGAACGTGACACCGGCGAGCACGACCAGCGTGACGGTGACGAGTCGGTTGGCGAACTCGATCTTGGAGTGAATGGTCCAATTGGTTGAGTACGCGTGCTGAAAACACGTGGGCCAGTCCGGGCAGCCGAGCCCCGAGCCGGTGAGGCGAACAGCGGCTCCGGTCAGGACAATCACGATCATGGAGATGAAGGCCGCGAGGGCGAACCAGCGGAACACGGCCGGGCTGAGCGCACGTCGCGCGAGAGGATTCACAAAGACAGCCTACGTAATTCTCGGGCATCGTAGACTAAGCCGCGTGTCTCTCGCCGCCCCTATCGCTCGCACGACGTCGACGACACTGCGGGGCTACGTTGCCTTAACCAAACCGCGGATTATCGAACTGTTGTTGGTCACTACGTTGCCGACCATGGTCGTGGCCGACAAGGGTGTTCCTGGACTCGCGCTCATCGTGTGGACGCTGATCGGTGGCACTCTGGCCGCAGGCGGCGCGAACGCCCTCAATATGGTGATCGATCGTGACATCGACGCGATCATGGAGCGCACGAAGAATCGCCCCCTCGTGACGGGAGTGATGTCGCCGACGGCCGCCGCGGTCTTCGCGTTCGGCCTCGAAGTGGCCTCCTTCGCAGTTCTGGCGACGTTCGTGAACTTCCTCTCGGCGTGGTTGGCGATGTCCGCGACGGCGTTCTACGTGATCATCTACACCATGTGGCTCAAGCGTCGTTCCAAGCAGAACATCGTCATCGGCGGCGCCGCGGGAGCGGTACCGGTTCTGATCGGTTGGTCCGCGGTGACTAATTCGCTCAGCTGGACACCGGTCCTGCTCTTCGTTGTCATCTTCATCTGGACACCGCCACATTTTTGGGCACTGGCCGTTCGCTACCGTGACGACTACCAAGCCGCCAACGTACCGATGATGCCGGTGGTGGCGTCCTTGCGTCGCACGACCCTCGAGATGCTCGTGTACACCGTGGTGTTGTGGGTCGTGACGATGTGGATTGGTCCGGTGGCGCACCTGGGTTGGATTTACGCCCTGTCCGCGACGATTCTCGGCGGTCTCTTCACTTTCTACTCACTACGTCTCTACCGCCACGCGCGCGTCGACAAGGCCGACGTCGCCGAGGCGATGCGCCTGTTTCACTTCTCGATCACGTATTTAACGGCGCTGTTCGTCTTCATGGCGGTCGATGTCCTTGTCCGATACCACTAGTTCATCCGACGCCCCCATCGGGGGCGCTCGACGTGGACGACCCTCACCCATGATGTTCGTCTCGATCGGCATCGGCACCGCTCTCGCCGTGGCCCTGATAGTTATCGTGTCGCTACTCACGGGAGGATCGGTGAAGGGGAACTCCGCACCACCCGCCCTGGTGGGTACCCACCTCACGTCGTTGAGCGAAAACGGCCTCACGGGCGGGACTCTGGCAGCCCCGTGGAACGCGCACCACGCCAGCGTCGTCATTTTCTTCGCGAGCTGGTGCGCCCCGTGTAAGCAGGAGCTCCCGGCACTCGCTTCATACCTAGCCGACCACAATCTGGGAAAAGTTTCGGTACTCGGAGTGGACGTCGAGGATTCTCGCTCGGCGGCGCGAGCGACCGTGAACAAGTATCACTTGAAGTTGCCGGTCCTCTTCGACCCGTCGAGCACGGTGGCCGCAGGCCGGTTCAAATTGTTGGGACTTCCCGACACGGTGTTCGTCGACGCACAAGGCATCGTACGAGCCGAGACCATCGGCGCCATCTCGACGACGAAGTTCGCGGCCGGCGTCGCGCAGCTCAACGCCTAATTCAGTCGAAGCGAAACGTTTTGGCGGCCAGCAGTGGCGCGATCAAGGCCCATAGGCCCAGTGACCACCAGTCCGTCGCGTTGACGTGAGCGCCGTGCCCCAGAATCGAGTGCAGCGCGTCGGCCATCGCCCCCGACGGGACGTAGAGCGCGACGCGACGCACGAGTGACGGCATTGACGCCAGGGGCACCACGATGCCCGAGGCGAGGAGCAACACTAAATAGAGCCCGTTGCTCGCCGCGAGATTGACCTCGGCGCGCAGACGTCCGGCGAGCAACAGCCCAATGCCGGCACATCCCGCCGACCCGAGCAGGAGTGCGAGGGCGGCGTGGAGCGTCCCGGTGAGGCCACCGTGCGGGTGCCAGTGCAGCGCCAGGGCTACGAGCCCGAGGACGACCACCTGGATGACTTCGGTGGCGATGACCCCGGCGATCTTGGCGGCGATCATCCGACGTTGGCCCAATGGCGTCACGTGAAGTCGACGTAGCACCCCGTAGGAGCGTTCGAAGCCAGTGGCGATCGACAGGGCCACGAGTGACGTCGAGAGCACGCACAACGCCAAGATCCCCGGAGCGATAAAATTGATGCGACCACCCGCGGGCACCGTGGTGACGTGCGTGAGCGAGAAGAAGATCAACAACACGACGGGGATACCCAGCGTCAATAACAGTGTCTCGCCCCGACGAATCGTCATGCGTACCTCGGCGCGGGTCTGTGCCCACCAGGCCCTCACGAGGATCTCCGGGTCGACTCGGCGATGAGGTCGAGGTAGCGCTCCTCGAGGGAGGCGCGAGTGCGAAGTGAGGTGAGGGTCGCACCGTGTTCGTCCAGGTACGCGCCCACTAGCGCGACCCGATCGGGAGTGGAGGCGATCTGACAATGCAGACGGGTTGGTTCGACCGCGGTCACGGCACATCCGAGTCGGCGACCGAGTTCGATCGGGTCGACGGGTCGCGATGTCTCGATAATGAGCAGTGCGTCGCCGGCGAGTTCGTCCAACGTTCCCTGCACTACTACGCGTCCGTGATTCATGATGACTACCTGGTCAGCGCTGCGCTCGGCCTCGGTCAATTCGTGGGTGGTGATGAGGAGCGCACAGCCCCGGTCGCGCTCGGCGCGAATCAACTCGCGGATGACCTGGCGCCCCTCGGGGTCTACCGCGGTGGTGGGTTCGTCGAGCACCAGGACTCGCGGACGACCCAGTAGCGCCAGGGCGAGGAGCGTGCGCTGTTGTTCGCCCCCGCTGAGTCGTCGCCACGGGGTGCGCGCGCATCCCTCGAGGCCCAGTAACGCCAAGAGCTCGCCGGGCTCGCGGGGCTGGTCGTAGTAGGTCGCGGTGAGTTCGAGTACTTGGACGGGCGTCATCGGGAACCACACGCCCCCACGCTGCAAGAGGGCTCCGGTACGCACGACGACCTCAGCGTGGTCGCGCACGGGATCGAGGCCGTGCACGCGCACGGACCCCGATGTGGGCGCGCGAAAGCCCAGCAGTGTTTCGACCAGTGTGGTTTTGCCGGCGCCGTTGGGGCCGAGCAACGTGGTGACTTGTCCGTAGGCCACGTGACAACTCACGTCGTCCACGGCGCGTAACGACGGAAACTGAACGACGAGATTCATGACGTCGATCGCGTAACTCACGAATACCGAACCTAGACGCTGCACGGGGACCTCGGGAGACGCTTCAGTAGTCTGTAATCATGATTGACCTCGTTCAACTGCGCCGCGAACCCGATGTCGTCAAGGCGGCCCTCGCTCGTCGAGGGGTTACGCACGAGACAATGGACGCCATCTTGACGCTCGATATCGAACATCGCCGTCTCCTGCAAGAGGCCGAGACGCTGCGCGCCGAGGTGAAGGACCTGTCGCGTCGCGTAGGCGAGGCGCGCCGGGCGAAGGCCGACGACGTAGCTTCGTCACTGACCAGCGCGAGCCGCGAGGTCGGAGAGCGCGAGCGAGTGGCCAGTGAGACCTGCGACGCAGCGGCGAGCGAACTTCGCGCCCAACTCCTGATGATCCCCAATTTGCCCTCACCGGAGGCGCCAGACGGGCTCGACGAGAGCGCCAACGTCGAAGTTCGCCGCTGGTGGGTCGGAATGGACGGCGGCGCGGAGTTTCCGACGTACAAGGCGCACCAGCGGGTGGCGCACTGGGAGACGGCGCGCGAGTTGGGAATCTTGGACCTGGAGTCCGGCGCCAAATTGGCGGGTTCGATGTTTCCGCTCTTTCGCGGCGACGGCGCACGACTACTGCGCGCACTCAGTACGTGGGCGCTCGATCGTCACCGTGACGCCTACGAAGAGATTCGACCGCCTAGCGTGGCCCTGACCGAGACGATGATGTCCACCGGACACCTCCCCAAGTCGGCCGACGACATGTACGAAATCCCGCGCGACGATCTGTGGATGATCCCGACCGCCGAAGTACCGCTGACGTCGATGAATCGTGACGAGATTCTCGACGAGTCGTCGTTGCCGCTGCGCCTGACCGCCCTCACCCCGTGTTTTCGTCGCGAGGCGGGAGCCGCCGGACGCGACACGCGCGGCCTCCTACGCGTGCACGAGTTCGACAAGGTCGAATTGTTCGCGTACTGCACGCCAGCCCAGGCTCCGGCGGCGCAGGCCGACATCTTGGCTCGAGCTGAGGGACTGCTACAAGAACTCGGACTCACGTACCGCGTCCTCGACCTGTGCGCGGGGGATCTGGGCACCTCCTCGGCGCGGACGTTCGACCTCGAGGTGTACAGCCCCGGAGTGGATCGTTGGCTCGAGGTCTCCTCAGTGAGTTGGTTCCGCGATTTCCAGGCGCGACGCTCGCTCGTGCGCTACCGCTCCGCGGAGGGCACGCAGTTCGTGCACACGGTGAACGGATCGGCGTTGGCGTGGGCGCGGATCTGGGCGGCTTTGATCGAAACGTACCGTCAGGCGGACGCGACGGTGGTGCTGCCGGCGGTGCTCGCACCGTACTTCGGTGACGTGACTATTCGCCCGCGGGCGTAGTTGCCTCGAGTCGGTAGCCGACGCCGCGAACGGTGGTGATGTACCGGGGATTCTTCGGATTTTCCTCGATCAGGGTCCGCAGTCGTTTGATGTGCACGTCGAGCGTCTTGGTGTCCCCGACGTAGTCACTACCCCATACGCGGTCGATCAAGACGTCGCGAGTGAGCACCCGCCCCGGGTTCTCCAGGAGTAGCAGCATCAGGGCGAACTCCTTCTTGCGCAGCTTGATTTCCTTGCCCTCGACAAAACACCGACGCGCGTCGACGTCGAGGCGCAGCGGGCCGTGTTCCACCACGGACTCCGAGAGCAGGGGTGTGGCCGTCGTCTCGTGGCGCCGCAGTACCGCGCGAATCCGCGCGACGAGTTCGCGGAGGCGATAGGGCTTGGTGACGTAGTCGTCGGCCCCGATTTCGAGCATCAGCACCATGTCGACTTCTTCGCCCTTGGCACTGACAATGATGATGGGCACCGCGCTCGAGGTACGGATGGCGCGACACACGTCGAGCCCCGACAACTTGGGCAACATCAAGTCGAGCAACACGACGTCAAAACTGCGGCTCTGAAACACCTCGAGGGCTTCTACCCCGTCACGGGCCACCGACACCTCAAAGCCCTCGCGCGCGAGCCCGACACGCAACGCGTCGATAAACGACTCCTCGTCCTCTACGACGAGGATGCGCAGTCCGCCCTCGTGTTTGTCCTTGCTCACAGTTGGTTCACGGGCAACTCAAGAGTGAATGTGGAGCCTTCACCTTCGCGCGACTCGACGACGACGCGCCCTCCGTGATTTTGTGCCACGTGTCGAACAATACTCAAGCCCAGACCGGTGCCCCCCGTCGCGCGGGCCCGACCCGGATCCACGCGGTAGAAACGTTCGAAGATCCTGTCCAGGTCCTTCGAGGGAATACCCACGCCCTGGTCCTGAATCGCAATGCGCACCAGAGGTCCTGATGGCGATTCCTCGTCGAGAGGAAGGGATTCCACCCGCTCGATGGTGATGGACACGGTGCCGCCGTCGGGTGAGTACTCGACGGCGTTTTCGAGTAGCGCCTGGATGGCGCTGATCAGTTGACGGCGGTCGCCACCGACGACGTAACCGATCTCGGGTTCGAGAAAATGGATCACGACGTCTTGTTGTTCCGCGGCGGTGCGGATTCTTTCGATGGCGTCGGCGACGATGAGTGACACCGGGACGGGCTCACGGGTGGGAGACCCTTCCCCTTCGATTCGCGAGAGGTCCAGTAAGTCCTCGATGATGCGATTGACGCGAAAGGCTTCGGAGTTGATGCGCTCGGCCAAACGATTCGCGACGACCGGGTCGCGCTCGAACTGCAGGGTTTCGGCCAGCAGGCCGAGCGCGCCCATCGGCGTTTTGAGCTCGTGCGACACGTTGGCGATGAAGTCACGTCGAATGTCCTCGAGGCGTCGTCGCTCCGAGACGTCTTCGATGAAGGCGACGACGCCCAGGGGACGGCGTCCGTCGTCGATGACCGTCGCGCGAATGGTCAGGGTGCGTCGAGGCGGTCCGTAGATATCGATGGTCCGTTCGGCGACGCCGTCGGTCCACCCTTCGGCCAGGGTGTCGGTGACCGCCTGTGCGGCGATGGCGTCACCGTAGCGAGAGATCATCAGGCTTTCGGCCTGCGGGTTGCGATACAAGATGCCCCCCGACTCGTCGCATAACACGAGTCCCAGGGGCAGCGCGTCGAGGGAGCGGCGAAGTCGCGCCGAGTCGGCACCGGCCTCCGTCACGACCGTGGTGGCAACGCCGGCGACCTCCTCGAGGTGAGCGAGGGCGGTCTCGACCTTGCCGTGGTCGTCCTGGGGCTCGACGCCGAGTCGACCCCCGAGAGCCGCCAGACGTTGGGCGATTGCCCGGTGCCCACGCCGGCGAAAGCTCAAAACACCGATTATCACGCCCACGGCGAGGACGCCGATACCTGCCGCATAGAGCAGGACGGGCGACCACGACGACGCCACGTTGCGGCTGATGGTGAGAAGCACGGGACCATTCTCGCAGAAGTTGACCGAAGCGACGACATCGCGACCGTTGCGTGTCCCAAGAGAAAGTGAGTTGCCATGTTTCTAGCCGGCGTCACCCTGACACCTTCGACCTCCGATTTGCCCGGTGGTTCGGTTTTGCAACAAATAGCCAATGGCCTCGGTGCGTGGGCGCTCATTGGCTGCCTGATTGCGTTGTTACTCGGCGCGCTCGTGTGGGCGGTTGGCTCGCACACCCAGAACATGCACCAATCCATGGCGGGACGCCGCGCGGTGGCGACGTCTCTGGTGGCGGCGGTCCTCATCGGCGCCGCGCCGGCGTTGATCAACTTCTTCTTCTCGACCGGTCTCAAGGTCCACTGATGCACGCACTGTCGTGTTTCTTGAACCCCGTGTCCTGCGCGACAACGTCGGTGGCCAAGGCGTCACTCGGCGATCTTTTTGGGGCCCTCACTTCCTGGGTCCTCTCGAGTGTGAAGTGGTTCTTGAGCGCCACCGCGGGGGTGCTCAACGCCACTGGCGAACCCTCGTCGATCGTTCGCGCGGCGACACCGGAGTTCATGACGCTGACCGCGTTGTCACCAATACTGCTTCTCATCGCTCTCTTGATCTCGACGCTGCATTCCTTGCGTCACGGTGACGCCAGCTCCTTGTGGCGTTCGTTCCTGGGGATTGCGCCGGTCTGCGTCTTGGCCGTGGTAGCCGCGCGACCACTCGCGTTGCTGGTTCTCGAAGCCGTGAATCAGCTCTGTACTGCCGCGAGCAGTTCCGTCGGTGGCGGAGAGATCACCCTGAGCCGTGACCTCGCGACATTGAGTGTGGCGAGTACTCCGGGGTTTGGAGTGTTCGTCCTGGCGATATTGGTGGTGATCGGTGGAGTGCTGTTGTGGTGTGAACTGGTCGTTCGCGCCGTGGTCTTGACGCTCTTGATCGTCCTGGTCCCGGTGGTGATGCCCTTGTCCGCCATTCCCGCGATGCGTCGCGTCGGGTGGCGCCTCGCCGAGACGTTCTTTGCGGTGGCGTTGAGCAAATTCTTGATCGTCGTCACGTTGGCCCTGGGCTTGAGCGAGTTGACTGGATCGGGAGCCACCACCATCATCACCGGGGCGGTCACGTTGGTACTGGCGGCGGGCGCGCCGTTCGTCATTCTTCGCCTGATTCCGATCATCGAACATTCCGCCCTGAACGGACTCGACGGGCTTCGCCAGCGCGCCACGCGTGCGGCCGCGGCCGCACCGAGCTCGCCGGTGGGCGCGGCCGTGGCCGCCCTCGGCCCCAACATCGAGATGCCGGGTCCACCGGAGCGCCCCGAGGATTGGGGTATCCCGATGTGGGAGCCCGGCCTCGACATCGAGATGCCCAACCAGGACGTGGAGACGCCGCCAGCGCCCGTGGGTGAGCCGCGAACTCGCTCGGGACACGTGGCCTACTACACCGACGAAGGAGGTCCGGTGGTGGGGTGGCATTTTGACGAGTAACCATTTTGACGATTCCGACGCCACGACGCGGTGGTTCGGTGTCGCGCCACATCGGATGGCTCTGGCCTCGTTGGCCGTGGCGTTGGGGGGCGACGCGTTGGTGCGCCGGGGTGGACGGTGGTGGGAGTGGTTGATCGTCGTAGCGGCGGTGATGGCCGTGTTGCCCGCCACGTCGTCGAGGTCGTGGGCGCAAGTGGTCGGAGTAGAGGTCCGACACCTCGTACGTCGTCGCGTGCGGTGGATCTCGCTCGAGGTAAACGACGAGACGCTCAGCGTGGGGAGCCACGGTACGCAGCACGTGTGGTGCTACGAATTCGTTCACTGTGGTCGACTGGACCTCTCGGGCCGTGACATCACTCTCGCGCGCCGATTGGGCCGCATGGCCGAGTCACTCGCCGCGTCCGATGACGAGGCGCACCTGACCCTCCGTGTCGAATCAACGGACCGCGACGACGAGGTTCCGCGCACGGTCTTGTGTATGAGCGTCGCCTCCCCGCCGCCAGGGGAGTGGCGTCGCGACGCGCTCGCGGGAGTACCGCGGGTCGTCAAGCCCGGTCGCAGCCCCCTCGTGGTGCGCCGCGACTACGTACGCACGCCCCAATTCGTCGTGCGGGTCCTGCGAATCGGGAGATTCGCGCCGGGACGCGAGGCGTCGGCCCTCGAAGCGTTGAGTGAGAATCCGGACTGGCTCACCGTGTCGACGCACGTCGCGGTGGTCTCGGCGCGTCGCGCGCGACGACTCACCGAGCGCGCGGTGCATCGTATTGGCAGCGACGCCCAACTCACGAGGGGGGCCGGATTTCGATGGTCGGCGCGTCACGAGCGTGAACTCGAGGCCTTCCGCCAGCGCGAGGCGGCAATCTCGGGCGGCGCCGCACTGTGCCAGTGGGCGTTCTATCTCGTCGTACGAGCGTCGTCGCTGTCGCAACTGCGCGAGCGCGTCGACCAGACGCTTAACATCGCCCGGGCAGCGGGGCTACGCCTCGACGTCGGTACGGGAGTCCAGGGCGACTGGTTCGTCTGGCAACTACCCGGAGGTCCGGGCTGGTGACGCGGGCCTGGACCCACTGGGGAACCTCGGAGCACTTCACCACCGTGCGACTCCCGACGCACGACGCGGGCACGCATCTCAACGGACCGGTGCTTGGTCGAACCCTGCGCGGCGGCGCCTTCGTCTTCGATCCGTTCGACGCCTACCGCGCCGGCCTAGTGACCAATCCCAATGTCATCGTGGCCGGATCAATCGGGGTCGGCAAGAGCACCATCGTCAAGATGATGGTGGACCGGGCGCTGCGCCGGGGACGTCGGGCGGTGATCGTGGACCCCAAGGGTGAGTACGGCGCGTTGGCGCGCGCCCACGGCGTGCGTCCTCTCGTGGTGGGTCGCGACGGGTGGTGTTGGCCGTCGTCACTCGACGAGCGTACGGACCGCGACTTCGTGAACACGTTGTTGACGTGCGCCAAAGGAACGGCGCTCACCGACGATGAGTTGTACGCGCTGGATCGGACCTGGAATCTGGTGGGTTCGAATCGTTCGCCGCGCGTGCTCGCGGCGTTGGCATCGCATCTCGCGCCGCACTTAGACGACGACGCGGCCAGTGTCGAACGCACGCTGGCCCTACTGCTTCGTCGATTCCTGGAGGGGGATCTGGCCCAGATGTTCGACGGTGAAGGAGTACCAATTGCCTTCGACGAACCCCTGGTCGTCTTGGACGTGTCGCGGTACTGGGGCGGTGATCTGATTGCGCTGGCCGCTCTGAGCGCGATCGTCGCGGCGAAACACCTGGCGGCCCGCGAGGAACCGGGATACCTGATTCTCGACGAGGCCTGGGCGCTGTTAGGCGACGACGCGTCGCTCAAATGGTTGCAGGGTTCGTGGAAGCTGGCTCGGGCCAGTGGCATCAGTCACGTGTTGGTGCTGCATCGTTGGACCGATGTCGCGGCCGTGGGGGCGCACGACAGCGCGTCACGCGCCCGCGCGCGAGGACTCCTGCGTGAGAGCGAGACCGCGTGGCTGTTTCGCCAGCCCCCCGACGAAGCTGCGGAGATGGCGACGGTTCTCGGACTCAACGAGAACGAGACGCTCGCTCTGACGGGACTATCGCGTGGCACGGCGCTGGTTCGCTACGGCCGCGCTCGTTCCCTGGTGCGCGTCACGACCAACGATCGCGATGGGTCGTTCGTCGACAGTGACGAAGCGATGAGGTCGCACGATGCGTGACGCGCAGCTGCGCCTCGGACGTCGCTCCTTCCACGGGGTACCCATTGGTTGGCCGTCGCGACTGGAGCGGGGTCATTCGCTCCTCGTCGTGGGACCGACCCAAGCGGGCAAGACGTCGTCGCTCGTGGTTCCGGCGGTGCTGACGTGGAGTGGTCCGGCGGTCATCACGAGTGTCAAGAACGACGTGGTGGCAATCACCCAAGCGTGGCGCGAGAGCGTCGGCCACGTCCAGCGCCTCGAACCCGGGTTCGACGCGGGCCTGACGTGGGATCCCCTCGAGGGAATCGACAGCCTGCGATCCGCCCTACGCGTCGCGCAGTCACTCACTCGCGAGTCGAGCCGTTCGGAGTCGGAGTTCTGGAATGCGCTGGCCGTCAAGTTGCTCGCGGGGTTGTTTCTCGCCGCGCGCGAACGTCACTCGAGCGTCTTTGACGTCGCGACCGCGGTGGAGAGTCGACGCTGGTGCGAGTGGATTAGTGAGGGATCAAGGCCCGAGGACGACGCATTGCTGAGTTCTTTTCTCGAGTACGACCCCAAGACCCTTGACGGCGTCGTCACCACGGCCGAGACAATGATGTTGCCGTGGCGCTTTCGCCAGCCCACCGCGCGGGTGCGCGAGGTCCTCGACGGGGCGAACACGCTGTATCTATGTGGCGCCCGCGGCGAGCACGCGACGTACGAACCCTTGTTTCGTGGAGCGTTGCGAGGAGTTCTCGAAGAACAACAGGCGCGCTACGACCGTGGGCGCGCACTACCCCTCCTGCTCGTTCTCGACGAAGCCGCGACGGTGGCGTCGCTCGATGAACTTGACCAACTGGCCGCGACCGTATCGGGACTGGGCGTCACCCTGGTGACGGTGGTCCAGGATTTCGCCCAACTCGTCGCCCGGTGGGGTCCGCGCGCGGCCACGATCGTGAACAATCACGCGACGCGACTGGTTTTGTCGGGCTTGGCCGACCCGACGGTGTCCACGTACTTGCCAGAAATCCTCGAGACGTCGGGTGATCGACCCGTCGTACCGTTACGAATGCGGCCGCGAAATACGGCCGTCGTCGTGGCGGGTCGCCGGGCGGTCCACACGGTGCACCTCCGCCCGTGGTGGCGTCAGCGCCGTCTCCGACACCGTGGCGTGCGCGCGACGTCGGTACTGTGTACAAATGGAGGCACTCGTCGTCAGCACTGACGACGTCCTGGCAATCGATATCGGAGCGACCAATATTAAGTTCGCCCGCGTCGACGCGGTCGGACGTCTGCAGGGTTCGTTGAAGCGTCGTGCCACGCCCTACCCCTGCACTCCCGATCGACTCGTCAATTGGATCGCCCAGCGTGCGCAACATATCGATTTGCAACGAGTCGGCGTGGGTTTTCCCGGTGAATTCGACGACGGGCACGTGGTGCGGCCGGGAAACCTCTCTCGTCCGGGCGGAGTGGGGACCGACTTAGACGACGACCTCGACCGGCTCTGGAGTGGGTTCGCGCTCGAGACAGCGCTGCGGGCGGCGACCGGCCGCGACGTGCGCGTGGTGAATGACGCGACGTTGGCCGCCCTGGGATGTTGTCGAGGGGTGGGAACTGAGATGGTCGTCACCCTGGGGACGGGGTGCGGTCTGGCGTTGCGCGTCAGCGGCGTCCGACAGCGAGTCCGTGACCTGGGTCGCACCATGTTCTCTGATGATCAGACCTACGACCAGGCGTTGGGGGAGCGTGCGAGGTCTCGCGACGACGAAGAGTGGCTCAACGCCGTTCGAAAGGCCGTGAGTGAACTCGCGCTGGAGTTCGGAGCCACCAAGGTCTACTTAGCCGGAGGAAATGCGCGGCGCATTTCTCGCGACCTCTTCGAAGGAGTCGCGTTCGACTTTGAAATTGCGGGTAACGAGGCGTCCCTTCGTGGTGCGCCTCGGCTCTTCGAGTGATTTCGCTGCGGCGGCGCGTCTCACGAGGTCCGCGGGCGGTGGGCTAAGATGGCATGCCTGTACCAAGGCGGCTGTAGCTCAGCGGATTAGAGCATCGGTCTACGGAACCGAGGGTCGGGGGTTCGAATCCCTCCAGCCGCACTGAAAAACTCAAGTAGCCATTGGGTTTTAGAATGAAGTTTGAAAATCTGAAGTAGCCGTGGGGAATATATTGGGAATGAAGATAGGCCCAACCAACGGGGATTGATCGGTGCGTGGCCATCTCGAGGCGCGAGGAAACGGCACCTGGCGGACCAAGGTCTTCCTTGGCCCGGACGCGAACGGTCGACAGCGGAACCTCACGAGAACGATTCATGGTTCGAAAAGAGAGGCGGACGCGCAGCTGCGCCAGCTGATTCTTGAAGCTGGCCTCGCCCACGACACGACGAGCGCAACCGTAGGCGGACTGGCGTCGAAGTGGCTGGAACTGGTGGAAGAATCGCTCTCGCCGTCTACCTACCGCGAGTATCGCCGACTCCTGGAAAAGATCATCTTGCCGGAGTTCGCGGCGCCCAAAGTCCGCGCGATACGTCCCAGCGACCTCGATGCCTTCTATGTTCGCCTCGGGAGTGCCTGTAAAGACGGTCGCTGGGCGATTGGGTCACGCCCACGCGGCGACAACCCTTAATGTCTACGCCCACGCCTTGGAGTCGTCCGATTCGCATGCGGCTGATCTGCTCGGTCGGATAATGGATGAAGGCGTGTGAAGCGAGCGTCGTGTCCAGTTCGTACGCGGAGCGAACGCCCACAAAGTAGTTGGTACTTATCCCTGGAATCAGGATTGAATCGTTAGTTCTTGCGCACCTTGGAGTTCCCGGGCCCGACGTCTGGACTTTTGGCCCTGTGAGAAATTGACGGTGCGCCTTAGGGTCTCATTGATGACCACCAGTCATACATTTAATTTCTTCTCCCTCGCCAAGCGGTATGCAGTCACGATGTCGCTGGTGTTTTCGATACTTGGTTTAGTGGTGGGTGCGTATCTGCACTGGGTAAAACTGGGCCACGTCGGAAACGGAGTGTGGTTGGTCGTCGCGACACTCGGAATAGTGACATCCCTCTCTTCGATGATCCGCAGTTTGATGCATCGTCGATTAGGTGTCGACGTCATCGCGCTCTTGGCGCTTGTGGGCGCCGCGATGGTCCGTGAATACCTTGCCGCGGCCCTCATCGGTGTAATGCTCGCCACTGGTCAAATTCTTGAAACGTGGGCTTCGGGGCGTGCAAAGCGTGAACTTGACGCGCTAGTGACGCGGACGCCCAAGACGGCGCATCGCTATCGCGAAAGTTCCATCGAAATAGTTGCGTTGGAGGAGGTGGCTATAGGAGACCATCTGATGATCGCGTCGGGTGCCATTGTGCCGGTCGATGGAACGGTTGTGGGCCTACCCGTCGTTCTCGACGAATCGGCTCTCACCGGTGAACCCCTTCCCGTGACACACGAGCCGGGCGAAGGGATTCGAAGTGGCGTGGTAAATGCTGGAGCCCCGTTCGAGATGTGTGCAACCGCCTCTGCCGCGGATAGTACGTTCTCAGGAATAATTCGCCTCGTTGATCAAGCGAGGTCGACGCAGCCATCATTTGTTCGCCTCGCCGACAAATATGCGCTGGTGTTTCTCGCCATCACGATTGCGACTGCGAGCGTCGGATGGATCATCGACGGCAGTGCGCGGGCAGTGACAGTTCTCGTCGTCGCAACCCCTTGCCCACTTATCCTCGCTGCACCCGTGGCCTTTGTCGCAGGACTCTCGCGCGCGGCACATCGCAACATCATTATCCGAGGTGGCGCAGCACTGGAGAAGCTTGCCAAGTGCCGAACTCTGCTCATTGACAAGACGGGGACCATCACTCGTGGACAGCCTGAATTCGTAAAATTAGTGAGCGCGGGGAAGTGGACACAAGGGAGGCTGCTCGAGCTTGCGGGCTCTGTCGATCAGATGTCGCCTCACGTTGTCGCGGCCGCAGTAGTGCGCGCGGCGCTCAACGATGGCGCCACTTTGCTCCTCCCCACCAACGTCACTGAACGCCCCGGCCAAGGAATCGTTGGGACTATCGAAGGCCACGTCGTGGCCGTGGGAAACGCGGAGTGGACCGGCATAACGGACTCACCTGACTGGGCAAAGTCTGCTCGGCGCGACGCACGTCAAGAAGGACTCCTCATCGTGTTCGTCGCCATTGATTCCCAGCCCGCGGGGATGCTCATATTCGAGGATCCGCTCCGTTCGGACGCGGCGCGAACTATCCGATCCCTGCGACATGGCGGTATACAGCGTGTGGTGCTCGTTACGGGTGATCGATTTGAAGTTGGGGAGATGGTCGGCGCGGTGATCGGCGTCGACGAAGTCTTTGCGGATCGGTCTCCTCAGGAGAAACTCGATGTGGTTGATGCGGAGAACCACCTCTCATCGACCCTCATGGTGGGCGATGGTATTAATGACGCTCCCGCGCTCGCTCTCGCCGACGTGGGTGTGGCGATGGGGGCTCGTGGCGCCACGGCGGCATCAGAGGCCGCCGACGTGATAATCACGGTCGACCGCCTCGACCGCCTGAATGAGGCAATTGTGATCGCGCGTCGAACCCGAGGAATCGCGCTCCAGAGCATTGTCGTGGGGATGTCCCTTTCAGTCATTGCCATGGGCTTCGCGTTGCTGGGATTTCTACCCGCAACGTGGGGCGCAATACTTCAGGAGTTCATTGACGCTCTCGTCATCTTCAACTCGCTGCGTGCGATGAAGATCAGTACGGTTGAACGGCGACTCTCCGTTGAAGATTCCGCTTTGACCCAACGATTCCACGAGGAACATCGTGATGTGTCGAGAGTGATTTCGGACTTGCTTCGATTTACTGACGATCTCAAGAGTGTGGCTGGCGACAGCGACCTGGTGGAGGCACGGCGTATTTTTAGGAGCCTCGTGGACGTCGTCCTGCCACATGAAGACGCGGAGGAGAAACTTCTCTACCCGGCCCTTGGAGTGTTTCTGGGGGGCAACGATCCCATGGCAACGATGAGTCGCGCCCACATTGAAATTACTCACCGAATTCATCGCCTCGGGCAGCTACTCGACGAAATTGGAACGAGCGCCGACGAGACAGATTTGATTGAACTCCGAAGGACCCTGTACGGCCTCTACGCAATCCTCAAGTTACACACCGCCCAAGAGGAGGAGAGCTACCTCTCGCTCGGTGACGAAGCGGCTCTCGACACGTTCAACTCAAAGGTTGCGTGATTGCTGTAATCGGAATTGACTGAATACCGAGGCGAAATCGTCACGGTGCATGTTTCGAGGAGAGTTGACTCTGGCGACGCCAAGAAGCCCTCAACCACGATTACGTCTCCTTCGTCGCCCGATGTTGCCACTTTCCCCAATCGATGAATGGGACAATGCTGACTATCGCAATTAGACCAAACTGAAGTGCGAGTGACCAAGGTGAGCCGAAGAAATTTGACAGGACATCTCCGAACTGCTTATCGGCCAGAGTTGCGGCGGTGACGTATATGGAATAGCTCACAATTCTCCCGAGAAAGAACGCTGACGTGAGTGCGATGATCGGAAGGTCCAGTAGCCCTGCGGCAACAAAGAGTTGCGCTGACGGAAGTGGAGAGATCAGGAAGATGAGCAGAGTAGCGATGACCCCTGACTTACGCCTCCCCACTAGTTGTGAGGCGCTCTCAAGATTCTTGCGAAACCTCGCGGGAAAGTGAGATTTGGAGCGCATCGAAACTTCGGCGAGAACGTAGCGACCGAGCATCGCCGCGACGGCGCCCACTAGGACTAAGCCAACCGGATTGAGGTGCCAATTGAGCCGAGCAAACACGAGGACTGCCCAAGTTGGTGGACCGAACGCCGGAAGAAGGTTGATTCCCAAGAGCAATGCGAACAGACCGAGGTAACTCACTTGGTCGAATCATTGACAGAAGTGCTCACACTAGAGACATGGTAGGTCCTTGAATGACCGATGGATTCTGAGGCCGCAGGACGATCACGGCTCCGCCATCGAACGTGGAATAACCGAACCGTCCCTCGATATGACGTAGAGCAAAGTTCATCGCGAGGTCGAATGGGCAACTCGGATATCTAGGATGTATCTAGTCCGGGCCGACGGGCGCGGAGCGCCAAGGCGGCCGTGCGGGCAAAAGTTGTGAATATCAAAATCGTTGAAAATCAGTGACTTTGGGGCTCACCCGGAAATTCTTATGGGGCACATGTCCTTTCAGTGATCGCAAGATCAAGGAGCGTTGCGAGCACCTGAAGATCGTTCACTGCCATGGGCAGGACGTGAACGTGCGACCACACCAGGGCAGAATCGTCCTGGTCGATCTTTAAGCGCGAGTACTTCCACCTTCACGTGTTCGCCAACATGGGCGAGCTGCGCGCCGGTATCGCGTGGCATATCAACTGGTACAACAACGACAGGCGCTGCTCCACAATTGGCAACGTCAGCCCCGTCAACTACGAACTATCAATGCTCCAAGTAGCGAAGTCTGCTTAACGCAGTGTCTACTTTCGCTGGGGAGCCTCAGGGCGGGTTATCGATTGAGCCGATTTACCCTGAGATGAGCAGGTGCACGGCCACGGTGACACCGATAATCACGATGAACGATCGAAGGATCCGAGCGGGGAGGAGGCGGCCGTAACGACCGCCGATGTGGCCCCCGACGATCGAGCCGCCAGCAATCAGTCCTGCAACTCCCCACGCGATGTGGGTAAATGAAATGAACATTATTGCGGCCACTGCATTCGCGATCCCGGCAAGGATCTGCTTGGTCCCGTTGAGACGCTGGAGCTCGTCGTTGATGAATATGCCCAGCAGAGAGATTAAGATGACGCCCTGCGCGGCCCCAAAATAGCCACCGTATATTCCAGTGAGAAACACGCCTCCCGCCAGTGGGAGACCACCATATGGGTGTGCAGCGTGACGGTGCTCGAGCCACTTCGACAATCGAGGTTGGGCAATGACGAGGGCACAGGCGACGAGAATCAGCAAAGGGATAACGTGACTGAACACTGCACTTGGGAGTCGCAGGAGCAGGATACTTCCAATAGTGCCACCCAGTAAGGAAAAGACTCCGAGGGTACAAAGGCGACGAGTTTGACCAACCAATTCTCGACGATACGCATTTATTCCGCTCCCAATTCCGGGAAGGATCCCGACGGTATTGCTGACGTTCGCGAGAAATGGCGGATAACCAAATGCAATAAGGGTCGGGAACGTAATTAGGGTGCCGGATCCGACGATTGCGTTAATTACACCCGCGGCAAATCCGGCACCAAGGATCGCTAGTGCCTCAACGAAGGACACGGGAACAATCCAACTGGCACATCTCGGTCGTCCAATTCGGAACGTTGTTCATGTAGTCCAATATCGGCTCTCACCAACGCTGTCCCCTTTTTGGAAATGCGAACTATCTCTCTTGTCATTTCTGTCAAGTCCATACGGGTGAGGCCACGTTGGACCGCTCCTCATAGGAATCACGTTACTAGGTCGCGGATTTCCAATTTGACATCCGGTCGCTTCAACGAAGTGATACAACTCGTAGGGGATGATACCTATCTTCTCGACCTCCCTGGGATGGGATCCAAGCGATCTATATCAGCGGTGCGGCCGCCACGACGCACTACGTGGACGTCACTGACACAATCGATAGGGGGGGATTCTTCGCTACGCCAGTACCGCGTCCACATTGAGGTTCTCGGCACAGACTTCGGCCCAGACGACTACTTGCGTAGCGTCGCAGGCTTTGGAGGGATGGTCGCGGGACGCGATTTCGCTGGGTTATTTCAGGTCTTCAACGTTGATTAGCTGTACGTGTCACGGTGATCCACGCGTAGTCGCGTGAAGTGCGGCAGTTTGTGATAGCACCCTTAAGTTGTAAGTGTGGTTCAGACGGAATGGATTTTGGCGGTACCCGGTGCTCCGGACTCTGGCAGCGGAGTCACCAATTGCGAAACTGGAGCACGCCCCGGATTTGAGGAATTACAGAGATGACGGCATCACCGCGATTCTCGTCTTCACGTAGGTTCGCACATCCGGAACTGAGTTCGGGCCGCGCCCGAACCGTCGAATGATGTTGGTGTCGGGAGCTTGCCTCCGGGGGACGAAAGGCGTGACGAGATGACACAACGATCGACGTTCGTGATCGTGGGTGGCGGTTTGGCAGGTGCCACGGCGGCCGAAGCGCTGCGTACCCAGGATTTCGATGGGCAGGTCGTGCTCATCGGCGACGAGACCGAACGACCCTACAATCGACCGCCGCTATCCAAGGACTACCTCCAAGGGAAAACGGAGAAGGAAAAGATCTACGTTCACGCTGAGGAATGGTACGTCGACAACGACGTCGAACTCCGTCTTAACTGCCGGGTTTCGGCCATCGACGGGGTTGCTCACCAACTGACGCTGCAGTCCGGCGAGCGAATCGGATACGACAAACTACTGCTGACGACGGGCTCGTCCCCTCGTCACCTCAAAGTGCCCGGTAGCGACTTCGACGGAGTGCTGTACCTGCGAAGAGTGGGTGACTGCGAGGCGATCAAGACGGCGTTCGCCACCGCGAAGCGAGTTGCGATCATCGGAGCGGGCTGGATCGGCCTCGAGACCGCAGCTGCGGCTCGCGCGGCTGGCGTCGAGGTGACCGTACTGGAGACAGCAGAACTGCCGTTGGTGCGCGTACTCGGCTCCGAGGTCGCCAAGATCTTCCTTGATCTGCACCTCCGCCACGGGGTCACGATGCTGATGGGCGTCGAGGTCGCCGAGATCACTGGTGTCGATCATCGAGCCACCGGGGTGCGCATCGCCGATGGTCGACAGATCGACGCGGATGTGGTCGTCGTTGGCGTTGGCATCACCCCGAACACCGAGTTAGCCGGGGCGGCCGGCCTCACTGTCGACAACGGGATAGTTGTCGATGAACATTTGCAAAGCTCAGACCCCGACGTGTTCGCGGCCGGTGACGTCGCGAACGCCTGGTACCCGTGGCTCGACCGGCATCTGCGACTCGAGCACTGGTCGGCTGCCCTCAACCAGGGGCCCGTGGCCGCAGCCAACATGATGGATCGCGCTGTCGCTTATGACCGTGTGCCATATTTCTACTCCGATCAGTACGACCTGGGGATGGAGTACACAGGTTTCGTTGACGCTGGTCACTACGACCAAATCATTTTTCGCGGTGAGGTGACCGAAGGAAAGTACATCACTTTTTGGCTCGACCAGGGGCGGGTGCTCGCGGGCATGAACGTCAATGTCTGGGACGTCACTGATGACATTGCCGACCTTGTTCGTTCGGGAAAACCGATCGACGTGGCTCGACTCCAAGATCCGAAAGTGCCCCTAGAAGACCTCCTCCGCGGTGCTGGTGGCGTCTGATGGAACGCGGATCGACACCGCTGCACTCAAGCTGGCGGATCGGTGAGCGACCCATTTGCGCGTGGACTCGATCCGCTGTTCGACCGAAGCGGGGTCGGGTCACCCCACATCGTCACTGTCCGCCGCCGACTTAATGGCGATGCTATTTGTGGGACGTCTGCGCAACGACTGGAATCGCCCCGACTTGGCCCACCAATGACTACCTCATCTTCTCCAGGGATCACGCCTCGTCGTTGCGCCTGGGTACAGTGACAAGTTCACCGCCGCGCACGCTCACGCAATGTCGTTGTTCCTGGGCTACCGGGTGAGCGCCGTCAAGGAGCCAAGGGGCCGAGGAGCCAAGAAAGTCCTTTGTCGGACGAATGCCAGACATATGGCGACGGATTGAGTGTGACGACAATGCGTTCTACCAGACGCAAAGGTGTGCTGATCGAAGTGGGTGGATTCGCCCTCCCAGACTGCGAGACGTTGGGCTTCGACACCATCCAGACGTCTGACTGGGCTCGTCCGGGCTTCGACCCGTTGAAAGTGGGCCCTGGTGCTTGGGGATGGATTCAAGCTCACGTCGGCCGTTCACGAGCGCTTACTGCTGCGCCAGATAGCGGCCGATTGGAGAAATGCGGGATTGGGCTACGTCGAGGGCCTTCACTGGCACCAAGCGGGCTTCACCGTGAAAGAAGCGCTCCGGTGGCGGGCAAGCAATCACACTGTTTCGTCGGTGATGGCGATACGAGACGGGTACGAAAGGGATGGATGAAGTACACAATGAAGAGAAGAAGGAGAACATTATGACCGAGTCGGTCTTTCCAATGGCCACGGCCGAGATGGGACATCGCCGCCACGAACTCGCACCCGATATCGACGATGCCTTTAAAGCATTTAGTCGAGCGGTCTTTACTAGTGGGGCACTGCCCGAAGTGACGAAGCAATTGATTGCTGTCGCCGTCGCGCACGTCACCCAGTGTCCATACTGCATTGATAGTCACACCCGGATTGCTCGACGCAAAGGCGCAACGGACCAAGAGATCATGGAGGCGATTTGGGTCGCTGCCGAGATGCGCGCTGGTGGGGCCTTTGCCCACTCCGCGATCGCACTGCGCGCCCTTTCCAACGTGCCCGAGAGCCGTACTTAGTAACTTCATTTGACGATTCGTTTTGAGTGATGTAGAAACCGGCGCGCGTGAACAGCTCGCGTGATGTCAGTTCTCTCAGTTCAGCGGTGACACCGTTAGGGAGGACGGCGGAGGTCGCTGCGTCATGACAGGTCCACCGCTGAGACCTTCTCGTGTTGGCTGGGGGCCGTCACATTCTTCTACCGAACAGCGCTCTTCGTGCTTGGCGTCAGTGTTCCAATTGGCGTTCTGGTGGCGCGCTGAGTGGAAGAAACTCCTCAATCAAGTCGGCCGTGCTTCAGCTCCCGCCTCAGAGTCGTATTCACATCGTCAAGGCCGCGCCGGCGAATTCGCGAAGTGGTGGTACGCATTCACACGTCGCCGCCGAGATGGACGTCCGCTCACGGGTGGCCTTCGTCGTGGCGGACGTAACTTCCCACTGGTGAGCGCAAGCCGACCGCGAGGCGGTTCCATCCGTTGATGGCCACTATTGCGAGCGTGAGCGCGACAACCTCCTCGGGGTTGAACTGACTGGCTACTTGCTTGTAGACATCGTCGGGCGCTCCTGAACTGGGCAGCATGGTGAGCGCCTCGCACCAGGCGAGCGCCGCGCGTTCGCGCAGCGAATAGAGCGGCGCCTCAGGCCACACGACCACGAGGTGGAGTCGTTGGTCGTCAATGCCAATACCAATGGCGTCCTTCGTGTGCATGTCCACGCAGTAACCGCAGCCGTTGAGCTGGGACGCTCTCAGCTTGATCAGTTCGAGCAACTCCGGTTCAAGAGAACTTGAGTGCACCGCTTGCTCGAGTCCCGCCATCGCGTTGAGTGCGGCCGGAAAGACATTTCTATAATCAATGCGCATCGCTGCACCCGCTTCGTTGGGACCGGTTGTTCCCGGTAGTTTTGAACTCTCGGATTGCCTAAGACACGAACAGTTAGTGTTACCGATTCGAATTCGGCGAGCCGAGATTAAACTGTATTTCTAGTCAATACTAGTGGAAGTATTTTCTCGTGGAACCCTCATTTGAATCTGACGAGATGTCGATTGACACCTCACCCGTGTCCAACCGCACGACCCGTGACGATTCGCGACGGAAGCCTGCACGCTGGCAAAACGCAGAGGTGCTTGACATAATCCAAGAGGCTCCAGATGCCATAACCTTGCGGTTGCGCCTCGAGGAGTCTGCCGGTTTCCGACCTGGCCAGTACTACAACGTGCGTCTCTTAGTATCCGGCCGATCTGGTCCAGTGCAGCGGGCCTACTCCGTCGGCTCTTCGCCCGTACCGAACCCCTCGATCATTGACCTCGGGGTGCGTGAAGTGCCCGGCGGCTTGATCTCACCTCGTCTGGTCGGGGATCTCGCCGCAGGCGACCGGGTCGAAGTACGCGGTCCATTCGGGCGGTTCACCTGGACGACCGATGACGGCGGTCCGGTCCTGCTGGTCGGAGCGGGCAGCGGCGTGGTCCCACTAATGAGCATGATCCGTTACGCGGTTGCCGAGGATCTGGATGTTCCCATGCGGCTCGTGTGCTCGTCGAGTAACTTCGACTACGCGTTCTACCATCGGGATTTGGCCTATTTGGCCGAACGATTCTCGTGGCTCAACGTTGTCCACACTTTCACTCGCGATCCGTTCGATCCACGGGCGTCGCATCATCGTCGAATCGATCAAGTCATGATCGCCGAGGTGGTGACAGAACAGTTCCCGAGGCGTACCTACATCTGTGGACCACCGACGATGGTCGAGGATGTGCAGAGGTGGCTAACCGAACTCGGCGTCGATCCGGCCACGGTCCTGGTTGAGAAGTACGACTGACTGACTCATATCGTTCTTCTCACCTAAAGGGGTGCGCAACGGGTGTCTGCCAACCGTATAACTGTCCGCTGTCATCACTGCCAGGGCAACGCGATGTCATGGTCTAGCGGAGTGTTGCTCTGCCCGTTAGGAACCTCGGGCGCCCGCGTACGCCGCTGGCTTCACGTTGCTGTCAGGTCGTTCGAATCCTTTAGATGCAACGGTTGTGGCTGAGTCCGCGGCCGGAACTCGAACGCGCAGACAAATGCTCCCGCTACCTTGTGCGCCACGCGTGTAACGTCAGCCTCCGGAAGAATTTCCCGCATGAATTCAAGTTCGCTGGTGCAAGCCAGACCGAAGCGGGAGGCGACCGCCCAGATGGCACAGCTATGGAGCGTGAGTCGACAGCTCTTTTGAGGAATACTCTCTACGTCCGCCATGTACCCCTCTTCGCTTAACATTGCAGCAAGGCGAACTACTTTCTCCCTTAGGGACTTGCCCACTAACTGGTCCCGACATTGCTCAACGCGCCGACGGCGGCCCAGGTCAAAGACGCGAGAGACGAGTTCGGGGTCTTCGTCTTCGACGAGACCAAGTAACTCGATCGAGCGGTCAAGCGCCGAAGTACCGGCGAACTGTGATTCGACCAATTCAGTGCAGTGGTAGAGGTCGATGGGTCGGCCTGACCGCCCTTGTTCTCGACGCGAAGTGACGAGCCCTCCGGATCTTAGGACGGCCAAGTGCTGGCGGACGGCGCTCGGGGAGGTCCCCAGCATCTCCGCCAAAGTATCGGCTGACGCTTCTCCACTGCGCTTCACCGTGAAGAGGACTCGACGCTGTGCCGTCGACATCCGTATCGCAATCACGACGGCGCTATCCATATAACAAAGACTACCTCGCTGAAATGAATAATAAAAGTTTTGCAAGTTTAAACTTATAGAAGTAGCATTGAAGTGACGTCGAGTTACCAGTCCGGGCTCGCCACTGAGAGTGCGTACCGGCCCGTACGAAAACGATGATGAGAGGAGACGATGATGAGCGCTTTCGGGTGCAACTCGCACGGCTCGAAGGTTGAAATCGCGAGGAGGCTCCCGAGTTCTGGGCGCGAACTGACCTTGCGTCACGCCCTTACACTCACCGTGCCTAGCGCCGCGACCGCTCGATTTCAGCGTTCGCCATTTCAAAGCGCCGAGGATCTGCACGATTCTGGATTGACGTCGTGACTGACGTATCGAGCGATGTCCGAGAGTTCGCCAACCAGGAGTACAAGTACGGCTTCTCCACCGATCTCGACACCGACCTCGTTCCCAGGGGCCTGAGCGAGGGCACCATTCGGCTGATCTCGAGCAAGAAGAACGAGCCGCAATGGCTCCTCGATTGGCGCCTGCAGGCATACCGGCATTGGATCACGTTGGAAGAACCCCTCTGGCAGAACGTCCACTACGAACCCATTGACTACCAGGACATCATCTACTACGCGGCTCCCAAGTCCAGGGCGGCACTGGCGAGTCTCGACGAGGTGGACCCGGAGATGCGAGCCATGTTCGACAAGCTGGGGATTTCGCTCGCCGAGCAGGAGCGCCTGAGTGGCGTGGCGGTGGACGCCATCGTCGACTCGGTCTCGGTCGCCACGACGTTCAAGAAGAAGTTGGCCGATGTGGGCGTTATCTTCTGCTCGTTCTCCGAAGCAGTCCAGAACCACCCAGAACTGGTGCGTCAGTACCTCGGCTCGGTTGTGCCCTACCGAGACAACTATTTCGCCACGCTCAACTCGGCAGTCTTTACCGACGGTTCCTTCTGCTTCATACCGAAGGGCGTGCACTGCCCGATGGAACTATCCACCTATTTTCGAATCAACGCCGCCGACACGGGTCAGTTCGAACGCACTCTCATCATCGCCGAAGATGGCGCGGACGTGAGCTACCTCGAGGGTTGCACCGCCCCGATGCGCGATAAGAATCAACTCCACGCGGCGGTCGTCGAGCTCGTGGCGCTGGAGGGCGCACGGATCAAGTACTCCACCGTCCAGAACTGGTACCCGGGTGATGCCGAGGGTCGCGGCGGCATCTACAACTTCGTCACCAAGCGGGGCAAGTGTGCCGGAGCAAACTCCAAGATCTCGTGGACCCAGGTGGAGACGGGATCGGCCATCACGTGGAAGTATCCCGGAGTCATCCTCCAGGGTGACAACTCGGTCGGCGAGTTCTACTCGGTGGCTCTGACGGCCAATCACCAACAGGCCGATACCGGAACCAAGATGATCCACATCGGCAAGAACACGCACAGCACCATCGTCTCGAAGGCGATCTCGACCGGCCACGGCCAGAACACCTACCGAGGACTGGTCAAGATGCTGCGTTCGGCCGAAGGAGCCCGCAACTATACCCGATGCGATTCATTGCTCCTAGGAAGTGAGAGCGGCGCCCACACCTTCCCCTATATCGAAGTGAAGCATCCGAGCGCGCAGGTCGAACACGAAGCCTCGACCTCCAAGATCAGCGAAGAACAGCTCTTCTACTGCCGTCAGCGCGGGATCTCCGAGGAGGACGCCGTTTCTATGATCGTCAACGGCTTTTGTCGCGAAGTATTTAAGGAGTTGCCCATGGAGTTCGCCGTAGAAGCTCAAAGGCTCCTTAGTGTCAGCCTGGAAGGAAGTGTCGGATGATGCTGCACATCGAGAACCTGCACGCGCGCATCGGCGATAATGAGATCCTCCGGGGGGTCAACCTCGACGTCGCAGCGGGTGAGGTGCACGCCATCATGGGCCCCAACGGGTCAGGCAAGAGCACCCTCGCCAACGTGCTGGCCGGCCACGAGGCCTACGACACTGAAGGCATCGTTCTCTTCGAAGGCGAGGATCTGTTCGCGCTGTCGCCCGAGGACCGGGCCGCGTCCGGCGTTTTTCTCGCCTTTCAGCACCCAGTAGAGATCCCCGGCGTGGGCAACCTGTACTTCTTGCGCACGGCGCTCAATTCGCTGCGCCGACGACGCGGGCTCGACGAACTCGACGTGATGCAGTTCCTGGCCCTGGCGGAGGATCGGATGAAGTCGGTCGAAATGGACCGGAGTTTCATGAATCGATCGGTTAACGAGGGCTTCTCCGGCGGCGAGAAGAAGCGCAACGAGATTCTCCAGATGTCGATCCTCGAACCGAAGCTCGCTCTCTTGGACGAGACCGACTCCGGCCTCGACATCGACGCACTACGGATCGTCGCCGGCGGGGTGAACGCACTACGCCGTCCCGATCGAGCCATGGTCGTCATCACCCACCATCAGCGACTCCTTGACTACATCGTCCCCGATCGAGTTCACGTCATGGCGGGGGGTCGGATAGTCCGCTCTGGCGGCAAGGATCTGGCGCTCGAGCTCGAAGAGTACGGCTACAGTGAGCTCGGCCATGCGGGTATGGTCGATTCGTCGGTGCCGGTAGGCGCGACGCCATGACCCCTGTGACATTCACGAACCCCGCACCGGCGACGTCAGCCGCGGCCCAACTCCTTGCAGTTCTCGGACTCCCGCCCAGTGGTTCCGATCCTCCTTGGTTGGCGCAAGCACGCTACGAGTCGCTCGAGTGGGTGATGGCGCACGGACTCCCGACGCGCAAGGACGAGGATTGGAAGTACACGCGACTCGACGCACTCTTAGACGTCCCATTCGAGCGAGCCGAGGCGGGAGTTAGCAATCAAGTCGCTCCGGCCACGCTCGAAGCGTTGACGGTCAACCCGTCGAGCACCCGTGCGGTGTTCGTCAACGGCTACTTCGTCCCTGACCTGTCGTCGTTGAGCGACCTTAAAGGAGACGTCACCGTGACGAGCCTGGCTGCGGCTCTCGCCCGGGGGGCCACCGGTCTCGAGTCGGTCTTCTCACGAGCATTTGATCAGTACGACCACGCCTTCACTGCGCTAAACACCGCTTTCACCGAGGACGGCGCGTACATCCAGATTGCGGCCGACACGGTGGTGGACGAACCCATTGAGTTGGTGTTCCTCTCGGACGCCCAGGGCACGCCTCTCTTGTCCAGCCCGCACTCGGTGATTCTGGCCGGTCCGCGAAGTCGGGTGAGCGTAATTGAGACCCACGCCGCAATCGCGGATGGCGCGACCTGGACCAACGCCGTGGTTCACGTGGTCCTCGACGAGGGGGCTCGGGTCGATCACTTCAAGATCCAAGATGAGCCGGACACCGGATTCCATCTGGCGTTGCTTGACGTTTATCAGGGTCCGGGCAGTCAGTTTTCATCGAGTTCGATGATGCTGGGCTCGAAGATCGTTCGCAATGAAGTTCACGTGCACCTCGAGGGTGAAGGCTCACGGGTCAGTATTGACGGTCTGTACTTGCCGCGAGGCGATCAGCACCACGACAACGTCGTTCTCATTGAGCACGTCGCGCCACGCTGTGTCAGTCATCAGCTCTATAAGGGGATTGTGGACGGCCACGGCCACGGGGTGTTCAATGGACGGATCATCGTCTGGCCGGGCGCGGACGGCGCGGACGCTAACCAGACGAACAAGAACTTGCTGCTCTCTGAGTATGCCGAGATCGACACTCGGCCGCGACTAGAGATCTTCACCGACGACGTCAAGTGCACCCACGGCGCCGCGGTAGGTGCCCTTGATGAGGAAGCCCTGTTCTACCTGCGCTCGCGTGGAGTGCCCCGCGAGGCGGCGAGGGCTCTGCTCACCCACGCATTCGCGCGCGAGATCCTCGAGCGCGTCGAGTCCGAGTCGCTTCGCACTCACGTCGAAGCGCTGCTCGGCGAACGGCTCTCGGCCGATGGCTTCACGAAAGATGGAACGCTCCAGTGACCGGTGATCTCGCGGACGGGTGCCGAGCGGTGACTCGCGAAGGCGACGACCATGGCGACTACGGGCGCGCGGCGGCAGTTGCGGTGATGTCAACAGTCTTGGGTACCGGATCGTGAGCACTGGGCGACGTACGTCCTTCGAACTCGTACATGACTGCGAAGTCACGCTGATTCCCAGCGGCCAGAGGATGTCTCTTAGGGCCGGTGAGCAGGTGCTGGTGGTGCAGGCCCTCGGGGGCACCGTCACCGTCCAGACCGAAAGTGGATACTTGGCTCGAATCTCGGCGGAGGACGTTCGGACGTTGGGAATCGTCGGCGATATCGTCGACAAGGAAGTCGCGTCATCGGGCCCCTTCGATCTCGAGCGTGTGATGGAACAGCTGAAGACGGTCTTTGACCCCGAGATCCCCATCAACGTGTTCGACCTCGGATTGATCTATGAGTGCGTTGCCCAGCCTTTGGGCGACGGAAGCCACCGAGTGCAAATCAAGATGTCGATGACCGCACCGGGTTGCGGCATGGGTGACGTGCTCAAGAATGACGCACGCTCTCGCGTTCAAATGGTCCCGGGCGTCAGCGAGGTCGACGTGGAGTTGGTGTGGGACCCACCTTGGGACCTGAGCCGGCTGACCGACGTCGCTCGCCTCGAACTCGGGATGTACTGATGTCGCGACGCCGAGGCTAGTGATGCGAACAATGGAGGAGGCCTCGCTATGAAGGTCTGGATCGATCAGGACTTGTGCACGGGCGACGGGCTCTGTGAAGAGATCTGTCCAGAGGTCTTCACCCTGCTGGACGACGGATTGGCTTACGTCAAAGAGGGTTCGGACGTGATGTCCGACCCGGGCGGTTCGGCGGGTGTAGCTCAGGTGCCCTCGGGACTCGCGGATGCGGTGACCGAAGCTTCCGAAGAGTGCCCCGGGGAGTGCATTTTCATCGAAGAGTAGGGGCGTACGTCGAGTGGTCACCGAGTCCTCGCGGGCCCGACGATGGCATAGGTGGAACCAGGGCCCGAGCGCCCAGAATCTTCCCCCCGGATATCGATGGGGTGTCCCGGCCTGACCGTGCTGTCGAGATGATCACTTCGCCGTCCGGTTCCTCGTGAACTCGCGAGGAAGTGTCGCATCCATCGCCGCTCGGGTGCGACAGGCTCCCTGAGATCGCTGTATCGTCAATGCTGCCTGGTCGGTGTCACCAAGTTTTACCATCCCTGTTGACGTCTAGCACGGCGTCATAAAGCTGCTCGATTGTTCATGGCTCCGATAGCACTTGGCCGAACTCTGATTTCTTAGATCAGAGTTCGGCCGTAACCGCGGTGTCACAACTCGCGAAACCTGGGCAAGCATGAAACTCCAAAGATCAGCTCAACTTCTACATAATTCCGTCAAATGAGCGGTTACTTCGTGTCCACTTATCTATTGGAATGAATGTTGAGTGTTTGGCTCAATTGCTTTGAGGTCATGCACAATTCGAAAAGGGTACTACTCGATCGGAAGCGTTTGGTGCCCTTGCTCGGGCAGGCGGGATCCGAAGATTCGGTGCTCTTCAATGGAGATGGCCAGGTCATTGATGCTTGCTTCTCGACGTTTCATGTAACCCTGGGAGTCGAATTCCCACAACTCATTTCCGTAGCTTCGCCACCACTGGCCAGTCTGGTCATGCCACTCGTACTGGAACCTAACGGCTATTCGGTCATCCGTGAACGACCAGAGGTTTTTGCGCAGTGCGTAGTCCTGCTCACGCTCCCATTTGGCAGTGAGGAACGTGACGATTGCGGCTCGGCCCCTGATGAATTCCGATCGATTCCTCCACTCACTGTCCGACGTATACGCCGCAGCGACCCGCTCGGGGTTTCGAGTGTTCCAGGTGTCTTCGGCAGCTTGGACCTTTTGGGTCGCGCTACTTTCGCTAAATGGTGGCAAGGGAGGCCGGTTGACCTTGGTTTCGTCATTCATTGGTTCGATGAGGGTAGATCGTTCATAGTGGCGTCTTTTGGTCAGCAGTCGACCGATTAGTTGCGGTGTATGTTGTCGTTAGAAGTGGCAACGCAATAATTATTATGTCTGCACCTTACTCATCGTGTTGGGCTGCGAGCGATCAGACAATTCCTGAGCGGCAGCGACGAGATCCCACTCGACAGCGGGAACTCTTGGTCGACATTCGCTGTTGACTGTATCGGGTTGCATTATTAGGTATCCAGTTCACGGATGTTCCGGGGCGCCCGTTCAGGCACGCATTTTGTCGGCCTAACGGGCACCATTTGGACACTAAGTGCGCGACGCTCACTGTTATTCGCGAACAATCGCGAACGCTTCAGAAGGCTTGCAATCATTGGCCTTTGGGCTAATTCCCGTCGTACTCCCAAAGGGATACGAACCCGTGCTGCCACCTTGAAAGGGTGGTAAAGCTACAGTTTTTCTCATTGCATAAATACAGGTCACGATCTGATTCCTGTCGACGTCAGATCACTTGACGCCGAATCCGCGCGTGAGATGGGCGCTAGGGCGGGGACCACTTCGACACGATCGCGCGTGCGAACGAGTCAATCGACATTTCGCTCAAGAATTCGTTTACTTACGGTTCCCGATGGTGAAGATTCGAACGCATTAGCGCTCGCGTAGGGCTGAACTCAATTGACAAGGACCGGAACTTCATTTAATATCTAGTTATGACTAGATATACTCGAGTATTCCGTCTGAGCGATCGCGTAACTAAGAGGAACCGCGGTTCGTTCAACCGTTCCGTTCAGCAACGGCTTCAACAACGTCGAACGGTTGAAGTTCGCCTGTAGTGGTGACGGATGCCAGATTGACGGCTAAAAGGAGAAGCGGCTATGACAGCGGTACTGGGTCCTCAAAAATTGGGGCCATTGACTCCACTGGTGGGTGAATGGGAGGGCGATGTCGGTATTGATCGCGCCTATCACAACAAGGACGACGAGACAAGTGAGACTGGGTACTTTGAGCGCGCCTGGTTCAAGCCCATTCCAGTCGTCGAGAACGGCCAGCAGACCTTGCAGGGCCTTAACTACGCGATGACCGCCTGGCGCCACGGCGAGGAGGCCATGGACCCGTTCCACGATGAAGCCGGCTATCTTCTCTGGGACAAGACCAACGCGCAGGTGATCCGCTGCTTCGCCGTACCGCGCGGGCTCGCAATTTTAGCGGGTGGCGATGCCGAGGCGCGTGACCAGGTACTCACTTTCATCGCGACGCCTGGCTCGGAGGCGTACGGCCTCTGCCAGAACAACTACCTGTTGCAGCGAGCGAGGGCCATGTCGTTCGAGAGCATCTTCACCTTCAACGACGACGAAGCATTCAGCTACACATCGGACCTCGTATTGAAGCTCGCCGCGACGGGTGACGAGATGCACCATACCGATCGCAACACGCTGCATCGAGTCAAGCGATTTCACCCGAGCGCCGAGATCGCCTAAAGGCCGAGGTCGTCGTAAACGTCTAACTTCAAACCTCGGGAAGGTGATTTTCCTTCAGTTTCGACGTACCGAGTTCGTACGGTGGAAAGTCGAAGCGTAGGTGGTGTCCGCCGTCGCGGATCGGAATGTCGCGTTAGAACCGCCGGCATCACTTAGCACTGAGGCGTAGGTCCGCAGTGACAGGTCAACGCGGACGTGGTCATCGGCAATGCTGACACTCCCGGTGTTCTCGAGGAAGTGAAATGAGATCCCGTGTCTTTGCGATCGTGCTCTATGGTGCGCACTCACGTTGAGCGTCCGATGAACGGTGACAGCGTCCGCAAGGGTTCAGTTGTTCACGATGACGCGACAGATTTCGGGAGTACCCCAACGAGGTCAGCCTCAAACGATACCCCTCAGGGGTTGTGGTTCAAACTCCCGTACATGACTGGTTGCGATCGTTGGAAACTCTCGCCCGATTCATTCAGGCAGACCAAGATCGTTGGGAATTGAAGGTACCGGCGCTACGTATCCATCTCCCAGAGGGGATTAGAACAAGAGGAGTCAACCCGTCGATCAAAGAACGAGCAATATTTTGAGTTTAGTCCTGTAGGTCTCTGCGACATGAATCGGTACTCCCCCGGCAAACTTGGTTGGTGAAGGAGTAAGGCAAATAGCCTCACGGGCACCGCCCAAGTTCTCAACCGAGGTATCTCTTACGCGCCGACTTCTGGTGGCGTTTCAGTTGACGCCTCGTAAGGGTGTGCCGGGGCAGCGATGTTCTTCTGCCTCGGACTTACCTCCCCTCCACGTCCAGTACTGGAGCTTGTCCCCGGCAGGCCTAACCTGGCCAAGTTGATCGCCGCGTTGAGGTCGCGGTCGATAGTGAGGCTGCAGGTCTCACAGTGATACGTCCGTTCGTCAAGGAGCAGATTGGCTTTCACTGCTCCGCATTGACTGCAGGTTTTTGATGAAGGGTAGAACCGTGGCGCTCGCACGAGCGTCGAGCCGTACCACTTCGATTTGTATTCGAGTTGGCGAGAGAACTCACCCCAGCTGGCGTCAGAGATGCGCTTGGCGAGAGAACGGTTCTTCAACATGCCCTTGATGTTCAGGTCCTCGATCACGATCACGTCGTAGTTCTTGGCGAGCATTGACGTCGTCTCGTGGATCAGGTTCTTGCGAGAATTGGCCACCCTGGCGTGGACCTTCTGGACGCGAGAGTTCGCCTTCTTCCAGCGCTTCGAGGGAGTCTTGCCAGGACCTGGACCATGACGCCGCGAGGCGATGCGTTGGGCGCGGGCCAGCTTCTTCTCGGACGAGAAGAAGTGTCGCGGGTTCGCAACGTTGAGCTCCTGCTCACCATCAGGAGCGGCCCCGGTATACAAGGTGGTGATTCCGACTTCAATGCCGATGACCCTCTCGCGGTCCCGGGTGACCGGCGCGGCGCGTGTCACCTCGAGAGCGAAGGAGATAAAGAACTTGCCACCCACTTCTGCGACGGTGGTCGAGAGGATTCGCCCAGTGCCACGCTGCACGTGACGATTCATCTTGCGGGTTGATTCGTAGGTCTTGATCTCCCCGATGCGTGCCACGTGCACGTGGTGGGTGCCGATGAGCTTGAGCGCACACGGCATCAGGCTTACCGACCCCCTGGTGCCGCGGCTCTTGAAGGTGGGGAAGTTGGCCTGGCCCTTTCGCCAATTGGTGAAGGCCTTGGATAGGTTGAGACACGCGTAGTTATAGGTGGACGAGTTGTTCTCACTCCACCACGGAGCCAGCTCGTCACGATGTTCGTACCAGAGACTTTGGAGATCGAAGTGTCGGGTGCCGAGTTAGGCGGCACTATCGACGACCTCTCCCGCCTCCTTCTTCTCGCGGTTCTCGTCCCAGTTCTTCTTCACCAGACCCAACAAGGTGTTGCCGGCGAAGCGCGTGCCACCGATGTGGCTACGCAGGAGACTCACTTGCTCAGGCGTTGGATCCAACGCGTAACGGTAGGCCTGAGTGATCTTTCTCAGCACTCCCTGGTGAGTACGATCGTAGGTCACCTGATCAGTATCGTCACCAGGTGTGACCTAATTGCCGTACTCCCACACCAACCAAGTTTGCCGGGGGCGAATCGGTATATGGCTGTCGACGGGGCGATAAGTGCAGCGAGGGTGGTACCTGAGCACAATCGGAGCGATCCCGGTCGTGGTAAAAATACAATTGTGGGAGATATTTATCCGACCGTGAAAGTGGCCGCCATCCAGGCGTCCTCCGTCTTTCTGGACCGCGAGGAGTCGACCGAGAAGGCCTGCGCGCTGATCCGTGAGGCCGGTCGCAACGGTGCCCGCGTGATCGGCTTTCCCGAGGGATTCATCCCAGCGCACCCGATCTGGTTCCACTTCCACGCGGCGACCGGCCGCGTCGCGACGCGTCTCTCGGTCGAGCTGTTCAAGAACGCGGTCGAGATCCCGGGCCGCGAGATTGAGGCGCTGCAGGCCGCCGCCCGTGACGCGAACGCGTATTGCGTCATCGGCGTCTGTGAGAGGCTCCGTGGCACGTTCGGGACACTTTTCAACTCCCAGGTCTTCATCGGCCCGGACGGAAGATACCTCGGGAAACACCAGAAGCTCACGCCGACGGTCGGCGAGCGCCTCGTCCACGCGGGCGGCTACGGCGATACGTTCGGTGCGATCCAGACCGACTTCGGCCCCATCAGCGGACTGATCTGCGGTGAGAACTCGAACCCTCTCGCCGTCTTCGCGCTGACCGCCGAATCGACGCGCATCCACGTGATGAGCTGGCCAAACCACTTCCCGACAATCTCCGACCCGTTGCGCGAGCGCGTCAAGATCGACTCGCAGAGTTTCGCGCAGATGTCGAAGGCGTACGTGATCAGTGCGTGCGGCACCGTCGACGACCGGATGATCGAATTGCTCGAACTCTCGCCCGACGACGAGGAATTGATCCGCAATTCCGACTTTACCGGCGGCTCGACGATCATAAGTCCCGACAGCCACGTCCTCGCCGGCCCGATGGGCTCGGAGGAAGGGATTCTCTACGCGGATCTTGACCTGGAGGTCGGGATCAAGATGAAACTGCGTCACGACTTCGCTGGACACTACAACCGGCCCGACGTTTTCCAGGTACGCGTCAATATGCGTAAGCCCGAGTTGTACGGCCGTGTCGCCGAGAGCGAACTGTTCGCCGCGGACGCCGACGAGCAGGGAATCACACCCACAACGGCGAACTACCTGGAGCGTGTCCGTTTAGCGCACGAACTCACCCAAGGCGACCAACCGTCTAGTCCGAAGTTACTTTGACCCTGGCGTGGAAGCCACCTTCCATGAGGGGAAATGAGTCGCTCGCTTCGACCTTCCTGGTTACGTGAGTCGGCAAGGCATCGTGGCGTCGAGTAGTTCGAAGACTCGGCGTTGAGTGAGGCCTGTTCAGTTTTCACATCAAACTATGCCGGGCCCGTAACTTCGGATTAGCGATACTCGATTGCGTCCAGGATCACCTTCAGGGCAGCCAATCCTTCGGTGGCACCTGTCTCGGGATTCGCATCGCCGGCGACACAGCGGGCGAACTCGGCCAGCTCTTCTCGCAACGGGTCAACCTGTTCGAACTCGACGGGCTTGCCAGCGAGCGTCAGCGTGGTCAGCTCGTCGAGCCGGTCGGCGGCTGGCCACATCGACAAATCGGTGCGATAGTCGAGCACGGCGTCGGTGCCGTGCAGCCGGATTGAGTAGGTGCGCGGCGAGACGTAGCTGTTGGCGATTACACCGAGCGCGCCTGACTCGAACTCGAGCGTCGCGATGCCGACGTCCTTAATGTCGAGTTGCTGGACGACGCGGGCCAGTCTCCCGGTCGTGCGTGCTACCGGTCCGAGCAGGTACAGTAATGTCTCGGCGTGATGGACGCCGAGTTGAATCAGCGGCGTGCCGGGGTTGCGCGCGTTCACGGCCTTCCAGGTGCCCGGCTTGATCGGTGACGGCAGCGAGAAGTTGGCCTCCGCGAGCACGACCGTACCCAGCGCTCCGGCGTCGATCAGCTCCTTGGTCTTGCGCGCCGCTCCCAGACGGCGCATCTCGTGGCCAACCATCAGCGTCACTCCCGCGGCCTCGCAGGCGTCGCGCATCAGCTCACCCGCGGCGATCGTGTGTGCGACTGGCTTCTCGACTAAGACATGCTTACCGGCGGTTGCGGCCTCGATTGTCTGCTCCGCGTGCAGGTCGTTCGGCGTCGCGAGCACCACCGCGTCAGCCGATGCGAGCGCCTCCTCGAAACTCGCGACGGGGATGCAGTCGAACCGATCGGCGAATGCGCACCGCTTCTCCTCGTCGCGCGAGAAGCAAGATACGAGCTCGAGCTCGGTCTTGCCGACCGTCTCCGCGAGCTTGGCCGCCCAGAAACCGGTACCGATCAGAGCAACCTTGCTCACGATGCCACGGGCAACTCGAACGACAGCGAGTTCAGGCGTTCGGTGGCGCCGTCGAGGACAACCATCGGTGCGACAATCTGCGTGCCCATCTGCCCGTCGGGCGTGATCGGGTTCGACGGGATCATGATTGCGGCGCTACGCCTGATTATGCGATCGTCCAGCGGCTCGATCACATTTCGCCAGTGGTCGAAGCACGGCCGGTCAACGAGCGGCTGCGGCGCGCTCGCAAAGATTGATTCGTAAACGGCTTGCGACATGTGCGGTATGGGTGTCACCTTTCTTCCCTTGCATGGTCGGCTGGTGCGTACGCCGAAACGTAGTCGCCGACAGGAACTGAGGAAAATGCAGGATTCTCGCCCGACATTGAACGGCTGATATTCGTACAGTAGTCAAAGGAACGCTATCCGGCCGACGTGGCCCAGTACTGTGGATTACTCTTGGACGCCTTGAGGGCTTCCTCGTCCTCGAAACCAGGCGCCATGGACGCATCGGTTCCGGCCATGATCTGATGGTGATCAATATTGAGTAGTCGGATCCAACTTTGCTGGCCCATGGTTAAAGTGATACAACAGCCGAGTTCGACTAACTCCTCTTCCGTGAAATTGGCGTGTAGACGATCCCAGAAGGCGTCGTCGGGGTCGATGCGCCAGGTAATGGCTTCGGCGTAGGAGAGAGCAGCTCGCTGGCGTTCGTCGTAGGCGTCGGACTTCTCGAAGTTCATGAGCTTATCGATCTTCCCTTCGGATAATCCCTGGCTCTTGCCTTGGGCACTGCGCTGGTTGCCGCAGTACTCACACTTCACGGAACGCGACACGTACAGGCGGCAGAGTTCCTTGAGGGAGTGCTCGACGACTCCGTTGTGAAACAGGCTGGCCCATGAATCGGCGAAGAACCAGAAGGCGGCCTTGGAGTGTGCGCGCACGGCCGAACTTTCGGGGCGAGGTGTTCCCACGTCGGCGCAACGCTGCATCTCAATCAGCATCTTTTCATCCATTTGTTCCAACGGGAAGTAGGAAATACGTTGAGGTCGCTCAGTCATGGGGACACCCTCCTGGTGGGAACGCCTAGTGAATCGGCCAGTATCCATTCATAGCCCGAAATCGATTGGCCGAATCACGATCTTGACTGAAGCTTTTTCAGGTCTTTTGGTGTCCTCATGCACTTGATATCCCTGAAACGTCAACTTGACGACGCTGGAGGAGACCATTCTCGCGTACTTACGCAAAGGTCCTGGGCGGCCCGATCATGTGGGCAGCGAGCTCAACGTCGGTGGTAATGGAGAATCGCGATGACGTGGGTAGCCTGGCGTCAGCAGTGCTACGTTTTCTAGGCCTTCGCACTGGTGACGGTCATGCTCGTTGGGTGGGCACTGATGAGCGGACTGCAAGAGCAGTCACTATGGAACCAGTTTCAATCACTTCCCTGCAAGGGTGGGAACGGATTCCCGATCAGGTACCAGAGTTTTTGTCACACCTTCTTTGCCAAATGGCCTGCCTCGGGTTCTCATGACACCATCATCACTTCTTTCGCACCCGTACTTGCAGCGTTGGTGTGGTGCTCGGTGTGGGCGCAGTGGCGAGCGAACTCGAACGCAAGAGCGCGCGACTCGCCTGGACTCAGTCATTGACCAGGACGCGGTGGCTTGTGGCCAAGGTGCTGGTCGGTGTCGGGTCGATTGCAGTCCTGCTCGCCCCACTCTGCATCACGTTCTCGTGGTGGGCGGGCGCGTCGAGGTACGCACCTCGCGGTATGCCGACGGCGCTTCCGCTCGCTGAGTGGATGCTCGGAATCTACGGCGTGTTCGCATTCGCCGTGGTGGTCTTTCTCGGAATGTTGATCCGTCGTGCCGGATGGACGATCTCAGTGGGAGTCGCCGTCTTTGGGTTGGTCTTCTATACGGTGGGGGCTGATGTTCGTTCGTACCTAGCACCCATGAATGTTGCAGCCGTTAGCCACACCATGTTGACCAAGAGGACCGCAATAATCGGTGTCACGACCGGAGGCGCGCCAGCCAACGGGGCGGCTCCTCTTCGAGGGTTATCGCCCGCTTGGCTTGATCTTTGTCCCCTCCTCGTGGTCAGTTGTCACGCGCACGAATACGTTGGTACAGAACTGCGAGGCGCACTCGCCTGTCAGTTCCAGCGACGACACAAGTCACTGCCTGCACAAGTTGGGGCTCGAGGACGTGCAGGTCTACGTGTCGGATCGTCAGTCCTGGACGTTGCAACTCCGTGAAGGAGGCCTATACCTAGTTGCAGCGATGCTGCTCTTGAGCCTGAGCGCGTACGGGGTTCGAATCTCTCCAGCCGTATTTTTTCGATACCGACGGTCAAGAATTGCGGGTTCTTGACCGTCGCCCGCCGTATTGGCCCATCGTCTCTCAGGACATGGACGTCCCTCTATAGGTACCGCGCCAGGCGATGGAGCTGCTCCTGATCACGCTCAGTGTTCGACGTTGTCGTTGTTGGAAAGTTGTGAATCAACGGTTCATTGTTGTGGGAATTGTTATCCCAATTGAGGGACGCTGACAACCTTGCCACAGCCTCTTCACATCTTTGATGAGGAGACTTGAGTTTGTTCGAGAATGTCTTGAGCGAACCCAATGAAGGGGGCACCATGAACAAGATAAGAACAAAGGTTGCTGGCCGCGTCGCGGTAGTTGCAGCACTCAGTTTGGGCTTCACCGTTGGCGCAGTCGGCGTCGCGTCCGCATCATCCGTTGGCCATCGTGGCCAAGACTGGACGCAATCGCAGAGTTGGGTCAAGGGCATCGTCTCGTCCTACACCGCCGGATCGTCGATTTCAATCACGTCTGAGGGCTCGACGACACCAGTTACCTACACCTTGACCTCGGCGACCACCATTGCTGGACTTGCTACGGGGGCGACGTTGGTCACGGGGGACAAGGTGTCACTCGTCTTGTCGACGACCACTCCGGTCACCGTCACGTCGATCACAGTGAAGACCCCGGAAATGCAGTGGATCAAGGGTGTCGTTTCGGCTTATACCGCCGGATCGTCGATTTCAATCACGTCTGAGGGCTCGACGACACCAGTTACCTACACCTTGACCTCGGCGACCACCATTGCTGGACTTGCTACGGGGGCGACGTTGGTCACGGGCGACAAGGTGTCACTCGTCTTGTCGACGTCCGCTCCCACGACGGTGACGTCGATCAATGTCGAGATGCCTGAGTCGATGCGTATTGAGGCCGTCGTTTCGGCGTACACCGTTGGCACGTCCATCTCGGTCACGACCAGGGGCTCCACGACCCCGGTGACCTACACCTTGACTTCGTCGATCACGATCACTGGTCTTGCCACCGGCGCCACGTTGGCCGCTGGCGACAACGTCGATCTGGTTCTGTCGTCCACCACCCCGACGACGGTCACTTCGATCTTCGTCGAAGCGAGTGGTGAGGGAACGAGTGGCGGACACGGTGATGGGTCATCTAGACATCACGGCGACCACCATGGTTTCCGTCACCATGGTGGTGACCACCAGGGTTTTCAAGGCTTTGGTTCATCGAAGCACGATCACGGTCGTCGATAACGACCTGATCTCGCTGTAACTTCTTTCATCGGCGCGGGTTCGTCTGTTTGAGGGCCCGCGCCGGTTGACGTATGGCGAGAATCCCGTACGGGAGGCCGCGTACCGCAACGAGCGGGGCCCTGGGAGGAGGTCGTCTCGAGAGAGTGAGTCGCGCCCGTCGTTCGCCGCTCGTGAGGAACCTACGCGGAAGGGCCACCGTCGCGCGCTTAGGGTGACGGCAGAGTCCAGGGCGCTTGCGCTGTGGGCGCTCGCCGACACCACAGGGGAAGGCGACCAAACGAGTGGGTGGCCCGCATGTGCTTTTCCCCAACCGGTGATTTGGTAGGCGGCGCGGTCGTCGTGAGCATCGGTGTCGACGCGTGTCGACACTTGCAGCGTCGATTCGAGTACGTGGCGATTGCGTCTCTGCCCATCGCGCTCGGACTGCATCAGATTGACGAGACGTTCGTTTGGTGGTGGTTGAAGGGACACGTAAGTCCTGGGGTCGGTGAGGTCGCGATGTGGATATATCTAATTTTCGCACTCGTGGTATTGCCCACCGCCGTACCGTTGATGGTGTATTTGTTTACCCCGCGCGCGACGCGACGCTGGCGGGTCATTACCTTCATGATCTTGGGTGTGATCGTGTCGGCAATTCTTTTCGAAGCGATGTTGGTGGGTCATCCGATGGCACGACTGGGCACCTACCATTTGGCCTACACCATTGGCTTGCGCCACGGGATGGTGATCATCGGTCTGTATATCGTCGCGACCTGTGGCCCCATGTTGGCGTCGAGTTTTCGACCGATGAGGTGGTTCGGGGTGGCGAACGTGATCGCCGTCATTGCGTTGGCGCTCCTGTGCGCCAGTGGCTTCACCTCGTTGTGGTGCTTCTACGCCGCGGTGGTGGGCGCGGCGATCGCGTTGCACCTGCGCCTCGCGCAGCGTGCGGTGCCCGTCCCCGGTTAAGGTCCAGCGTGCGCGGGTTGCTACCGTTTGGGGACATGAGAAGCGCACGCGGACCCCGGAGAGTCATGGCGGTGATCACGCTATTGGTTCTGACCCTGGGCGCCGCACCGACCGGTGCCGCCGTGCTCCACCCGATCTTGCCGCCACATAACCCCACCAGGAATTTTCGACTGGCGTCGGTCAATCGAGTACTCGCGTCGATCAACGCGGCGCGCGCCTCGGAGGAAGGCCTCGGACCACTGCGGTTCAACGCGACTCGTTTCGCTCACCTGAGCGTGTCCGAGCAGGTGTTCGTCGTTTCCAATATGGAGCGGGTGTCCAGGGGTCTGTATCCCGCTGTGGCGATGGTGACGCGTCTGGACGCACTCGCCATGTACGCGGCGCGCCACGACGAGGATCCCGTAGATAACGGCGCGAGCTTCTCCTCGATTTGGTCCAGCGCCCCGGGATCATTCGGCCAGCCGGCGTTCTTCGCCGATTTCGGCTGGATGTACGACGATGGACCACCACCGCAGTACATCTTTCGCAACGTCGACTGCGCCCACGCCGGTCAGAGCGGATGTTGGGGACATCGCGACAACATCTTGTCCGACCCTTTGGCTCAGTCGCCGAGGACGGGGTGTCCGCTGGCGTTGGTCACGGGGACGGGGTACGACGCGAGTACCGCCGATGGCCCGTCGCTGGCCCAAATCTTCGAGGTGGCGTGTTCGCACCTGGGCAAGTCCGCGGTATTTACCTGGCGCAACGCGGTGACGTACTTGCAGATCCCCGCGGCACAGTCGGGCCTCGGGGTCTAACGACGCGAACGCGACGGCGCGGGCGTATCGACGGGTGACGGGTAAATTGCGAACATGAATCCTGACGTCACCGCACTGGCTGATCAGTTGGTCGCCCTTCGCTTCGAACAAGAACCACTCGAAGCGGCCATGCTCGGACTCGCACCGGGCTCCTCGGGACTCGGAGACGCGAGTCGCGCGAGTGAGGACCGCTTCATCGGGGCCTATCGAGCGATTGCAACGGCGGCCGACGCGCTGGTGGACGCGCTGGGTCATGACGGCACGGTGTTGAGCGAACGCGACGTCTTGACTCTCGACGTCGTGCAGTACGCCGCACTCGCCGCGGCCGACCAACTCGGCGTTCGACAAGTCGACTTCACAATCTCGGACTTCTTCAACTCGCCTGTCGCAGGACTGGTGTCGGTGTTGCCACAACTGCCCCTCGACACGCACGAACGTCGCACGCAGTACCTCGAACGTCTCTCGTTACTGCCAAGGTTCTTGCGACAAGTCAGCACTCGTCATCGCGAAGGGGTGGCCAGCGGTCTCACCCCGACGCACCACGGCGTGCAGACCGCGATGGCCTTCGTCGACACCGTGCTCAACGACGAGGCGGTGTCGGGACTGCGACGCGAGGTCGACGACGTTGAATTCCTCGCCGCCCAAGACCGTCTACTACGTGAGGAGGTCCTGCCGGCACTTCGTGACTATCGCGACGGAGTGGACGATAACGTTCGTCCCCATGCTCGCGACGACGACCACGCCGGTTTGTGTTGGCTTGCGCGCGGTGAGGAGATGTACCGCACTCTGGTCAGGGTATCGACGTCGACCGACCGCGCGCCTCAGGAATTGCACGAGACGGGTTTGGCCCTGATCGAGGATCTGCGAGCTGATTTCGCCACCATCGGTGAGCGTCTCTGGGGATTGAACGACCTGTCGGAGATTCACGATCGTCTCCGCAACGATCCGGCGCTGCGCTACCACGACGGCGACGAGATTCTCGAGGCGGCTCTCACCACGGTACGACGAGCCGAGGTGGCCGCTCCCGAGTGGTTCGGGGTGGTGCCCTCGACGCCGTGCGCGGTACAACCCGTACCGCCGGCCTTGGCGGACGGCTCGGCGCCGGCCTACTACTTCGCGGGTGCGCTCGACGGGTCGCGTCCGGGCACGTACTTCATCAACACCGTGCGCCCCGAGGATCGCCTGCGACACACGGCCGAAGCGATCGCGTTTCACGAGGCGGTACCGGGACACCACTTCCAACTCACCATCGCCCAAGAGGTCGAGGACAGTCACGTCGTGCACACGGTGTTCACCGACGTGGCCAACGCCGAAGGCTGGGGATTGTACGCCGAGCGCTTGGCCGACGAGATGGGTCTTTACAGTGGCGACGCCGCCCTGCTGGGAATGCTGAGTACCGACGCGTTTCGCGCCGCGCGACTGGTCGTGGACACGGGGCTGCACGCGCTCGGGTGGTCGCGTCAACGCGCCATCGACTGGATGAGTGCGAACGTCCCGCTGAGCTCGGTCGAGATCGTGTCCGAGGTCGATCGTTATATCTCGATGCCGGGACAAGCGTTGTCGTACATGGTGGGGCGACTCGAGATCCAGGACTGCCGACGGATGGCCAGCGAGGCGCTCGCCGATCGTTTCGACGTGCGCGCATTTCACGACCTCGTCTTGTCAACGGGTCCGGTTCCGCTGCCGTCGTTGCGCGCCGCAGTGCAGCGGTGGGTGGTGTCGTCAACTTCGGCCTAACCTGGTGCGTGACGCGCCAAGGGCGCATCATGCGGCTGTAGCTCAGCGGATAGAGCACCGGTCTTCGGAACCGGGTGTCGGGGGTTCAAATCCCTCCAGCCGCACCA
>DATCEX010000011.1:0-55137 GCA_036509795.1 Acidimicrobiales bacterium
TGCGCCCTCGACCCGGGGCGACCTTTCCCACACCGGCGACGCCCTCTTCCTCGAATCGTCGTCGCCACATTCGTATCGAGTTGGGGTTCACGTTCACCAATTCGGCGATCTCGTTGTTGGCGACGCCCTGCGCCGCCAACAACAGCGCGCGAGCGCGCAACACCGTTCGATGCGCCATCGTTCGCGACTTCGCGAACTTCTCGAGCGCTAATCGGTCGTCGTCGGTTAGGGACAGAGGTGGCGCAGCCAGGGAGTGGGTCATGAACCTACTTTAGTCCCCTTAGTTATTTAATTAACGGACCACTAGCGTCATCACCGCACCCAGCCATGCAGGAATGCGACCCGAGTGGTTCTATTTTCCAGAGCGCGACGGACTGCTCGCCGATGAGACGAGTGTGAGTCGTTTGGAGACGATGCTCAAACCGTCCTCAGCAGATGCGGTGGTCGCAGTGGGCGCGGGAGTGATTACGAACATCACGCGCTTTGTCACGCATCTCCTCGGGCGTGACTTCGTCAGCGTTCCAACCGCGGCCTCGATGGATGGCTACGCCTCAAGCGTCGCAGCGATGGAGTTTGGTGGCATGAAGACGACGTGGTCTGCTGCCGCTCCGAGTGCGATCTTCGCTGACCCGCACGTTATTGCCATGACGCCTCGGGACATGACACGTGCGGGTATCGGAGACCTTCTTGGCAAGGCGTCGGCGCATGTTGACTGGCGTCTCTCACACGGTCTCTGGGGTGAAGGACTTTGTGACGTGGTCGAACGACGAGTTGCTGAGCCACTGGTAGACGTCGCGACGCACGTACGTGAGATCCTTGAGCAGTCACCTGAGGGAGTAACGCAACTTCTTCGCGGTCTTGTCGAGTCCGGCATCGCCATGGCGATGGTGGGAACGTCGCGGCCCGCGAGCGGATGCGAACACCACGCATCGCATTTTTGGGATCTTCTGGCCTCGATGGGTCGCCATCAACACGCCCCCCACGGACTTCAGGTTGGATTCGCAACTCATTTTGCACTTCGCCTTCAAGAGTGGGCACTCGGCGAGAGTGCCATAACTCCGTCGCTCCCGCTGCCTGTAGGGCCAGAGGGTGATGAGACACGTTCATGGTTTGTAGGTCATGAGACCGAGATCGAGGCGGTTATGGACGAAAAGCTAGCGTTTGTGGCTGCACACAGCGATGCGTGGTCGACGAGTTCGTCGCGGTGGGAGTTGGTTCGGGCAGGTACCGCGAAGGCGAGGAGTATCGCTCCGCTTGTCGCGGGCGCGCTGCTCACCGCAGAGATCCCGGCAGCTCCGGGCTTTTTGGACCTTGATGTCGTAACACTCTCGGCGACGTTCCGATTCGCGAACCGTATTCGGGCTCGCTACACGGTGATTGATTTCTTAGAGGGACAGGGACTGCTCAACGAGGCCGTTGCGTCGGTCATGGCCGAGATTTCTGCTTAGCAATGTTGGCACCACAGAGGGGCTGGTCGCTCAGTTGGCCTGTCCGTAGTAGGCGCCAGGGCCGTGCTTTCTGGTGAAGTGCCAATCGATTATCACCCGAGCCAGCGGCTGAATGTCGGGCGAAGCGCCACGCTCAAAAATGCCATGTGGGCAATTGCTTCGAGTGTAACCGCGCGCTCAAGCGCCTGGTTGGTATCCTTGCCCCAGGTGAATGGACCATGGCCAGGGACAAGTGGCACGGAAAGGTCTGTGATGTCGTGTTCATCGATGACTACTTTTAGTGCAACGCCGGTATTGAGTTCAGAGGCGTTCGCCACCTCGTCGTCAGTGAAGTGACGCGACAGTGGCACCGGACCTGGGAAGAAGTCCGCGTGCGTAGTTCTGAGCATGAGAATCTCCCGGTCGACCCCGCTCGCGTTGCCCCATGTCAAGGTGACCAAATTGTGTCGGACTAATGCGAGGTTTGCGGCAAGAACTTCCTCTCGAAGACCTTCGCGGCATCGTACGGGAGAGGGCATCGGCTAGATCTTGACGAATTCGATATCGAGCAGTTCGGCGAGGATGTGCCGGCGCTCGACGTGGTCGCCAAGATTGAGACAGAAGTGATGTGTTCCGCCGTTTCGGAGCCATGCCGTGAGGTAGTGGCGCACGCCAGAGTCTGGACGGAAGTGGATGTACGGCTTTTGTACGAGGGGCAGCTCTGGAGTGTCGAGGATCTCTCCGCGGGCGACAGCGAAACGGTAGTGCTCGCTCTCGAGTGCGACCCATAATGCGTTCCCAACTATTCACCAGTCCTTGACACGTTCCTTGGCTTAATCAAGAACTCGGCATAACCTGCGGAATCCGCGAGTGCGCTACACTTCGGTTTTATGTGAAGGGGGAGGTGGCTACGATGTTCGGCGAACTTTTAGGCCCAGATCTTTTAGTTGTGGTCGTAGTAATTGCCATTGTAGTTTTTGGCGGATCACAGATTCCAAAGTTGGCGCGAAACCTTGGCTCGGCGAAGAGCGAGTTTGAAAAAGGTCTCAAGAGCGTCAAAGTTTCGGACGATGGAACTGACAAGACCAGCAAGATTCAGGACTCGGACTCAGACAAGTAGCTTCAATTGGCCAGAAGTGAGATCTTGGAAATGGTGACAAGGAGATTCAGCAAGTGTTCGTTGGTTTTCGGCCGTGTTTGATCTAAGCCCACTGAAGATCATGGTCGTGGTGACCGTGGTGTTAGTCCTTTTGGGACCTGACAAGCTTCCCGAAGTCTCCCGCAAGTTAGGCGCGACGTGGAGAGCCATCAAACACCTTCAAGAAAAAGTCGAAACGGAAGTTCGCGAAGTGATTCCTCAATTGCCTAACTCCGGCGATATTTCACGGCTGGTGAGAAGCCCCATAGGATTGTTAAACCACCTGGCCGATCGGGCAGATTTGGCCGATCGAGCAGATTTGGCCGACGACGCAGAATCCGAGTATGCCGAGAACGATGGCGCCGACAAACTTGAGCCGATTTTTGTTTCGAAGATTCCAGAGGATCCCCAACTCGATTACGTGACCGGGACGTCACCGACAACAGATCCGTCTCTCAACTAATTCCGTGGTGTGGAAATTTCGCCACAAAGTCGAAGGGATGACGCTCGCTCAACATCTGGCTGAAGTTCGTCACCGTTTTCTTGTGGTCATCGCTGCAGTTGCAACCCTCGGGACGCTCGCGTTCGTGTTTTATCCCCAAATCCTTCATTTCTTGCAACAGCCCTACTGTGATGCTTCGCCGGGTCACTGTAATTTTCTTGTCACCAATCCCCTCGACGGCCTAACTCTGCGAATCAAGATTGCAATATATGGCGGCGCGTTCTTTTCATTACCCATAATTTTGTGGCAAATATGGCGATTCATCACTCCTGGATTGAAGGCGCAGGAGAGAAAATATGCCATCCCCTTTGTACTCTCGTCGGTTATTTTCTTCACCATTGGAGTTGGCATCGCGTACTTCAGCTTCGGTCACGCAATTCGGTTTCTGGAGGCGATTGGTGGAAAGTCTCTCGTCACCTATTACAACCCGGTCCAGTATCTCTCCCTGATTTTGCTGATGATGTTCATTTTTGGCATCACCTTCGAGTTTCCTGTCGTTTTGGTTGCATTGGAGTTAGCGGGAATCGTCACCCCACGCCAATTGCTTCGATCTTGGCGTTATGCCGTAATTGGGATCACGGTTGTTGCCGCGGTAATCACGCCTAGTGGAGATCCACTTTCGATGATGGCTCTAGGCCTGCCACTAATTGTCTTCTATTTCATGGCGATTGCTCTGGGGCACATTCTTAAGCGATAACTGTGGACGATTTCAACTGGTCGACGCAACAAGCTCGGTGAGTTTCTCAATCGGCATCATGTAGTCGAGCGTCTTACAGGTGCGGACCTCCATTATGACTCCGCTGAATTCTCGCTAGGTCGCCGGATGTGAATTTCGAGAGGTCGGTGCTCTTCAGCATGCACACGCGCTCGAAGTAAAAAGCGAAGTCGGCACACCTATCTCCGAGATTCTCGAAATCGAAGAGCGGGAAACGGATGGGAAGCAACGGCGATTGACGCCAAGGGTCGAATCGGGTCGTCGCTTGAGGTCGAGTTTGAGCAGTCCGACACTTTTACGGAAGTGATGTCAGGATCGATGCGTCGCTTCGTAAATGAAGAACGAACCGTCGAGTGATGTCTGGTGGCTTGTTTGAGCACCCTGACTCATGCGAAGTTATAGGCGGATCGACGAGCTTTTAACACGAACGATGACGGACTCGCTCATCGCCGACCACCGGAGGAGCCCACCATCTCCATAACGACGGAGGGCCGTGTGTCACCAAAATCGTTCGACAAGTCTCACACCCTGTTGGTTGGACGCTGAACCGCTCCTCGGCACGTTCATTGCGGACAGTAACAGACTGTTAGATGGAGCCACTGTGCCTACTCTGGTGCAAGACGAAGTCACCAGGCTTCATCTCTTCGCGGATAGCGTTGATCGCATGAACACTCCTCCACTGGATGGTGACCCAGTTTCCCGCCCAGTTGTTCGCGTGTAACTCGACGTTCAGTCGCTTCATTCCGCGTTCGAGGCGCTCGCTGTTGTCGTGCTGCCTCCACGCGCCCAAATCGACGACGGCGCGCAGATCTTCGACGGCCCCGAACGCGCAAGGTTGGGAGTCGTCGGGCAAGGGGTACTCGAGGTACTGCCCGAGATCGAACAATGTCTTCTTGCCCGTGGGAAGATTGAGGTCCACAATGATCGGGCTGAACGCACTGAGGGCCGGATCGAACTCCTCGGCGTTGGCGCACTCTCGAGCTAACCGTGGCGCGGCTTCAGCTCTTGCGACAGGTACCAGCGGACCCGTGTGTCCCGGTTGGACTTGCCACCTCGCGTTGAGGTAGTCGGCGGCTTCGGGCAGGGCCAATTCCGCGGGGAAGGCAGGTTCAACGGGTTCGACAGTTGGAGAGAACGGTTCCTCGAAGCGCTGGAGGCAGTCGCCGACGTCGCGCAAGTTTGCGTAGCGACGGATAGTCGGAATCGGTGTGACCGTGAACCCGTCTCTCGATCTCGCAACCGAACAGCGCCACACGGGGGTTCGTGCTCTAGGGCCTCGACGAGCAACGAGACGTCCGCCAGAGTGGTGCACATGCGGGGATACGTCAGGGAGTCAAAATGCTCAAGGATCTCCTCTGAGGTCACGACGAGTGGGACGACGGTGACGGGGTCCGGGGCGAGTCACCGTTGAGAGAGCTCATTCGAACTCATGGATTACGGGCTGGATGGTGTTTCGGTACCATCGCCGTCGCTACCAGCGCCGGACCACGTTGCACCATCACCCAACTCGGTTCGCAGGCGACGCGCCGCTGTCACCAGGTGGTCGAGCGCCGGAAGGACTTGTTCGTAGCGACGGGTCTTGAGTCCACAATCAGGATTCACCCACAACCGGTCGGGCCCGAGACCCTCGAGGGCCCGACGAAGGAGCCCCTCGACCGTGACAACCTCGGGAATCCATGGCGAGTGTACGTCGTAGACACCCGGCCCTACGCCGCCCCGATACGAGACGTCGTGCAGTACGTCGACGGAGGCCATGTCTGATCGCGCCGCTTCGAAGGATAGGACGTCCACGTCCAATTCGTCCAGCGCCCGAAGAATGTCGCCCAGTTCCGCGTAACACATATGCGTGTGTACCTGTGTGGCGCCAGCGGCTGCCGAGGTGATGAGTCGGAAGGCGCGAGTCGCCCACGTTAGATACTGCGGACGCTCATTGGAGCGAAGGGGCAGACCCTCGCGCAAGGCGGGCTCGTCGACCTGGATAATGGAGATTCCAGCCGCCTGGAGATCCGCCAACTCGTCGCGGATGGCCAGCGCCAATTGGTCGGCGGTATCGCGCTCGGGCTGATCGTCTCGCACGAACGACCAACGCAGCATGGTGATCGGTCCGGTCAGCATGCCCTTGACCGGCTTGGACGTCCTCGACTGGGCGTACTGCGTCCATTTGAGTGTCATTGGACCGCGGCGCGCCACGTCGCCGAAGAGGATTGGGGGTCGCACGCACCGCGATCCGTAGGACTGCACCCACCCCTCGTCGGCGAGCGCGAAACCACTGAGCTGCTCAGCGAAGTAGCGAACCATGTCGTCGCGCTCGGGCTCTCCGTGCACGAGGACGTCGAGTCCGATTTCCTCTTGCACGTTGAGCACGTGATCGATCTCCGCGCGCAGTATGGCGTCGTAGTCAGCGTCATCGAGGTTCCCGGCGCGCCACGAGGTGCGCGCCCGTCGAAGTTCCGAGGTCTGGGGAAACGAACCGATCGTGGTGGTCGGCAGGACCGGGAGCTTCAATTCATCGTGCTGCGTCGTGGCCCGTTCGGCGGCCCCCACCCGGCGGGGATCAACGCTCGCAAACGACGCGACCCGCTGACGGATCACGTGGTCGGTGACGCGCGCTGAGCGGCGTCGGGTCGCCAAGCGGGCTCGATTGTCGTCGAGCGCGTCGTTAATCGATTCACGACCGTCGCGCGCTCCGCGGGCCAGCATCGCCAACTCGCCGAGTTTATCGTCGGCGAACGCGAGCCAGGGGCGGACTTCTTCGTCGACGTTCTCGTCGTCGGCAAAACCCAAAGGCACGTGCATCAGCGAACACGATGTCGAGACGACGATCTCGTTGGCGAGTTCGGTGAGCCCATCGAGCAGGTCGAGACTGGCGTGCAGATCGTTGGACCAGATATTGCGACCATCCACTAGGCCCGCAAAGAGGATCTTCTCCCCGAGGCCGCCGCAGGACCGCAGCAGATGGAGATTCTGGTACCCCCGACAGAAGTCGAGACCCACTGCTTCGACCGGCAGATCCCGCACCAGTCCCATCGCCGGCCCCAAATGACCGAAGTACGTCGAGAGCGCGATCTTCGGTCGATCGGCGCCGTCGCCGAGTCGCCGGTAGACCCGACGCAGTGCGTCGAGTTCTTCAGGACTACGCTCTTCGACCAGAGCGGGTTCGTCGAGACGCACCCAGGCGGCGCCACTGCGCTCGAGCTGTGCTAGGACCTCGATGTACGCGTCGACTATGGGATCGAGTAGCTCCAACACGTCAACGCCGTCGCGTGGGAAGGCACTGCGCAGTACCAACGTCATCGGACCAAGGAGCACGGGGGTGGTGAGGATGCCGAGCGTGGTGGCCTCGGCCAACTCGTTACTCGCCTTGGTGGCGTCGGGGACGAACGCTGTGTCGGAACCGAATTCGGGTACTAGATGGTGATAGTTGGTGTCGAACCACTTCGTTAGGTCCAGGGGGGCGATCGTATTCCCGTCGGCTCCGCCCCCACGGGCCATTGCGAAGTAACGTGCCCGGTCAATTGTCCCACCGGCGCTGGCGAATCGCGGCGCGATGGCCCCGACCATGACCGCGGCATCGAGAACGTGGTCATATAGGGAGAAGTCGTTCGAAGGCACAAAGTCGATCTCGGCGGCGGCCATACCCATCCAGTTACGCTGGCGAATCGACGACGCGACCTCGTCGAGCTGCGCGTCGCTCACCGTTCCGGCCCAGTAGCCCTCGAGCGCCCACTTGAGGGCGCGGTTGGGTCCGATGCGCGGCATTCCGTGAACAGCGGTTCTCATCTGGTCTCCCTGGGGATCTTGAAACTGCAGTGATCGGTCCGGACTGGGGAACTGCCCGGCACGAATCGGATTGGAGCTCTGCGTGAGCTGGACGAGCTACGAGTCACTGGCAACTGCGATCACCTCGCGCAGCACCGTGGCGGCGGAATGTTCAATGTCGTGAGTCGCCGTCAAGAGCACCAGTCGTTGTGACTTGCGCACTTCGCGCAGCCTACGAAGGACCTGCGCTCCCGGCTCGAGCGCGAGTTCGGTCCGGTAGTGATGGGCGAACTCGGTGAAGTGTACGGGGTCATGTCCGTACCACCGTCGCAATTCGGTACTCGGTGCAACGTCCTTGGGCCATTCGTCGAGGTCCACGGCATCCTTCGTCTGGCCACGGGGCCATAGCCGATCCACGAGTACCCGATAGTCGTCACTTCGACGGGTCGAGTGATCGTAGACGCGGATGATGTCGACGGCGTGCCCGGTCATCTGCTGGGCTCTTTCAACTTCGAATGGGCGTCGGGCGAGAGACTCGCTCCGGGAAGTCGGCGCAACAAACCCGTCATCTCCGAACCCGAAATCCGAGCGCGGTCGCCGCCTCGGCGTCGATCATCGCCGGGCTCCAGGGCGGATCCCACACCAGGCGCACGTCAACGGGAGTCGACGTACCTACGATCTGGACGATTGCGGCCCGAGTCATCTCGGTGAGACTCTCCGAAGCTGGACAACCCGGCGTAGTGAGAGTCATTTCGACCACGATGCTTCCGTCCTGCTCGCGAACGTCGTAGACGAGACCCAGGGACACCACGTCGAGGTAGAGCTCGGGGTCATAGACCGTCTCCAGTGCGCGCCAAGCCGCACCAATCAGGTCACCCGCTGGAATCGCTGCGCGGGCCGGAACGATCGAAACCGGATCGCGCGTCTCGTCACCGGAGGTCATGACGGCCTGCGAAAGGTGACTTGCCAGTCCCCGTCACCGAGATCGACCGCCTCGTACGAGAATCCCTGCGCGCCGAGGACGCCTTCGAGCGGCACCGGCTCGAACGGTGCCAGGACCACGAGCTCCTCGTCGCGCTCGAGGGCCCCAACCGCAGCCATGATGAGGTCGAAGGGCTCGTCACCCGCGGCGATGATCGGACGCGCGTCAATAGTTACCACTCGGAACCTCCTCCTTCGGTTAGGTTTCGACCGACATAGTTATTCTACTCTCAACTAGAGTTATAGCATGAACCGCCCGTGGACCAATCTCCGAACAAAGGAGACTTACGTGCCCGGTGAGAAGATCCACAACGGTGACGTCCCCGACGTCGCCCCCGGGCCGCGTCGTCACGTCGTCACGTCGCGGGTGGAAGGCATCGTGGCCTCTGAGACCGCACCGTCGCCGCTCGCGGGCGGGTGGCAGGGACGTCCGCCCGGACTCCCGAGCGCGGTCCCCCCTCCATCGGTACCGTTGAGTTTTCTCGCCGCCGCGTCGCTCGGCTTGGTCGGGTGCGGCGTCGCGTTGATCTGGTTTCGATCAGTCGGCATTGTGAATCCAACCGACGATCGAGTGGTCGCGGCCGCGCACCTGGCCATGCTGGCCACCCTTTCGATGGGAATACTCGGCGCCGTCCACCAGTTCACCCCGGTGATCACCCAACGGCCATTGCGTTCGGTGCGGCTTTCGCGCGCGACGTTTTTGAGCTGGCTGGCCGGATCGTGGTTGCTCCCTTTGGGCTTTGCCACCAAGCAAGAGTTCGTCGTCCAGACTGGTGGGATGTTCGCCGGCGTGGCCGTCGCACTGCTGGTGGTGAACATCTTCTCTGCCTTGTCGGTGCGGGACAAGGGAGCACCGGTAACGGGACTGCGCTTCGCCGTCGGCGGATTCGTGGTGACCGCCTGCTACGGGGTCGTCTACGTCATCGATCGCCGGGGGAACTGGTTCGATCTGAACGGTCACGTGGTGCTGGCTCACGCGGTCGTCGGCCTATTCGCCTGGCTCGGGCTCACTTACGTGAGCGTGGCTGAGAAACTTTGGCCGATGTTCCTGCTCGCCCACGTCCCGGGCCGACACCGATCGTCGTGGCTCGCGGTGTGGGCGATTCCCTGCGGAGTGCTCCTGCTCTCGCCGGGTCTCCTCCTTGGCGTGGTGTGGCTGGCGTGGTGCGGCGCGGCACTCGTGTCCATCGGTCTTGGTGCGCACCTCTACTCGTTAGGGTTGCACATTCGCCACCGTCGACGTAAGGCGGATCTGCATCTGCTCTTCGTGGTCACCGCAGCTGCCTGGTTGGTCGTGGGCGCCGGACTCGCCCTCGCAGCGCAACTGACACTCGGACATCACCACCACCTTGGCATCGCGCTGACGGCGGCATCGATCGCGGCGATCAGTGGGTGGCTGTTGGTGGCACTGGTGGGCCACGCGCATAAGGTCGTGCCTTTCATTCTGTGGTCGGCGCTACGAGGTCGCGGTATCAAGGAGAAGGCGGACGGCACCCAGCTCGTGTTCGCCGACCTCTTCGACCATCGTTGGTCCGCCATCGTTTACGGGCTCGTCACCACGGGCGTTGGCGCAGTGTGTCTCGGGTTCGCCGCGTCAATTTCCGTCGCTATCGCTGTTGGCGGCGCTCTCTTCATCGCGACCGGACTCAGTGTGGCGGCGAACCTGTCCCTGACGACGCTGCGCCTGCCGTCTGGATCGACGGTCGAGCAATCAGTCGTTGAAGACGCACCGACAGCTGCCTGATCCACTGGCGGCCTCGAGAATCGAAGGGTTGTCCGTTGTCGAGAGAGGTCTTTGATCAAAGACGAACGGTATCCGGCTGTCCGTTAACGTCCACTGGTTGCGCGGCCTGTGGGCCAATCTCGCGGTGGGAACGACGCAGCGCCCACCAACCCGTGTCCGCCTTGGGGCCAAACCTCGTTCTCAGGCGGAGGTCGAAACGGACGTTCTACCGACGCGTACCCGCCATATCGTCGGCCCGGACTCCAGGTAATCCCACGTGAACTGACCGGTGTGTTGGGCTTCGAACTGGTAGCGCAGCGGTTTCGGGTCATGGTCGTTGACGATCACGAAACCGCCGCCGGGCATGAGGTGGTCGTAGGTGGAGAAGATGACTTCGTGGCGTTGTCCGTGGGGGAGGATCCGCACGTCGAGTTCTTGAACGTTCGCACCCTCATTGGTACCGATTTCCGCCGCGTCGGAGAACGGTCTGGCGATGCTCACCCGCCACACTTCGGGTCCGGACTCAATGGCGTCCCAGGTGAATTCGCCAGGGTGTTCGGCCTCGAACTGATAGCGCAGTGGTTTCGGGTCATGGTCATTGACGAGTACATAGCCGCTCCCCGGGGCGAGGGCGTGGTACTCGGCGAAGATCGTCTCGTGGCGCTGGGCTGGCGCCAGATGACGCACGTCAAGTTCACGAAACGGAGTCACCCCGGCGTCTTTCATCCGCGAACGCAGCGCGATCGGTTCGCTCGCCACCGCCCGGGCGAGTCGGTGCAGGCTGGCCGTGGTCTTGACCGCGAGCGCGGGCCTCGAGGACCGCAGCGTGGCCCACGCCGAGGCGACCAACTTGCACGCCCGGTCACCGTGGCCGGCATTCGCGAGTTCCGTCGCCGCCTCGAGGAGCAACGACAATATCACCGCTTCGGAGTCGGCGATCGCTACGTCCTCGGGCGGCGGGCCGCTCGGGGGGGCGGTCAGGTGGTGCATCCGCTCCAACAGCTGCACGAGATCCACGTCGTCGTCTTCGAGCAGTGCCGGGAGCAGTACCTCGTTCTCTTTCGCGGCATGAGTGGTGAAGAACGCGCCGATTTGCGTGGCCTGAGTGAGTGCCGCCGGAGCACTGCTCGCGTTGGCCAGGGATTCGACAGCCGCGGTCAGCACGCGGTGTTCGGCGATCATCTCGCTTACCGTGCGGGCCAGGTTCGCACGGGTTGCGGCGGTACGGTAGATGGAGAGTTCCTCGGCCACCGCGTGGGGAATCACTTCCTCGGCGAGGTAGGCGATCAAATCGGCAACCGCCGGTTCGTAGGCGATTCCTGAGCCAACGGCCTCGGCGAGCGCGGTGATCCGCTCGTCGACGTCCCCGACGAGCGTTCGATGGTGCTGCAGCATTGCTTCGAGGGCTTCGACTTGAGTGATGGTCATGGCATCCAACTCCTTCTTCGGGTCACTGCGCGATCGCAAACACGACGATGATTACGCCGATCTGATGTTCTAGGCTAAACTAGAATTACTTTATCACCTGACTGGGGGAGTAGTAAGAAATTGTCATCAAGTGCGCCACTGGTCGCCATCGAGGTGATGGCCGTGTCCATCTGGGTGGGCGGCATGGTCTGCATCGCGGTCGTTGCCCGGGTAGCTCGCGACGCCCTCGACGAGGTCGCGCAGGTGGCATTCTTTCGTTCCCTGGGTCGCCGCTACGCCATGGTGGGCATGACGTCGTTGCTCGTGGCCATCGCTGCGGGTCTGGCACTCTCTTGGTCGTCAGTGTCGTCCTCGAGAACGATCGATGCCGTCCTCTCGCTCGCGGGGATTTTGCTCGTCGCGACGATGTTTGGCATGCGTCAGGCCCGGGCGATGACGACCCTTCGCCTGGTCATGATTGCGAACCCGACGGATAGTTCAGTGGCGAACTCGCTGCACCGCGGACGGCGGTTGGCCAACGCCATCCGCGCGCTGATGGCGTTCGCCACGTTCGCCATCGTCTTTCTGGGAGCGTGGATCGTGACGCGCTGACTCACGGATCTCTCCGAGTTGCTGTGCGCCACGCGGTACGTCCAAGCCCGCCCCTCGAGCTTGAGGATGACGGTGTAGGAGAGCAGTCAACTCTGATCGGCCGGGCGGGATGACCGTCTTCGTCATTGAGAGGCGGAGCCTCATTCGCTGCTCGACAGATGCTACGGCGACTTCACGTGACAGTCCGATGGCCGATACCGGGGTCGGCGAGATACTGGAGGGTGTGCAGTCCGTACGATACGGTGCCGTCGGGCTCTATCGTCGGCACGTGTGCGTGATCGAAGCCGAGCCACTCGCTACGACGCCGGTCCATGGTGTCCGATGGCGGCGAAAGTGGGAGTCCCAGCTCGCGCAGGGTGGACTCGTCGCCGATGTTGAGGTCGTGCATCGAGAGATAGTCAAAGAGTGCGGCTCGAAGCCGATCGGCGTCACCACCCGTCAACACTGAGAACTCCGCCACGGCTGATGTCGTGTTGGACTGGGTGGTCGGGCGCGTGACCTCGAACGTTTCTGTGCCGCGTAGGAGGCGTCGAATCTCTTCGAGTTCTCGGTCGAAGAGATTCGAGAGTGCGCCGGTTACCGGCTCGCCCGAGGCCGCCACACCGGGGTCGTAGACGACGGCGCGCCACTCGACGTCGGCGGCGCGCGAGGTCACCAGTCGGTCCACTCGTCTGCTGGCGAGCAGGCTTCAGTGACGGTTGAACGATCCGCCGACCACTAGGTTCAGGTCGGGTCTCCGATTCGCCGTTGAATTCGTGCGTTCTTACGTCTGTCTCGATACGAGATCGCGCTCGAGAACGAGACGACAACCGGCCCGGTGCGGCTCTCTGGCGGTGAGACGATGCACCGTTACGCCGCCGAGACTTTCGGCGAGACCCTCGGCGAGGCCGAGGTGGAGTTGGCAGACCGTGTCGGGGTCGTCCGCCGCCACCTCTTCGAACGGACAGCGCCCCAGAACGAAGGCCACCTGACGGCCTCGCTCGCTCCGGGTCGGGCGAAAGCCATTCTCGGTCAGGTCGTGCTCCAGGGCCTCCACGGAATCGCCCTGCTCGGACTGTCGTCGTCCTCGTTCGAGGCCGGCTTGACGTCCGACCTCGTGTGGACTCAGGTCGTTCTTCAGGGCCCTACTGAGCAATCCGGCCAGCCACGCGTACGGGCCCGGCGTTGCCCACTTGCCGGCTGCCTCGGGGTGCAGGCAGTAGAGCAGGCGCGGACGTCCCGCAACCTCTCGCTTCTCCACCTCTTCAATGACGAGGTATGCGTCCTTCAGTACGGCGAGATGCTGGCGCACCGCGTTGTGATTCAGTCCCACGTACTCGGTGAGTTCCGCGACGCCAACCGGTCGGTCGGCGTCGACGATGTAGCGGAACAGGTGGTAGCGCGTCGGGTCGCCCAGGGCCCGGGCCTCGAGTTGGATGTCGTTCGTGTTCACGAATCTCCTCGCAAGGTCACTGATGCAGTACTTCGATTTCTAGCGTATACCAGAATAATCGATTCCTGACTGCATATTTCCGCGTGGCCACTGTGACTGTCTACGACGGCGCGGCGTCGTCACGCCGGGTCCGAGGACATCTCCCAGCGGCGAGGACGCTAGCCCGTCACGGGTCCGTCGGCGTCGTTCTCGGGTCGTGTCCTAGAAGTTGACGCCCATCGTCCCAGTAAGTCGGCGCGCCCTAGGTGAAGCTATGGACGATTTCTTCGGCGCTACGTGTGCTCGAGAGCAGGCCCACACCCTGTCCTGCATCTATCTCCGCGAGCTCAAAGTCGTCCTCGTCGCGCCCCCGTGAGAAGGCCGCGCGCGCCTTGGTGTCGCCGACCAGTCGTTCCTCATTTCCCGAGCATCGAACGCTGGAGCGAACAACAGGCGAAGGCGGCCGGCCTGACAAGGGCGCAACATCAACTTCTCCTCGCCATACGGGACACGGCGAGCCCAGAGGTCCGACGGTGGCGACGGGCGATATTGGCTTTCGCTGGTTCATGACGGCGAACTCGAGAAGGAGCGATGTAATGAAGGGCGTAATTGACCTGGTGAACGCGTCCAGTACCGCACGGTACTTTTACTCGTTACACGGTTGCTTCTGCTGTCGGATCAAAGAGGAACGCCGAACCGAATTTCACTGCACCTGGCCGGACTGCAAAACTAGACCTCACTTGGATCAGTTCACGGGGATCCGGCCAAGTCGCAGAAATGTTCGTGAATAGAAATGTGAGACTCTTGAGCGAGCGACGTAATTAAAGGGGGGCATTGGCTCGCCAGTGATCAATGAGATCAATAATCTCGGAACGTCAGCCGCCTCGCGTAAGTCAGTCAGATACGGATGCTCTCCCTAGAGAGTTTGGTTTCGAACTCATCGGGTACGACTTAGTTGTCGTCGGCCACGAGGAGTGGACGTCGATCAACAAGTTGACTCTTGGGTCTCGATTGTTTGCAGTTCGGACAAAGAATTCCGGCCACCGGAGAAGCGGCGGGCGAGCCTCCTAAATAGAAGTAGTGCCACGATCCACCCTGCACGTCTTCGATCTCTCGCACCTCATAGGTCTCCCGCCACACATAGTTGCATCGATGGCAAAAGAACTCGTGCTGCTCAAGGTAGCGATCAACAATCATCAGAATCATGCTAGGTCATAAGTATTGAAGGAATTCTAGAAAGCGATGATTCCGTTAGGGGTCTTGTCTTTGATTGTGCCAAATCACGACGTAAGTATCGGTCCAGACACGTCGAGGGAGGTCTGGGGAAAATATGGAGAATAAATCAGGGAATGCGGAGTCGATTACTAGGGACGACGTCATGGGCGACGCCGACCAAGCAGATTCTGACGTCACGGATGTCTGAGGTTGCCCAGAGAAAGTAGTGAACCGTGTCGAGATCACTGGATAGGCGACCTTGGGTGGTCAATGTGGTCTTTGTTCTTCGGTTGGTGGTACTCGCTCGGTCGTCACAGCCCCGGGAATCCGTCTTCGAGGGACCTCAACACGTGTGCGCCTCCGGCCGCCTTGAGCTCAGCGACCGAGTAGGGGCCGCTCGCCACTCCGACCGACACCGCACCCGACGCGTTGGTCGCCTTCATATCGTGGGGGGTGTCGCCCACCACGTAGACCTGAGATGGGGTCAGTTGGTCGTGCAGTCGGGTGGCCTTTTCAATTGCGAACCCAGTGAGCTCGGTGCGGTCGGGCGAGTCCGACCCGTAGGCGCCATAGACGAAGAATCGGTTCAAGTTGGCGGGGACGAGCTTGGTGCGCGCCGCACCTTCCATGGCACCAGAGACGAGCCCAAGGATGACGCCAGCTTCTCTCAGTCGGTTCAAAATCCCCTCCGCTCCGGGGAGTACTTGGTAGCCTTCTGAGTTCCCGATGTCCTCGTCCAGGTGCATGAGGTACTGCGCGTAGAGTCGGCTGAGTTCGTCGTCGCTCGGTTCGCGACCAAGCACGGCGTTGAAAGTGGCGCGGGCGACTTGTGGGTCCGTTTCACCTGCCGAGCTGTGCTCGCCGATATCGGCGGGGACGCCGTAGAGCGTGTCGAACGCCGACATCCAGCTGCGCGTACCCGACCCACCAGTGTGGACGAGTGTCTCGTCGACGTCGAACAGCACGACGACCGGCTTGGCCGTCTCCGTCGGTTTCGTGGACACTGTCGTGGGGGTCATCTCAGTCCTTCTTCTCGTCGTGGCCACCGAAACCTTTGCGCATGGCGGAGAGCACCTTGTCGGCGAAGTCGTCGAGGCCCCGAGAAGCGAAGCGTGAGTACAACGCGGTGGTGAGTACCGGAACGGGCACGCCTTCGTCAATCGCAGCGATCGACGTCCAGCGTCCTTCGCCCGAGTCCGAGACCCGCCCCGCGTACTCCGCCAAGTCGGGTGCTTCGAAGAGGGCGGTGGCGGTCAAGTCCAACAGCCATGACTCGATCACGCTGCCACGTCGCCACACCTCGGCTACCGCCGTCGTGTCAATATCGAACTGGTAGTACTCGGGCTGCTCCATCGGGGCGGTCTCGGCGTCCGCGTCGCCATGGCGCTGACCCGCGTTGGCGTTATGCAAAACGTTGAGGCCCTCGGCGAAGGCCGCCATCATCCCGTACTCGATGCCGTTGTGAACCATCTTCACGAAGTGTCCTGCGCCATTGGGGCCACAGTGCAGGTACCCGTGCTCTTCCGTCGTGGCCCTGCCGGAACGCCCGGGCGTTCGGGGCGCCGAGTCCATACCGGGCGCAATGGTCAAGAAAATCGGCTCGAGGTGTTTAACAATCTCAGTCTCACCACCGATCATGAGACAGTAACCCCGGTCGAAACCCCAGACGCCGCCACTCGTTCCGCAGTCGATCAGATGAATACCCTGGCTAAACAGCGTGGCGGCGCGAGTCATATCGTCTCGGTAGTAGGAGTTCCCGCCGTCGATAATGATGTCGCCGCGCTCCATGTGGCTCGCGAGTTCGTCGATGGTCTTGCCGGTGATATCACCCGAGGGCACCATGACCCACACCGCGCGCGGCGGGCTGAGTTTCTCGACGAGTTCGACCAGCGAGCTCGATCCCGTAGCGCCACCTTTCGCGAGTTCCTTGACGGGCTGAGCGTTCACGTCGAAGACGACACACGTGTGGCCGTCACGCATTAGTCGTCGACTGATATTGGACCCCATTCGTCCGAGCCCGACGACGCCGAGTTGCATTGGTTTCTTCGTGGTCACTATCTCCCCCTCCTTGGAACGTGCGCTGCGAGTCTTGTCATGAGTTGCCAGATGGTGAGGTCGCCAGCCAGGGCAGTTGCCACGGAGTGTGACCTCGTAAGAGGTCGTCGGCACTCTGCGGCCCCCACGACCCGCGTTGGTACTTCACGATGGCGGGCGGTTGGTCGATCAGCGGTTGGAGGACCCGCCACGTCTCTTCGATCACGTCCTCTCGAGTGAAGAGCGACTGGTGGCCAAGAATGGCATCGTGAAAGAGGCGCTCGTAGGCCCCGAGAGGCTTGCCCAGTTCGTCGACGAACGAGAGGTCTAAGTGCACGTCCCTCGAGGCCCGCCCGTCGGGGCCCTTCGACAACAGCGTCAGTCGCACGCCCGGATCGGGACCGATGCGAATGATCACTTGATTCGGATCGGTGTGCTCGGGAGCATCCAGAAACGCCAAACGAGGCGGTCGTTTGAACATCACCCTCACTTCGGTAGATTCTGCTGCTAATTCTTTACCGGCCCGGATGAAGAACGGCACACCGGCCCAGCGCCAGTTCTCTATGGCGAGGCGAAGGGCCACGTAGGTCTCCGTGGTTGATCCCTTTTTGACGGCGGGGACGTCCAGGTATCCGTCGTACTGACCTCGCACACACGCAGCGGGGTCGACGTCAGCCATCGCTTTGAATACCTCCAGCTTCTTGTCCCAAAGCGCCGCATGTCCGGGCGCGGCGGGTGCCTCCATGGCTATCAGCGCCACGACCTGTAAGAGGTGGTTCTGGACCACGTCACGCAACGCGCCGACGGGATCGTAAAAGGCACCACGATCTTCTACACCGAAGTCCTCGGCCAACGTGACGTACACACCGGCCACGTGCTCGCGGTTCCACACCGGTTCGAGGAGCGTGTTGGCAAAACGAAGGTAGGGGATATCCGTCACCGGCTGCTTGCCCAAGAAGTGGTCGACGCGGAGAATTTGATCTTCGTTGAGGACGCGGTGCAACTCACCGTTAAGGGCGCGCGCCGACGCGAAGTCGTGACCGAAGGGCTTTTCAATCATCACCCGAGCGCCGCGAAGGAGATCTGCGCCGCCGAGCGACGCGACCACCGGTGCGAACAGTTCCGGCGGAATCTCCAAGTAGTACAACGGACGTGAACTCTTCTCCAGTTCCTTGGCGAGCGCTTCGTATGTTGGGCGATCATTGAAGTCACCCTGAACGTACCTGAACCGTTGTGCGAGTCGGTCAAATACCTCACTCTTCACCGCCAAGTTCATGGAGCTTAAAGCCGCGAGTGCTGAAGAACGGAGGTGATCAACGGACCAGTCCTCGACGGCCACACCAATGATCGGAATGTTCAATGCACCGGCCAACTCCAGTTGGTACAGCGCGTGAAACGTCATCTTCTTGGCGAGATCCCCCGTAATGCCAAAGATGACGAGGGCGTCCGCCGCGCTCGACAAACCCTCATTCACGTCAGCGATTCCCGGCGTATCCAGTCGTAGACCGTCAAAGCTCTTGTCTCTGGGCCGTCGCCCATCAAATTATCGTCACCGACAGGAGTCCGGGGGGCGGACTCTGTCGGTGAACGGTCTCTTGAGCCCAAGATTCGGACACCGGGACCACGCCGTCAAGGTGCTCGCTGCTGCCTCCTATTAATCCAAGGTAGGTTTGCGGCGACTCCGACGCGACTGGTTCCGGAACCCCATCCAAACTGTCCACTTCGCACGCTTTCCTATCAAAACCGACAATTGGCGGTTCAGGAAGAGGCGAAGTCTGGGCGTCTTGAACTCAGCGTACTACGGCGGCGATCGAATTACGAAGGTCTTATCAATGGAGCGTCAAACTCCTTCAGTTACGCGAACGTTCGTACATCGACTCTCGAGCAGTTGCGGCGCGACGCTCGTCTGCTGCATGGAGGGCGAACGTGAATGGAAATTCTGCTTCGGATCGAGAAAACGTCGAAGCGAGAAAACGTCGAAGCGAATAAGGCGTTCGATGTCACGGGTCGCGACCTCGGCGTTCATGGAATAGCGTGCGGGGATCGAGAGGTCGAGAATGGCAGAGCTTCGTGCAGCGATCGATCATGGATTCATATACATTTCTCATCACGGCGTCGTGGGTGTCTTTGAATGAAGTGGTGAGTATCGCGGCAACTGCCTGGCGAGCCGTTAGCAATTCGACCACCTGCCTCTGCCGACAACGTTCTCAACTCAACGCGTACCAGCCCGTGCACCACCGTCGTTCACTCGCTCTCGGCACTTCGGGAGATCATCACCAACGCGACTACTTGGATTTCTTTCCCGAGACTGACGATCCGCCAGAAACCAATTCGGCAAGACTCGTTACGACGACGTCGGCACCGTGGTCACGAAGTTCATCGGCGTAGTCGTGCGTACCAGGCGCATCATGATGATCGACGCCGACGACCAAGCCAAAGTGTCCGGCGCGTCCAGCTTCAACACCTGCAAGGGCGTCCTCCAGGACCACGGCGCAATTTGCGTCGACGCCTAACATCTTTGCTCCTTCGAGATAACTGTCGGGCGCGGGCTTCCCTTTCAGATCGAAATTCTTGACCGCGTGACCGTCAACGATGGCGTCGAAGAGGTCGATGATGCCCGCCTTCTCAAGGGCCGTCTTCGTGTTTTCGCTGGCCGAGACGACGGCTACTTTGGTTCCCCTATGGCGAAGTTGCTTCACGAGCGACACCGCGCCGTCGAAGACTTTCACCCCGTCTTTTTTCAGGGCTTTTAGAACTAGCTCATTCTTACGGTTACCCACACCTTTAACGGTGCGCGCATCGCACGGATCGTCGTCGGCGCCCTCGGACAGCGTGATGCTTCGCGCGGCGAGAAATTTGCGGACCCCGTCGTCGCGAGGCTCGCCGTCGACGTACTTCTCGTAGTCATCTTCGGGGTCGAACGGCGCGTACTTCTTCCCCGCGTGGGTTGCCTCCTTCGTCAAAAACTCGTCGAACGTCTGTTTCCACGCCGCTGCGTGCACCGAAGCGGTATCGGTCAGTACGCCGTCCATGTCGAACAACCACGCGTCGTAGGCGGCAACGTCTACCTGCTCGACCTGCTCGACCTGCCCAACTTTTCTTGGTACGTTCATTATTCCTCCTGGTGCTCGTGAGAACCGTTAGCGACGCGATGCCGTGGGATTCGTCCGAAGGGTTGAGTCGGCGACGGGGGTGACGAATGACGCAAATCGCCGCGAGTCAACTTAAAGACAGTGGGGCGTCTCGTGGACGCGGTCAACGCTCTATCAAAGTGAAAGAGCTCCAGATCGTCGCCGCGCTTCAAGACGTAACTCGCCGTCGATGGCGTTACCTCGACGCGAAGACGTCGACCGCGAAACGCCAGGTTGAAGGCCAGTCGAGTAATTCCCTCGGGCAGACGCGGGGCGAAAGTGAGCGTGTTGTTTGCTTCGCGCATCCCGCCGAAACCAGCCACCAGCGCAATCCACGTTCCCGCCAACGACGCCACGTGGAGACCATCACGAGTGTTGTTTTGGAGATTCTCGAGGTCCATCAGGGCGGCTTCGCCGAGGTAGTCGTACGCCAACGCCACGTAGCCAACTTCGGCCGCGACGACCGCTTGGCAACACGCTGAGAGTGAAGAGTCGCGAACGGTGAGCTCTTCGTAGTAGTCGAAGTTGCGTCTCTTCTGTTCGAGAGTAAACGCATCACCGCGCAAGTACATGGCCAGCACGAGGTCGGCCTGCTTGACGACCTGCTTGCGGTAGAGGTCGAAATAGGGAAAATGTAAAAAGAGCGGGTACTGCTCTTTTGACGCGGCAGCAAAGTCCCACACCTGGTGATCAGTAAAACGTTCGGACTGCGAATGGACCCCCAGGACCGGGTCGAAGGGAATCATCATCGTGTCGGCGGCACGGCGCCAGTCGGCTATCTCCGCGACTGCAATCTCCAGCGTGCGTGACGCATCGGGGTAACGCTCGGCCGTGTCGGAAGCGGCTCGAAGATTCCTCTGCGCCATGAGATTGGTGTAGATGTTGTTATCAGCGATCGCGCTGTACTCGTCGGGACCCGTCACTCCGTCGATGCGGAATCCTCCGTCTCGATCAAAGTGGCCGAGCGAGTACCACAGTCTCGCCGTTTCGCACAATAACTCGAGACCTACGCCTCGCTCAAACGTTTCGTCGGCGCTCGCGTGGACGTAGCGAATGACGGCGTCTGCGACGTCGGCGTTGACGTGAAATGCCGCCGTTCCCGCCGGCCAGTACGCCGAGCACGCCTCTCCCGTAATCGTACGCCAGGGAAAGTTTGCACCTCGTAGACCTAGATACGACGCTCGTGTCTTTGCTGCTGCAAGAGTGTCGTAGCGCCACGTCAGCGCGTGAAGAGTCGCTTCGGGCAAGGTGTACGTGAGCACGGATAAGACGAATGTCTCACTATCCCAGAACGCGTGTCCGTCGTACCCGGTGCCGGTGAGACCTTTGGCGGGTATCGCCCGACGTTCAGCGCGAGCTCCCGACTGCAATACGTGAAAGAGTGAGAAGCGCGCAGACTGCTGAATCTCGTCGTCGCCGTCAATTTCGACGTCCGCCCGATCCCAAAAATCGGTCAGGAACCGGCGCTGCTCCTCCAATAATCCTTCCCATCCGGTGCTCGAGGCGACTACGAGCGCGGCGTCAACTTGATCGCGCAGCGCCTTCTTCGACCGCACGCCCGACCATCCGTACGTGACGTACTTGACGATCGTCAGAAGCTCTCCCGGTTTGAGCGCGACCGCAATCGTCACACGACCGAGATCCTCGAAGCATTCAGCGACAACTTCCGTTGAGCGCGGGCCCTTCACCACGTGGTCCATTGCGGCCGCCACGGTGAGTTCACTACGCCTCGAGCGGTGCACCAGTCCACATCGGGTCCCTTCGACGGAGTGATCCACTGCTCGCCACGGGTCTTCTAACACCGCTGAGGCGCGCGGATCACCACTCGCGGCCGGCGCCGGTTCATTGGTGACCAACTCGGACTGAACGACGAGGCGCGCTTCGTTGTCGATGGCTTCGACCTCGTACTTGATCGCCGCGACGGAACGCTGGACCAGTGACACCATTCGCGTGGATGTTACCCGTATCCTTCGACCAGACGGTGACGACCACTCGACGTGACGTCGCAGGACCCCCGTGCGAAAATCCAAGATTCGCTCGTGGTGGTGCAACTCACCGTAGCGAATATCGAACGGTTCGTCGTCGACCAAGAGTCGAATCAACTTTCCGTCGGTGACGTTGATCATGACTTGATCTCGTTCGGGATACCCGTAGCCAACTTCGGCGTAGGGGAGTGGTCGAAGTTCGTGTACGCCGTTCAGATAAGTTCCCGAAAGACCGTAGGGGTCACCTTCATCTAGATTGCCCCGCCAGCCAATGTGTCCGTTGGATAACGCGAAGAGGGATTCGGTTTGAGCCAAGATGTCGAGATCGAATTCGGTTTCACGCAGGCACCACGGTTCAACGGTAAAGGCAGGATGTTGAATCAAAGGAGCGCTCGTCCACAAGAAGCAATGTGCAGCGAGTTGAGGCCCACATCCAAAAGACTGTTGTCAGGGATCAGCCGAATCACTCTCACGCGTTCATCGCCTGTTACGTTGCGGGCAGACGGTCACCTGCGATTCGCAACCAACGAAGCCGGTCCACGGGGATGGGAAGGGGAGCGCTGATTGGCTGGACTCCGTTATCGCCACTGCATACTCCGTCTTCGATCAGGGATCAACGTCCATCGGCGAAGGCAACAGGGTCCAGGTGTCTACGTGAACAGCGTACGACGCCCGTCGCGATGTGTCAACGACTTCGAGGGATCTGCACTTGAAAGCTGTGACCACTGAGTTGATGGGGGGTGGGCGAGAATCGATGCGAACGAATACGTAAGTCACATTGACACGATGGAATCAACGATTAATGAGGAAAGTGAAGGTCCTCTCCGACGGCGTTGGTCTCTCGCCGTGTGACGCCGCGTCCGCCAACTTTTAGTCAGAGGTACCAAGAACCGATTGGTTGATGGTGATGGTGATGGTGATGGTGATGGGGTTTCGACACTTCGTCGAGCGCGAATCAAGCGATATTGCTTTGATGAAGCGCAGCATGTGAGCGATGGCTCGGGTCTTTGGGATTGCTCGCGGACAAATCCTCGAGATCGCCGTAGAGGGCAATTAGACGAGGCATGAAACAGTACGTTGATTTCAGCGGGATTAGTTGGGGGTACAGCGTCGTCGGCGCTTGCCGCTTCGCTCAATGGGCTCGGTAAAACAGACGCACTGTGTGGAACCCGCTTCGAGGCTGTGAATTAGGGTAGGGGCAATAGAGAAGTCGACGCCCATCTCGGGCTTTACCGCGTCGATGGAGCCAATCTAGGTTCGTCAAGGTTATGACTTCTCCGTACCGCGACGTTTCGGTCAACAATTCGACACGGGATCACTTCGTCCTCCTCGAGGTGGTAACTAGCGCAAATACGGTGGTAGCCGTCTGCAATCTGCGGGGTTCTCGCACTAGCAAGTCGGGGGAGACCCTCTCCTCCGACTTCACCTTTTTCTGATCCTTATTGACTTCGTGGTCGTCGGCTGGCGCGTGGGGCAGACCACTCGCTCGAAAGAGGTCCTTGGCCATAAAGTGTTCGATCCGTGAACTGCGCCTCATTGCCGTAACGATGGTTTTGGCTCGCGGGGATCGATCAGGAGAGACAAATCGTTGAGTGCAGCGGATTAGTCCTTCTTCTCTGGGTCTTCCTTCCAATGCTCCGTCTTCATAGAGGCGTCCTGCTATTCAAGATAATTGGTGAAATTGCCACCTCACGGGGAGTCTGGTATCAACTTTCGTTAGGACTGTGTCGAAGGAAAAGTTGCTCTGTGTCATTTGGGCTTGGCGTTGCCGAGCGTGCCTTCTGCCGCGGCGATGGCGTCTCGGTCGCCGCCACGACCGCGCAACACTTGGGCGATGGCGACAGCCAAGATGGCACCCACAATCGGGCCGACCGCGTATACCCAAAAATCGGTGAAGTTTGTGGCCACTAAATCTGGTCCGAAAGTTCGCGCCGGGTTCATCGAAGCGCCCGACAGCGGACTGGCCCATAGTCCCGCTACGGCAATGTAACCTCCGACGCCGAAGGCGCCGAGGATGCCAACGTTCTGGGCGCCTGAGGCAGTGCCGAGGATTACGCTTACGAGGCCCAAGGTCAAGATGACCTCCATCCACATGGCCGCTGCGCCTGAGTAGCCGTTCGCCGGGTAGTTGGACCCGTAAAAGGATGAAACATTCACTACGGCGCGCAAGAAGAGAGCGGCGACGGTGGCGCCGACGAGTTGGACAACGATGTAGCCAGGCACGCGACGCCACAAGAAGTCTCCGCGAAGAGCGAAGCCGATGGTGACGGCCGGGTTTAGGTGCGCCCCGCTTACTTTGCCCATGAACAAGATGACCGCCATGACCATGACCCCCGGTGCGATGACTGCTGCGGAACGGCCAATTGTGCCAGGAAAGGCTTCGTTCATCATGCCGGCACCGGATGCGACCAACACCAGGAAGAAGGTGCCGAGTAGTTCCGCGAAGAGACGACGCCACTCTTGACGTGGGTCCTTGAAGTTTTCGACTCGTTCGACGCCGCCACTCTCGTGGTGATCGATGGAACTCGAATCGAGAATTTCTTGCCGAGGGCTCCTCGTCATCACACCTTCCCACTCGATGTTCACACCGGGTGAATGCACCCTGGTGACGCCACCGCAGCACTAGGGTACCCCTACATTGAAGATCCTAGAGATACTGGACACGGTTCATGCAGCTCAGTAGGGGCGCACGTCGTCGTAACAGAGCACGATGGAGTTGATCTGGATCTCTAGCCCCCCATGCGACGCAAAAGTGGGGGTTGGGTGAGGCTTTTATACGCGGTGCCCGGGGACTCTTCACGAGGTCCCGGGCACCGCTTGTTCTCACGAAGCGGCGCTACTTGACCAAGTAACCTACCTTGCAGGAATGACCATTGGCCAGGATGATGGTGAATACGTGCCAACCCTGAGCCAATCCGGGAAGCAATCTGACCCCCACCACGAGTTCATGACCTAAGTCATGGATGACGTATGGCTCAACGTTGGCAACGTGAGCAGTACGACAATTCTTGAGATAGTCCACCATAACCGCGACACGATCACACACTTCTCGGACAACTCTGAAGAGTCGTTTCTATTACTGTCGCGATAGTCGGGAAATAATATCGTGGCGTTCGCCACCCGGCCGCTCGGCGACACGTCCAATTCCGAAGGTGACGATTTTGCCTCAGTCTCAAACATGACTGAGGTCATTTTGCTCCACAAATTGCGTCGTGTGCAGTTGTCTCGCGGCGTCTCGCGTTGTCATTAGTCCTGGTCAGGGTGGTCTGTCGTCGTGTGGGGTCGTCTGGTGAAATACGTATTAACATTTTCACACGGCTGGGGTCGAGGGTTCGAGTCCCTCAGCGCTACCGTGGTCAGAAGCTAGAAAAGGGGTTTAGACCCTATGACATCGTCCCGGTTCGGCATCTCCATTTAACGGGAGTAGTGCTGGTCGGCGGCACTCTACGGCAGATTCAATGTCGGGCGATCGAGAGCTGGTCAGTATGCCCTCGTCCTTGGGGACGTAGCCATTATCAAATGTGGCTTTTGTCCGGCGGTGTTGTCGCCCAAACGCACGCGGCTATGCCCAACCGCGAGTTCGAGCCCTCGGCTAGCGCCTCGCGCGAAACTCGAACAGTCCTGAGATCGCCGCCAAACGATGATTAAGTGTGGCCGCCGCGTAGCCATCGGCGAGTTGTCCATCGAGTCGCACCAAGTTCGGACCGGGATGTCCGCGCACCGTTGCACGTCGACACGCAGCAAGGTAGTGCAAGAGCAGGTCGGTGTTCGCTGCGCCAAATCCAACGTTACGGACCCGCATCCTCGCACGTTCGCAACTTACGAGCTCCTCCATTCCCTCGAGGCTCGAGGGAAGTCATTCATATGCTCGTATATCGTGAAGATCCGCGACACCACAGGGGCTCGCTCGTACCAACGCGGTCCCTTAGTGCTCAAGTACGTTGGTGCGTGTCGACGTACATATCGAGAGCTACGAAGTCGTTGCGCGGTTCGATTTGCGATCATTGTCGCTCGAATTAAGGAGATCGCCTCTGAAAGCTCCCATTCAATCTCGCTTCTTGTCGCGTTTATTAATGTATCGAAGGCTTCGCCAAAATCCTGCCCTTCACTGAGGCTCACGGGTTGTATTCCTCTGGCCATCTGAGTTGAAGCGTCGATCAGCACGCGACGGTGCGTCGCTCGGTCCATCATTCGCGAACCGATTGCGTGTAATTCGGGCATCGACGTTATTACCGTCGCCACGTTCACGAGGCTGGCCTGGCGAATTGCGATGTGGCGGAGTATTTCTTTAGCCAGATTGCCGTACGCGTAGCGTTCCTCTACCGACGTTCCTCGGTTGAGGGCGATGCCCTGAAAGAGTTGGAGTAGCCAACGGTCCTCGTTCTCGAGAGTGTCGAGCGCGGATTTCTCATTTTTCTTGGCTGGTTTGCTGTAATTGTCCGAACTCTCTGGCTTGACGTCACCCTTTGAATTTTCTGAGTTGGTGCGCTCGGTGCTGTTTGGCGTGTCAGAAGTCGCTTCAACGGGTGAAGTGGGAGGTTCGAGAGTCGACGTCAGTTCGTGGACGCCGAGATGTGGGTCACTCTCTTGGGGATCGACAACGCCAGGGTGCGTCGCAGATGGAGCCCCGATCGTGTGGCGACGATGGAGATCCGCTCGCTTCCGAACTTCAATCTTTTCGCGCACTGTTAATTCGCTGGCTCTGAGATAGGTCACGGCAATCTTGGGAAGGGTGATGAGGAACGAAGGATCCTTGACGCCTCGAGCCTTGTTGTCGAAGATTCCGTGGCCGCCGTAGTCGACGTCGCTGTCAGCGGGCGCTCGCAAGTTCGAGGGTCGATCGTTCCTTACAGGCTGTTTCGTCAGTTGACTGTTCCAGGCGCCCAGCGATGCGAAGTGGTTGCCGAGTCCCGGAAAGAAACTGTCCATGACCACGAGCATCTTGTTCCACGAGCCAACAATTCGAGCACGTTTTCCGTCGACGGCGGTATCGAATATTGCCTGCGCGGCAATCTCGGGCTGATATATCGGCGGGACGGGCTGGGGGTGTCTATCCATCGTGGTCTCGCACCAATCGAATTGGGGTGTGTTCATTGCGGGCAAGTGGACCATGGAAATTCGTACGTGGGACCGGTCGTGGAGAAGTTCCGCTCGAGTGGCTTCGAAGAATCCTCGACACGCGAACTTCGACGCGCAGTACACGGACTGTAAGGGAATGCCCACAAACGCGAGAGCGGAACCGACATTGATGATCGAGCCCACATCGCGCTGCCGCATCCGTTTTAACGCGGTCATTGTTCCCCACACTTGGCCCAGAAAGGTGACTTGGACGGCTCGCTCAAAATCTTCGGGTTCCACGGCCGCGAGCGGTGAGAACACTGTGGTCATCGCGTTATTCACCCATACGTGGATTGGTCCGAGTTCCAACTCAACCTGGGTTGCCGCGTCGTCGACCTGAGCAAAATCGGCGACGTCGGTGGGAATGATGAGGCAACGCTGCCCAAAGCTCTCCACTTCGCGGGCGGCCGCTCGAAGGCCGGCGTCACCGCGAGCGAGCAGGGCAACGTCGTATCCGTTCTTGGCAAAGATGCGCGCCGTCTCTCGTCCGACACCGGCGGAGGCACCGGTAATAACTGCTGTTCTGCGAATCGTTGTCATAGGGTTCTCTCCGGTTCTTCAAAGCTGATAATTGAAAATCGATTCACTCAAAATTCGGGAATAGTGGGTGGCTCTTTCGAACATGTAGTCGAGGCGCAACGCTCAATTTGTTCTTCGGCTTTTGAGAACTACTCAAGGCCGACCACCGACGGATCAGGTGACGTTGGCATTTGGTATTGTTCGTTGACAAGTGCAATGAACGTCATCAATGAATGCACGTGTTGCCTCAACTTTCGATCAGCTTCCACGGTGTGAGCGACGAACGGTTTGCAGCCCAAGCGTCAAATAAATGGGTCGAAAATTGCTGTTCGAGCATCGGCATAGCCACCGCGCCAAAAAGTAAGTCCGGCGTCAACTCTGGCTCTGTAGCAATCGAGCCAGCAATCATCCGATCACGAGCAATCGCTGCGTGTCTGACACCTGCCGCGACGCGGACGTCATGAAAATGCTCACCCATCACAGAGTCAACTGCCCACAAAGACATTGGCTGAAAGTTCGGAGTTCGTGCGCTGACGCCGTAGTTTCGTATTTGATCTTCGTAGTAGTGGGAGTTGTGTGCGTGCCTATCGCCGCAGTCCACGTCCACGAGATCGAATACTGTCGAAGTTGGGTGGAAAGCGATGCTCGCAGAAACTCGTGATGTCATCACTTTGTGCGCTCTCGACGCATTCTGCAAGAGAGTCATTTCAAGCTTTCTGCTAACACACTTGACCAAATGTCCAGGGCTAAGGAAGCAGAGTCTTGACGTCCTCCCAGAACTCTACCAGTACTCCAAGAAAAGTGAGCAGGAATCGGCGTCATGACGCTTTGACACGGCACTTGGAATTGAGGCAAAAATACTTTCGGCGCGATTCGGATTGATGGTGGTTGAAAAACGCCGTTGGGCGTCTGCGAATTGGTGACAATCAACTCGGGATATTCGTCATTCTCGACTTTGAAATGGCCACTCCGGCAATTAGGGCAATTGTGCCGCTGGTACTGAACGCAATATCTGGTTTCAACGCTCCGAATTGAAGATCGTCACTCAGATTCGGCGTCTTACGGAGATCTCACCCATCAACTCGGTACTTTCTCGCGTCGCTGATCTTCAGTTCGAGTCCGAGTCCCGGCCTCGACAGATCGGGACGAAGAACGCCCCCATCGGGATCGAGCACACCTTCGAACAGGAGTCGGTCGACGCGAGCGTGATCGGCGAAGTACTCGAGATGGCGAACGTTCGCTACCGCGCAAGCTGCATGTACGTGCAGCGATTGCGCGCAGTGCCCAGAGATCTGAAGTCCGTGCGCTTCGGCGAGTGCCGCCACTCGTAGCCACTCGCTGATGCCAGCGCATCGCGACGCATCGGCCTGCAGGCAGTCGATGGCTTGCGCCTCGCACATCGCCTTAAAGTAGAAGAGGTCGTAGCCATACTCACCCGCTGCGACGTCGATCGAAGTCTGTGAACGAACTTCGGCGAGCGACGAAAGATGATCCGACGACACCGGCTCTTCGAACCAAGAGACGTCGTAGTGAGCGAACTCTTTCGCCATTCGAATAGCTTGTTTGACGCTGTAGCCGCCGTTCGCGTCGACGAACAAGGCGGTTGATTCACCGATCACTTTACGTGCGAATTTGACTCGTTCGAGGTCACGTCCAGGCCGCGATCCCCAGGCTTCGCCTACTTTCATCTTCACGCGAGGTATACCTTGCTCGTGCACCCAGTGGTTGAACTGACCGGCAAGTTCTTCATCGCTGTATGAAGTAAATCCGCCGCTCCCGTAAACGGATACCGTGTCGGTCACCTGTCCGAGGAGTTTCACCAGCGGTACGTTGAGGAGTTTTGCCTTGAGGTCCCACAACGCGCAGTCCACGGCGGCAATGGCCATGGACGCGATACCCGGACGGCCGAAGTTGCGAATCGATCGCACCATTGCCGACCAACTTCTCGTCACGTCGAGCGCGTCTTCGCCAATGAGCACGTCGTGAAGGACGTCGTCAATGAGACGAGCACAGGCGCCCGTGGCGTAGGAAAACCCAATGCCCGTGACGCCAGCGGCGGACGGTTCCACGACGACCAGTGTCGTCGCGCTCCAGGTGAGGGTCCCGTCGGACTCGGGTTCGTCGGTGGGAACCGTGAAGACGCTGACTTTGAGTTTGTCAATGGTGGGCATGGCGACGTTCGTTCTTTTCGTAGGGTTGCGGCGTCATTCTGGTGGCCCCGACGGCGTCATTCGATATCGCGACCCGCGTGTGAGCGATCATGCGGTGTTCGTATGACTTAGGTGTTCAGCTAAGCGTGAGGACATCGCCATGATGGTAAGGGCGGGATTGGCCGAACCCTGCGTTGGAGCGACACTGCCGTCCGCCACGTACACGTTGGGCACCGACCAGGTGCGGTGATGAAGGTCGACCACGCTGTTAGCCGGTGAGGTCCCCATCCTCGCGCCGCCGATCAGATGGGCGTAGCGCGAGATCGTGAGGACATCCTGGGCTCCTGCGGCGTCGAGTATGTTCCGAAGTACTTTTTTGGAATAGGCAATATTCGCCTTGTCATTTTCACTCAGCGAGTGAGTGAATTTGGCTACTGGAAGACCGTATTGATCCTTCTCGTCAGCCAGGGTGACGCGATTCTCCGCGTTCGGAAGCAGTTCGTTCAAGACACCGATCGTGGTCCAATGGTTGTAGTCGCGCATGTACTCACGCATCTCTCGCCCCCAATGACCCTCGGCAGCCACGTGTTCGGCCCATCCAATTGGCTGTGGCGATACGGTCTGGATGGAGAAGCCGCGCGCGAACCCTCTCGAGGCGTCAGTTTCGTAGAAATCCTCGGAAGAGACCTGGGGGGGTGGGGCTTTGTACATGCGTAGTTCATCGGGAAAGCGACCCGCCGACTGGGCGGCACCTTGGACCATGACATAGCGGCCAACCTGATCGTCGTTGTTTGCGAGTCCGTTGGGAAATCGACCCGAGGTCGAGTTCAGCAGAAGCCGAGGCGTCTCGATGGAGTACCCGGCGACCGCGATCACCTTCGCGCGCTGGAGGTGTTCTGTGTTCGAATTTTCCGACATGTAGACGACGCCCGTTGCCCGACCGCTGGCCTGGTCGATCTCGATGCGCGAAGCCATCGAGTTTGCACGAATCTCGACGTCGTGGGCCAGAGCGTCCGGTAGATGCGTTACGTAAGGGCTGGCTTTAGCATTGACCTTGCAGCCCTGAAGACACCATCCGCGATATATGCAGTGGGGACGATTGCCGAAGGTTCCGTTGACGATGCCGACTGGCCCCACGCGCATCGTAATGCCACACTTCATTGCTCCGCGCCAGAGCACCGATGCAGCTTCGGAAATGGGATGCGGCGAAAAGGGGTAAGTGTGAGGATGTCCCCACGGCCAGTTCTGTCCAGCGACCGGGAGCTCACGTTCTACTTGCTCGTAGTGTGAGAGCAGGTCAACGTAGTCAATGGGCCAGTCCGCGCCTACGCCGTCTCGCGTTCGAGTCTCGAAATCTGAGGGATGAAAGCGTGGACAATATCCGGCGTAGTGCACCATCGAGCCACCGACACCGCGACCCGAGTTATTCTTTCCCATTTCAATCGGATCACTGCCCGCGATGATACGCTTTTGCGTCCAGTACAACTCGTGCGAACCCGCTTCGTCCGAGACCCAGTCTTCATCGGGATGCCAAAAAGGTCCGGCTTCGAGAATGACTACTCGCCAACCCTTACGTGCGAGGCGTTGGGCCAGGACCGACCCTCCGGCACCGGCACCGACGATGCAGAGGTCGATCTCCTCGTCGTCACTGTAGCGGTGCATGGTATCCTCACCGGGAAGGTCGCGACGATCCACGTCTAAGAGATAACGCGAGTCATTGTTCTTCGGGCCCCGCGCGCCTTTTAGGAGATTCTTCTTCATTACGAACTGTCAATCACTTGACGTACCGGATCCTCGGACGTCGCACCTCGAGTTTCGTGCGGTTCTAGAATGCTCAGTGGTCCGAGACGCATATAGCCCTGCGGATAGGCGGGGCCACCGAAACCAATCTCATTCCACGCCCATGGATGAGAGTAGAACGCACTGACAATGGCGCGCAAACATACTGACCACGCCCGTGATACGTTCAGTTCATTCCACGGGCCCTCCGAGAGCTTCGCGGTCGCGAAGTCAGAGACGATGCGTTGCGCATCCTTCAGGTCGCACTCAGCGAAGGCGACGGCGTAGCATTCGCGCGCCTCGTGTTCGAGGCCGGACACTACGAGTCGCCACGTGTCGTAATCGTCGGGCATGTCGTCGTATTGAAAACCATCGAGGTGACCGGTGCGCAGTTTTTGGTCAATGAGTTCGGCGACCGGAATCCGAGGTTCAGCGTCTTGGGCCATGACAACGTCACAGAGGCGCCGAAGGGTGGCCTGCTCGTCGAGGTGAAAGAACGTCATCTGCGCGCTGACGTTCATGCGGGCTTGGACGACCTGGGTCGTCGCTGCGTCCCATTCGTCGACCGACGCCAGTACGTCATAGTCGGGGTAGCGACCAATCATCTGGGGTGTCGTTCCGCGACGTTGGCGAGGCAACCAATTAGGATGCGGCGCACGGCCACCGGGTCGAAGGTTAGGCAAATGGTCGGGACGTGAAAGGTCGCGTGGCTCGAGAGATTCACGCTGGTCGAGCACGCCCACTCACTTCTCCCGGCGAAGCAGTGCGGCCAGCACTCCCATGCCGGCCACCAGCAACATCAAACCCGGTGCTGCAATCGGAGGTCCCATGGGCACGTTGTAGCTGGCATTCGACCAACCGCCCGGCTTACGACTCACGCCGCGCGCGTGAAAGTACTCACCCGCCAGTCCCGTCAGGCCGTAGACGATCGCTGCCGCCGGGAGCAGGGTCTTCGCGTAACGCTTGGAAAAAATGCCGGCGACGCCCGCGACGACGACCGGCGGCGTGATCACGATCGGAATCCACATTGCTTTGTTGCCGAAACTGCCTCGGTAGTGCTCGATGTAAATCTCGGTCGTGGTCACCATGGCGGCAATCGCGGTCAGTCCCGCCAGTGAACGCTCGAAGCGACCATGCGCAATGTCGGCGCAGGCGATGTCAATAAGGTAATCGAGACTGCCGAGTGCTTCTCGGTGGCTGGGGGAGTGGGCGGCGCGGGCCACGGTGTTAGTGCCGACTCGGGAGGACATCGTGCAACAGTTCACGTACCGCCTCCTTCGCGCCCGCGATGCCACCCGCGGGATCGGCCATAAGCGACTTTGTGAGTGCCTTGGCTTCGTCGAAAGTGATGTGCGGTGGCAGGGGAGGCTCATCGGGTGTCGTGAGCGCGTCGATGATCACGGGCCGGTCGGAGGTGAACGCTTCGAGGTACGCCTCTTCGATCTGGTCGGCCCGCGTGACGCGAATGCCCTTGAGTCCAATCAGTTTTGCCCAGTCGGCGTAGGACAGCGCCGGAACGGACTGCGAGGCTGCAAAGCGAGGATCGCCCTCCATCGCGCGTTGCTCCCAGGTCACCTGATTAAGGTCTTCGTTGTTGAGAACTAAGACGACTAAGCGAGGATCTGACCACGTCTTGTAGTACTTGGCGGCCGTTATCATCTCTGCCATTCCTCCCATCTGCATCGCTCCGTCGCCGACCATGGCGACCGCGACGCGATCGGGGTAGGCGAACTTCGCGGCGATCGCGTAGGGAACACCGGGTCCCATGGTGGCCAAGTTTCCCGAGAGGGAGGCCTTCATGCCGCTGCGGATTCGTACGTGTCGCGCGTACCAATCTGCTGCAGTCCCGGAGTCCGAGGAGAGAATGGCGTTATCGGGGAGATGACGAGAGAGTGACGAAAAGAGACCCTGCGGTCTCATCCTTCCATTCACGTCCGAGGGCCTTCCGAGTTCGTCCATCTGTTGCCACCACTTGGTCACGTTCTTGATGATGTCGTCTTGCCAATCGCGATTCGATTTTCGATGAAGCAGTGGTAAGAGTTCGGCCAACGTCGCCTTGGCGTCACCCACTAGCGCCAAGTCCATGGGATATCGGATGGACAGCATCCGAGGGGCCAGGTCGATCTGAATACCCTTGGCCTGTCCCGTGGTGGGCAGGAACTCGGAGTATGGAAAGCTCGAACCAACCATGAGCAGCGTGTCGGCCTTTTGCATCATGTCCCAAGAAGGCTTGGTACCGAGGAGTCCGATCGAGCCGGTGCAATACCCGACGTCGTCGGGAACCGACGCCTTACCGAGGAGCGCTTTCGCCACGCCCGCGCCCAACGTGTCGGCGACAGCGAGGACCTCGTCGGTGGCGTGCATCGCGCCCGCACCCACGAGCATTGCCACCCGTTCACCACTGTTGAGGAGATCGGCAGCTTGTTGAAGTTGGTCTTTCGACGGGATCACACGCGGAGCCCACCACCCGATACCAGAGTGCACAGTGTGGGTCTTCTTGGGTTGTTCTTCGATGGCGTCCATGTCTTGCACATCGGCGGGGACGATAATGCACGTGACCGTTCGATCTGCTTGGGCGATGCGCATCGCCCGGTCAACGTTGTGACGAATGGCCGAAGGCGTGTTGACTTGTTGGCAGTAACTCGATGCGACGTCGGAGTAGAGCTGCAAGAGATTGACTTCTTGTTGAAAATCGCCACCCATGGCGCGCACGAAGGTCTGGCCGACAATCGCCACGACGGGTTGGTGGTCGAGTTTTGCGTCGTAGAGACCATTCAGCAGGTGTATCGCTCCGGGCCCCGAGGTGGCCATGCAGACACCGACTTCACCAGTGAATTTCGCGTGCCCGCACGCCATGAACGAGGCCATCTCTTCGTGGCGCGTCTGGATGAAACGCAACTTGTCCTCGTGTCGTCGCAGCGCACCGAGAATTCCGTTGATTCCGTCGCCGGGAAAGCCGTAGATCGTGGTCACGCCCCATTCGATCAGACGTTCACAGAGGTTGTCAGCGGCATTCTGAGACATTGCGTCACTCCTACGGCTTACGTCCGCACGCTCACATCAACTGCGAAACGCCGAAACAGCTTCTTGCGCTTACCCTAGTTGGCACCGTCTTAACGCATACACATCAGAATTGTTCACTACCAGTTCGAGCTCCTTGTTGTGCTCGAACGAGCGTAAAGGCGGCGTTGATGAGCGCAAGATGAGAGAGGCCCTGGGGTAGGTTTCCCAGGAACGCACCATTCGATGGGTCAATCTGTTCAGAAAGTATTCCAACGTCGTTTGTGAGTTTTACGGCGTTGGTCATCATGCGTTGCGCTCGATCGAGCTGGTTCGAGTGGGCGAGTGCTTCCACCATCCAAAACGTGCACGCGACGAAGGCGCCCTCCTCTTTGTCAGCGTCGGTGAAGCGGTAGATCAGCACGCCCTCGGAAAGTTCATCGTTGATGGCTTCGATGGTGCTGCGTAGACGTTCACCTCGATCGAATCCCATGCGCGCCGCCAACAGCACCGCCGCGTCGAGTTCGTCGGTGTCCGCGCACAAAGAGTACGCCTGCTTCCGGTCCGACCAGCACCGACTCTCGATGAACCCGCGGATCTCTGCGCGCTCCTTTCGCCACTGCTCAACCAACGCGTCGGGTAGTTGAGCACATTGGACCAGTTGAATTGCTCGATCGAAAGCCACCCAGCACCCGATCTTCGAGATCGTGTAGTGACGCAGTTCGTGCAGCTCCCAAATCCCCGAGTCAGGGTCTCGCCAGCGCTCACGACACTGTTCAGCAAAACCCACGAGCATCGTTTGTGTCGATTTATCGAGAACGTGCCCGGCCATGACGTAGCGATGGATTGTGTCAAAGAGGTCCCCGTAGTTGCCCAACTGCAGTTGACCCGAGGCATCATTGCCCGCACGAGCCGGACGACTGAACCGGTAGCCCGGTACGTCGAGTTCTTGTTCGCCAACCTGGAGGTCGCCGTCGAGCGAATAGAAGACGTGTAAGTGGGGCCCGTTCTTTCGAATTGCACGAATGAGGAACGCGACCGAATTTTGAACCTCTTCGCTCATCCCCATATTCGATAAAGCGTTGATCGCAAAGGACGAGTCGCGTAGCCACGCGAAGCGGTAGTCCCAGTTCTTGGGGCCACCTACTCGTTCGGGAAGCGACGTCGTGATGGCGGCGGCGATCGCTCCGCTTCCTTCGGCGACGAGGGTCTTTAGGGCGAGTGCTGATCGTACGACATAGGGCGACCACTCGCCGCACTTATTGACGTGGCTGGACCAACTGCGCCACGCCTTTTTGGTGTTTTCTAATCTGCGATCGATCTCTTCGGGCGTGGGCACGACGACGGGCACGTCTTTCGTGCCGGTGAGGGCCACGAGTGAGCGCTCCTGCTCGACTGCGACAAAATGACCATGGACCCGATCGGCGAGAATATCGACCGTTCCCTTCGCATCAATCACGATGGCGATGGTTTGATCACCCATGGTTACGACGGGGATCTCGCAAATGCTCGACACGCGAGGTGTGCAGTTCCCAAAGGAAGTACCGGGACGAAACTCCCAGGTCATTTGAACGGGCCCGCCCAGCGCGATGGTACTGAACACGAGTTCGGTCCACGGAAGTCGACCTGAAGCGCCCGTATTGAGTGCGGTGGTCACGACGACTATGCCTCTCGCGGTCGTGAACGTGGTTTGGAGCACGTTCGTCGAATTGATGTATTGCCGCTCAACGTCGAGGTAGTTCTCGGGTCGGAGGAAAACGTAACCACCGCTTGCGGGGTCTAGGAGGGCGCCGCAGACGGGAGAGTCGTCCAACGACGGCATTGCCCACCAGTCGACTTGTCCATCGAGCGCGAGCAGAGCCGATGTTCGCCCGTCCGAGAGCGCCGCGTAGTCGGCGAGTTGGGCGAAACCGTCAATTCTCGGATCCACGATTCTTCGGGCTCCCTTCCGTAGCGAGAACTGGTCGCACGCTCAGAGTGTGTACAAGATTCGAGCGCAGAGGAATCAATTCAATCAAAAAGGTCAACATCGGTGCTCAGACGCGCGTAGCAGAGACGTGGATTGTCCTGGAAAATTTGGGTTCCTCTCGGTCGCTTCTGTCAATTCTGTTAGTTTGCCCTCAGATCCCGGTTTCGGTACGGTTCTTATGCTCAATCTCTACCTTAGTGAGGTTGAATTACTCGTGGTCCGAAGAGAATTGTCGATTCCGTCGCTTCGATGAGAGTCGGAGCGGCGGACACCTAGGAATATTGGTGCAAGTGTTGGCGATGCGGCGACTAGTGCCAATGCGTTCCAAGAAGGCGAACCCAGTCGAACCGCACAGCATTCAAATTAATCTGTCGTAACGCAGGTACCGGCTGCGGAATAGCACAGGGCCAACGCGAAACGATTGACGACATTCCGACCTGCGCTGGGTTTTGTTACCCGGGTCGCTCTGGTTCTTATTGAGTTCTCCAAGGCGCACCCGGTCACAGACGGTCACACGTGCGAACTCATAAATCCTTGAGTTGACGATGCAATTGCTTCGCGAATTGCGCGATTTCGAAGCCGGATGGTCCAGTGGGGAATCATCTGGTGCACGTACGTGGCAATGCGCAGCCCTCTCATAGGAACCCAGTGACAAAATTCCTTGAAGGACGCCACTCTCACCACAGGGTTTGGACGCTCGCGAAACTGAATCTCGCGACGTTCGCCCTCGACTCACATGAGATTCTTCGGCTTGAAGATACTCCCGCACCGGTAGTGTGTAGTTCTGGACGTCAAGACTTCGCATCCTTCTGGTCTGGCCCCGTGCCGGTAGTAGGGAAGTTGGTGCGAAATGAGTCTCTCGCTAATGGCGTTCAGCGCCTCCTTCGATGTCGGTGGATTGGTTAGGTACTGGGCGATCGAATATCACCGTACGGTTTTTCACCTCTCGAGCGCGGCTCTGGCCTGGCTGAACCTTGGCGCCCTTGTCTTCGTCATCTCGTTGATAGTCCATCTCAGAACGCGCCGTCCCTACGAGACCTCGGACGAGGCCATCACGCGTCAGAGGCTCGCCGCGGCCGCAGAGTCGAGTACTTCATGACGACTCTTACCGACGTCACCTCGCGACGGACTGCCTGTACTCAGAACTTGAGTTCGAATTCAGAGACAAACGGCCGCAATGCTGCCACCGCCGATTCACCGCGACACACGCTACCTAGAGAGGAACGATAACTACGTGGATCGGACTGGGTGGCCTCATCGCCATTTACCTCCACTTTCGTTTGAGATTGAAGACAAAAGGCCGTTTCGCATTGCCTGATGTGCCGACAACGACGCCAACGATTCACCAAGACTCGAAAGTTGAGTGCTTCAAAGAATCAGAATTATTGCCGGGCGAACGCCCCGGCGGAGACGCGAGGAAACGAAAGATGATGATGCACGTCAAAGCCAAGAACGTCGTACAGGTCGACGAGGTCAAGATCAAGCAAGTGGCGGGAAGGCGCCTTGGCAACGAGGAGACGCAGCTCGCGGGCGAGTCGGACCAAGTGAAGGGCAATTTTGACACTGTGGCGAGAGGGTCAAGGACACGTTCGAGAAATAATTCGCACACTGCCACCGTGGTCACGGTGAATCGCCGATCGACAGAGGCTCTCATCTCCCTGGAGACCTCTGTCGATGGCGAAGCTGCTAACACATTTGTCAGTGTCCGTACGAACTGGCCTGGTGAGGCTCGGGACCCTCTCCATTTCGACGCCGCGTGGATGACGACATGTGATATCGCTCGGGCTGCGATTTTCGTGAATCAACTCTTCGAGACCGGGACTTCGCCGTCACGAACCGACGATACTTTGTCGCGCCGTTGGCCTGGAGATTCCGGAGTCGCGGCACCAGGGTTCGCATCGCTCCCCACAATCGACAGCTCGCCGCGCTCAGCGCTGCGAGGTGAAAAATGACCAGATACGACCTCTCCGCCAAGTCGTCCTTTGAAGCCTCTGGCGACCGCGTGAATTCTGCTTTTACCCGTGACGGCGCCACCAACGCGGTCTTAGCCTCGGCTAGTTGGCCCCTCATCCCGTGGTCCCGAGGACCTCTCAGTGCCGCCGTCATCAGCGCGCTGCAGGGCGAACCGAGAAGACTTCGGGAGGTACCCGACGTGGTCGTCACCAATCCACTCAGTGACGACGACTTCCAATTGGCTCTCTACCTCTGTTACGAGGTGTATTACCGCGATCTCACGGGGCTCGACTTGGAATGGGACCTCGACCTTTTAGCATTTCGCGCCCGGCTGGAGGACGCCTTCGCCGGGCAATTGCGCGAGGAGATTTCCCCGCACTTTGGCCGACGTCCCTTCGACGTGGCGGCGGAGATCGACCAGCTGGTCTTCGCCTCACGACGCGTATCAATCTCGTCGTATTTCAACAGCGGCGGCACCCTTGACCAAATGCGCGAATTTTGCGTGCACCGGTCCGCCTCGCACCTACGAGAGGGCGACCCTCACGCCTTCGCTTTCCCGCGCCTCTCAGGCGACGCGAAGACTGCGCTGATCGAGATTCGGTACAAGGACAATGGTTCAGGTGACTCACACGACACACGCTCGACACTCTTTGCCGCCACGATGACAGCGCTTGGGCTCGACACCTCCTACGGTTCGTACGTGGAGATGCTGCCCGGTATCACTCTGGCCACGGTGAACCTGGTATCGATGTTCGCACTGCACCGCAAGTGGCGCGCTCGACTCGTCGGCCAATTGGCCGTTCTCGAGATGACGTCAGTGGGACCGATGGAACGCTATAGCCGCGCGCTCGAGAGGTTCGGTATCGGCCCCGAAGGTCGACGCTTCTATGACGCTCACGTCGACATCGACGCGCATCATGCCGAGGTTGCTCGAGCGCGCATGGTTTCCGGACTTCTTAATGCCGAACCCGAACTCGGTGCAGACGTCCTCTTCGGCGCCGCCGCGATGCTGCTACTCGAAGAGAACTTCTCGCGCCACGTGCTCGGCGCCTGGGCCGAGGAGCGCTCGTCACTCGCGCCGTGGAGGATGAACTCCTCGCGGCCAATTTCGTGACGCTGGAACGGCGTAGCCGTCTCGACCGACCACCGTTCCCCTCGGAACCAAGGCGAGGCGAGGGAACCTGTTCGGACGGTGGATCAATGGCATACTGCGTCGCGCCGAAAGCGAAGGTCGGCGCTTCGTCCCAGGGTCGGCGACGATTCGCATTAGTTCGATCGGGGACTAGACGCCGATGCCCGCCAGATTGCACACCGCCGCTCGCAAGAGTCACCCTCCGACCGCGAACACGGGATGAGAGTTACTTGCTCCAGGCGGTCCCGGGCCAGAAGGTTCGGAGGAATGGTGGCGTCCGCCAAGTTTCTGGGGCACATTTATCTACCAAATACGTGTGGGTTTTTTCGACGCGCAGGCGTGGGTGTTATGGATTCGCGTTTACATCCACTACAGAGTCGACGGACCACTATAGAAAGGAAACGACATGACGGCTATGCAAGACCCCAAAACGACGAGGGGCGAATCGTGAACGAGACCACAGAGTTCATCATTGGAAGCGACGTGTCATGCAGCGACGGCACGTGCGGGGAACTGCGACGGGTGGTCGTTGATCCCGTCGCTCGGGCGCTCACGCATCTCGTCGTCGAGGCGAAGCACCGTCAAGGTATGGGCCATCTCGTCCCCCTTGATCTCGTGAGCTCTTCTGGAGCCGAGATCCACTTGCGCTGCACCGTTGCTCAATTCGAAGACCTCGAGAACGCCGAAGAAACACAGTTCTTGCCTGGAGCACGCGGACAGTGGGGCTACGGGCAGGACCAGTTGCTCTCTCATCCCTACTACGGACTGGGCCTGGGTAGCATGGGTGGGACGGGCGCGATGGGTGGGATGTCCATGGGCATGAGTCCTGGTCCCCAGCCGATCACCTCCGACGTTGTCCCAGACGGTGAGGTTGAGGTACGCCGTGGCGAACGCGTCCACGCCACCGACGGCCCCATCGGCAAGGTGCAGGGTCTGGTCGTCGACCCCCACGACCATCATGTGACTCATGTACTTCTCGATGAAGGACACCTGTGGGGCAAAAAAAGGGTCTCCATCCCGATCGGCGCCGTGACCCGCGTCGACGGCGGCGTCCAGCTCAACCTCACCAAGGACGAGGTGGGCGACCTGCCGCCGGTCGAACTCGACGACGAGGAGTGACCTCCACCGACACGTGCGTCATCGTGGCAGCAGTCGCCGTCGGACACGGCGGCTTCCCGTCCGATGAGGGTCTGGAGAGGATCAGCGATGCCACTCAGCACAGAGACGGCTGAGGTCGATGGTTCAAGTCCCGCCTCGCCCGCCGACTCGCCCACGAAGTCAAATTGGATGAACCTCACGACATTCGGACAACAATGACTTGACTCGGTTCTTCGAGATCAGTGAAGGCGTCAGACGTGTACTGAGCGTCAGGCCGTTGGCGTGCGCCGTCGCCGTGTTTAGCAGATCGGCCATGCGCACGATCGGTGCGTTGGGTCGTTGCTGGCAACAGCCGCACGTACTTAACCAAAGCATCACGCGGCTATACCATCGAAAGAGATAATTTCGAAGGTCGCCTCTGTTGGCTGAAGGCGAGCCTGACAATCTGATTACTCCGTGGCCGTCGACTCCAGAATTGGTCCTGTGGCTAATTCAGCAAGCTTGATCGTACTGATTGAAATTTACTCGGGTAAGGCTCGTTGAACAGAGCGGTCATCCCCAGCGATTACCACTAAAGTGTCGAGCAGACCAGTCATCATTCAGAACTCTTGGTCAACGGAACTGCTGATTCCGGAGTGAAATGCGCTCTGTTTTACGCGTAGCGTTGACGAACAAGATGCGTGGGCTCTCGGCAAAGAGTTCAGCGTAATTTTGCGCGAGCGACCATTGCCCAAACTGGACGGGCGAGAAGGTGACACGTTCTGGATTTACTGGGTGAAGTGAACGCCGACTGTGACGGTCGCATCGGACGGTGCAGATCGATTCCCGCGACCGACGCGCAGTTACTGGCTTATCAATATCCTGAATTCAGTCTGCGGACTGAGCCAACACATCGAGAGGCATTTGTCGCAGTATCCGCGGGCACACGAGAAAGTCCAATCCAGTGGTTCCTCGTCTCCAAAGCGTTGCATGCCTGGGCTATCGAGCACGTAATCGATCTGGCGAAGCTTGGACTGATTCACGAAGATCTCGGCGTGCGAATCACGTACCGCGCCACCGATCCGATTACCGCAGCGAGCGTTCCCCACTTTGAATTCGCGGTGCAGTTTGTCTAAGGGAACCGGGTGAGGTCAGATCCGTGTAACACTCACAGCTGAAATTGTTTGCAACAAAACTTCCAATTTCGACGCAAGAAATATTTTTTCATTCGTATTCTGATTCTCGTGGTCCCTCAAGGAACTCCGTTACGGTCGCTTCAAGTTGGGGACTCCTGCGTCCCGTCAAGTGGCGAAGGGTCAATATACGTTCCGTATGACGCTCTTCCACGAGGAGCTTCTCCCGAGCCCGTAGTAGGTCGAAATGGTTGATCAGACCCTGGAGATGTGTTTCGTCGCGGCGATCCACCACCGGAATGACACTGACATCGTGCTGGGCCATCCGATCGGCCACCGAACGAAGGATTTCGTCGGGATAGGCCGTCACCGGCGTCACGATCATGTCGTCACGCACGCATCGACTCGCATCATTCTTCGCCGCAAGTATCGCTGCCCACGAAACCACGCCCGTGAGTCGACCGCGATCGTTCAAGACAGGGTAGAGACGCTGTCGTCTCTCGACTGACCCTTCCGTCAGTGAGTTGTACAACTCTAGAAGTTGCGTCCGTGGTTCGACCGTCAGGATTTCGGTCTCCATGACTTCACGTACGTACGTCGCTTCGAGAGGATCCACTGAGTATTCGCGCATGACGTGGAATCCTCGACGGGCTACCTTTTCGGTCAGAATGGAACGCGGCAAAATAAGCACGCTGATCAAATGCGCCAGAGTCACGGCCACCAGGAGCGCCAAAAGGATGTTCGCGTCGTAGGTCAGTTCAAACGCGAAGACGATGGCGGTGAAGGGTGAACGAGTGACGCCACCGAGCGCCGCCGCCAAACCGATGAGTGCCCAGACGCCGACGGACGCACCGGGAAGAACGTGTCCGACCCCACCCCCTAGGGCGGCGCCCATCATCAAGATCGGCGCCAGAATACCGCCGCTCGTTCCGCTACCGAGGCCGCCGGCCCAAATGACGAGCTTCACGACGAAGAGCAACGCGAGCGCCCCTACCGTCAGTTGCCCTACCAGTTCAGCGTGGATGGTGTCGTACCCCACCCCCAGAGCCCGAGAATCAACGAGACCACCGAGGCCAATGAGAAGACCTCCCACCATTGGCCACCACATCCAGTGAAGGTGACGGGTCAGTTTCTTGAAGAGATCCTCGCAAAGATAGACGGCGTTCGTCATCACCCAGGCGGCGAGTCCACAGATGATGCCAATTGCGGCGGCACCGAGAAGACTAAAGCCCACAATCGGTGGGTGACTCGGGATTACGAAAATCGGTTGCGCCGTCACCAGGTGAGCTGACGCCATGCTCATTCGCAGCGCGTCCGCCGTCGCGGCCGCAACTCCGATGAGTACCATCGAACGAGGTCGAAATTCGAACGCCAACAATTCGACGCCGAAGAGCGTCGCGGCAATGGGCGTGCCGAAGACGGCGCTCATTCCGGCCGCCGCTCCCGCGACAAGGAGGCTTCTCCGTTGCGCCGCGGTGAGCGGGAAGAGTTGACCCACGATCGAACCGATTGCTCCGCCGGTAAGAATGATCGGTCCTTCTGCACCAAACGGTCCGCCGGTACCAATGCCGATGGCACTCGAGATGGGCTTGAGGATCGCGAGGCGAGGCTGGACCTTACTGCCATTAATCAAGATTCGCTCCATGGCCTCGGGAATGCCGTGCCCACGGATCTGCTCAGAACCAAAGCGCGCCATCAGGCCCACGAGCAACCCACCCCCGACCGGAATCAGTACGGAAATCGGTCCCAATGTGTTGCCGTATGGCGACACCAGGTGCCAGCTAATGCGCTGAAAGTAGAAGAGATTGGTAAAAAAGCCAATCATGTCCAGCAGCGCGAGCGAGATGGCCGCACCAATGACGCCGATGACGATGGCCAGCGGAACCAGCGCCAAAATGCCAGGCGTCGCCGTGAAATCTCCGAGACGTCGTTGCGCGTTCGACTCCTCGATGCCAGTGAAATCGCTCATGGAAAACTACAGCTCCTTTGACTAATTCGGGCTTTCATGACCATGAGCCGCGAAGAACACGTTAGCATATTGCATCGTAATACGATGCTACGCTCCTTTCCATGGACCCTTCCGATGAGACCTACGCGCGTTTGTTGAAGATTCGAACGGGGATGCGACACTTCGAACGTTGGAGTGAACAGCAGGCGAAAGCGGCGGGTCTGACAACGGCGCATCATCAACTTCTCCTGGCCATACGTGGACACGACGATCCCCGAGGTCCTACAGTGGGTGAAATTGCGGACTACTTGCTGTTACGCCATCACTCCGTGGTGGGACTCATCGATCGGGCCGAATCATTAGGACTTATTTGCCGAGCACGATGTGACGACGACCGTCGCGTCGTGCGTCTCTCACTCAGCAGGGAAGGCGCCGGACGCCTGGAGGCATTGTCAATGTTGCATCTAGAGGAGTTAAAGCGCCTCGGCGCTCATTTTTCCGAGGTGTCTGTCGGTCTAATGTCAGAGCAGCGTCATCACGGCCTCGTGAAGTAGCGCCGAGCGATCACGACGAAGGTCGTAGCGTCATCTTGGGTACGACGGCGGTGCGATTTCGAACGAAGTCGAAACTCCTCGAAGGAGACCGGAGGCGTCGCAACGCGGAAATAGTGTTGCCGAGACACGCTCAACATTGTGCACCGTGTGAATGAGTTTCAATCGATGCAAGCCCAGTTGGCCAAACGACCCTATTGTGACTGGCGAAGTTGCTAGTTGCGCAACTCAGGTGGCAACCAATACGTTATTTGTGCTGAGCCACTGATGGGGTGATTTGTTTGTAGCGCGAACCAACCGAACAGAGCACTGTTGGAACGTTTCGTAATTTCCTCCCTTAAAGTTTGGGGGCGTATATCGGTCATAAGAAGTGCGAAACGTCAGTATTAACCCGTATAGACGGGGATATCAGCCACTTCACTAACGGGTCTGGTCGCTTCATCGTGCGTTCCTGAGTCATGCCTATTCCGTCCGAAGATCGTACTTATGGGTCGCTGTTCAAGGCGCAGAAATTCGTTGCAAATTTCAAACTGCGACCATCGGTCCGCCTTCCAAATTGGCGGGACGACGAATTGGACCTCTCAAAATCCATGAAAACGCGAAAAGATCAATGTAAAGTCCGGGAATTGGCTGGATAACATTTACCATCTCCTTGCTAGGAAGCCCCGTCTGGTCCTCTAGGCGGCTTGGACGTATTACCGCGCTCGCCATCCAATACGAAACTTGTCGAGCGGATCAAAACAATCAAGTGGAAAACGAGGACACCGACTGATCGAGTGCTGTTTCCGTCGAATGTGACAGAAGAAGTGGAAGTGACCACGATGCTTGCGTCGCTGGAGAAGTGTTGGACCGAGTTGTTCGAAGGGCAGTGGACGAACCACTTTCCCTTAGTTCGCGTGCTGCAACACTCGCGATGAAAGGCAATCCAAACGTCCCTGACGACCTCGTTGATCCGATTCTCAAACTACAAAGATGCCGAAATCAAGTTAGACCGCTGCACGTTCGCCTGACGGTGTTCCGACTATTTTAGCGCGCTGTCTATTCAGAATAATTGACCAGACATTCATCAGTGAATTGTAAAATTTCCGGCCGACAGAGGTATCGGGTTTACAGCCATAGGATGGCCTGACCGGCGATCGCCGCCGTCGACCATGACGCCATACTCGAGACAGAGATGGCCCGCCCAGCAGGCGAGGTCGCCGCCGCGCACTGCATCTGTCAACGGCACCCTGGTTAACTGGGCGGATTACTCTGCAACCGTCTGATGCCAATTGACGGCGAGAAAGTCAATGGAGAAACGAACGTGCTCGAGCGGCGCCGCCTCGTGATCGATCTAGGGGGGGATTGGCAGGATGTCGCGAGTTGCCAAGAAGACGACGAAAGGTGGATGGCTGGCCATCGAGAGTCGTCGTACGCCCTCGTGCACCACGATCGTCCCCCAGATGTCGGAAGCGAGTCGGTGAAGCCGACGAAGCCCGACGGGCAAGGTGCCCTCGGTCCACTCGGGACCGGAACGAACGAGTTGAAGTCCTTTAGGTAGGGCTCATTCGCAAAGTGGACACTCCAGTGGCATGCCGAGTCGCTCTTCTTCCCGAGTCGACGAGCACCCATGATCGTTCTTGAAGGGGCGGACGGTGACGGACGTGCTGATCGTGACCGCAGGCCAGTTCGGCGATCCAATCGCCGTCAGGGTCTTGGTGGTAGTCGGTAATCGCCCTCGTCATGCTGATGAGCGTAGATCGGTGTCGTCGGCAGGGATTACCCTCAAAACGCGAAGCTCAGTCACGTCGATTCACCAAGTCGTATGACCATGCGGTCATAACGACGTTGCAGGTGAACCCGGCAAGTCGCGGATTCGATGTGTCGGACCTAGCTCGTCCCACGAGTCCGGAAACGTGACGCCAAGATGTTTGAGTTCTTCAACGTGTCGGGCTGAAAGTCTCTCAAGTCGCTTCGCGCCATCCACGCTGAGGCGGAGCCTAACTATGCGATGGTCGTCATCATCTCTCGTGCGACTGATCAGCCTCGTAACTTCTGCACGGTCAATGAGACCGACCGCCGAGTGATGACGTAGAAATAGGTAGTCGGCGACTTCGCCGACGGTGGGACCTCTCGAATCGCCGTGTCCTCGAACGGCGAGCAACAGTTGATGTTGGGCAGGAGTGAGTCCAGCCCCTCGGGCTTGTTGTTCACTCCAACGTTCGAAACGCCGCATTCCCTGTCGTAGAGCGAGCAAGCGAGCGTACATATCATCCGAAGGTTTCATCGGTATCACGATAGTATCGTAATACGATGGGATGGTCGATTGTGATGGTGCGCCTTCGCTCCTTGATCGATAGCTTTTGACCGTAATATATTGAATGCGCGAGCGGCGACTGGGCCCGTCGATCTTGACGAATGGACAGTGGTGAAAACCCGAAGAGCGGCCCTCTGCGAGAGTGCGCACGACCCAGTTGCTAGCCACCTAAGTCGCGATCTTGGCGCTCTCGATGAGACTTTGAGAAGGCGGAGCGAACGAACTAGGAACGAGGATGATCGTGAGTGCTTGCCAGGAAATCTTTGATGCAGTCGTAGATGGTGACCAGGCGAGAATTGACGGAGCACGCTCGTATCATCGGGGACCTTTGACACTCAGCCTCGTGGGCGCGTGCCGCTTGGCATATCGGGCGCTGCACAATATGATCGCTGTGTCGGCGTCGCTTAAAGAGCGACGAACGAGCGAAATGGCCTTAGCGAGTTCCCAGTCGATTTCGGATTCCGCCGCTCCGATTAGGTCGACCAAGGGACCCTCAAAATCTTGCCCCTGATTCAAGTTCGTGACCTCAACCTTGCTGGCCAAGTCACAGACTTCATCGTAGGTGCCTCGTCGTTCCGTGCCGCCATCGATCATCCGTTCAGCGGTCGAATGAAAAGACAAGAAAGGCGAAATCGCGGCGCCGACGTTCATCAAACTGGATTGGCGAGAGGTGAGGTGTTGAATGCTTTGTTTCGCGAGGTCGCCGCAATCGTATCGATTTTCAACCGACGATCCTCGACGTTCGTCAATTTGATCTACGAGACCGCGCAGAAGTGCATTCTCGCGTTCGAGCAAATCCAACAATGTCTCGTCGCGAGAGAGGGAAGCGCGCCGATTCATGACGAGTTCTCGCCGTGAAGGCGAAATTGTACGTCGCGTTCGAACACGTCACCGTCAGTCGTCCGTCCGATGTCTCGTCGGATTCTCTTACTAAGGTCTGCCATCAGCAATCTCTCGTTCTTCGCGCACAATCTTGAGGACCGCCGGCGCAACTCGCGAGCGCGATATGTGAACGACGATGTTCGCCTATGAGAAAACTCGACTGGTTTCGTCCGGTGTTCGCATTGGGTTCCATCGAGCGAAAAGAGCACCGCATCGTTGGCGCGACTCGACTGTCGAAGGATGTGGTACTTCGCGCTTTGTCGAATCCGGACTTGATTCTTATATTCACGGCTGGCCAATGAGCAGTCACGTTTTTCGCGACGAAGAGCCTGCAGAACTATTGACATATCGCATCGAGCGTCTTACACTTCGGAGCAAAGGCGCCCAGACCTTGCCTCTTGTTTAACCAGCACTCACCGGTTTCAACAGGATAAGGATGCGAAGTGGGTCGATTGAACGAAGCACCAGTGTGCGTGGCGTCGACGCCGTCGCGGGATTGCGTCGCAAACTTCCGAGTTATGCCTCACAGCAGTTGTACAACAACGGATTCGCCATTTGTTAGTTGTGGAGGGTCATCGCCCTTGCCACGTGCCATTTCAGTGCCCTAGCGAATAGAAAGGTAAAGGAGATATATGAACAATGAACAAGTAACCTCGGCGCAGCCGGATGACGATGGTCCCGACGTGATGGGTGGCGAAGACGAGCGCGTCACCAACGCAATGGGTGGCGAAGACGAGCGCGTCACCAACGCAATGGGTGGCGAAGACGAGCGCGTCATCAACGCAATGGGTGGCGAAGACGAGCGCGTCACCAACGCAATGGGTGGCGAAGACGACGTCGAGCCGTAGACCTTCGAGCGGTTATGTGCTCTCACGACGCCGACGACACAATCGTCGACGCGGAACAGGCCCCTCGTGATGACCCGTTGGTGGGTCAAAGCGGTGTCCGATGTCTGACCAAGACGAGAGGTCCAGTGGCGAGCAGCCCACTCACTCAAATATCTCTCCTGACGTCGTGAGGAATTTCCGTTCTCAACTGTCAGTAGGTGAGGATGTGGTCGATCCGACGACGTGGGCAGGGTCGATCCCTGAAGCTCACGGCATCGCTCCTCGTGTGCGCGTCGGCCGCGATCGATGGTTCAACCTGCTCTGGCTGTTGCCAATCGGGTTCTTCGGCCTAATTGTTGCGGTGGTGATCGCCAGGGGCCTGCGCAATATGCCTTCGATGCAACGCTTCATGGTCCGCTACCCGGGGAGCATCAAGACGGTGAGTGATGAGGCGAATCCCGGTTTCCCAATTTGGGTCGACGTGCAGCACTTCTTCAACTTCTTCTTGATGGTCTTCATCATCCGATCTGGATTGCAGATTTTGAGTGATCACCCTCGGCTGTACTGGACGAGGCACAGCACTCCCGGTAGGGAGTGGTTCCGCATCCAAAAGCCAGTACCAAGCGATCCGCTGTGGACCGCGAAGCAAGATTCGATCAGTCTGCCGCGACACGTCGGCTTGCCAGGCATCCGTCACTCGATCGGCCTCGCCCGATGGTGGCACCTTGGTACCGATTGTCTCTGGCTACTGAACGGCATTGTCTTTTACGTGCTCTTGTTCACGACTTCGCAGTGGCGGCGCGTCGTGCCCACGAGTTGGGCAGTGTTCCCCAACGCGCTGTCGGTAATGATCCAGTACCTGTCCCTGCACTGGCCGACTGAAAACGGGTGGAATGTTTACAACAGTCTTCAATTGCTCGCGTACTTCGTGACACTCTTTATCGCCGCACCTCTCGCTCTCATCACCGGTCTGGGCATGTCACCGGCTCTATCGACCCGTTTCAGACGGATCAGCAAGCCGCTGAGCATTCAGACGGCACGATCGCTGCACTTCTTGGTGCTGACCTGGTTTCTCCTGTTCATCGTGATGCACGTGACACTGGTGTTCGCTACCGGCATGCTCAACAACCTCAACCATGTCTTCGCGGCGCGCAACGACGACAGCTGGATCGGGTTCTCAATCTTCGCGGCTTCGATGGTCGTGGTCACCGCCGGTTGGATTGCGGCTACTCCATTCACACTGCGCCACCCTCGCGTGGTGCAGCGAGTGGGTTTCTGGTTGATAGGTCCGGCGCAGCGCCTCTTCGAGCACGTGGATTCGATACCTGGCGAATACGACGACGCGGATATTTCTCCCTATTTCTGGCATAACGGGCGCTATCCCGAGTCAGAGGAGTACCAGGCGCTCTTCGACGCAGATTTTGTGGACTACAAACTCCGTATCAATGGCTTGGTGGACAACCCCGTCGAACTCACCCTCGCCGAGCTGCGTGCCTTCTCGTACCATGAGCAGATTACGCAGCACTTTTGCATTCAGGGTTGGTCGGGAGTCGCCAAATGGGGCGGCGTATCGATGCAGACGATCATGGATCTGGTGAAACCCAAGCCTGAGGCCAAGTGGGTGGTGTTCTATTCCCTGGGCGATGGTGCCGACGCGGGTATTTACTATGACGCTCATCCGATCGAGCAGATGGGTTACCAATTAACGATGCTGGCGTACGACATGAACGGCGCGCCGCTGTCCTTTGGTCATGGTGCGCCACTGCGGTTGCGCAACGAGACACAGTTGGGTTTCAAGCAAGTGAAATGGATCAAAGGACTTGAATTTGTCGAAGATTTCGCCGACATCGGCGGTGGTTACGGCGGCTATAACCAGGATCACGAGTTCTTCGGCTATCGACAATCCATCTAGCGCCGTGGTTCGCGGGCGGTGGTTTGTCGAGCGTCGATACGCGGCTGCTGATCCCACTCCAAGCGCACGGCGATACCATCACGGGAGCCCAGGATGGTGTCGCTTCGTCCGCGCACCCAGACGATTTTGGTAACCAACGTCGCGACGAAACGCCAGCCGGCGCGTTGACAGAGCGCCGAGGTGCTCGAAATCATTGAGGAAGCACCAGACGCCATAACTTTGCGATTGAAGCTCGAGGAGTTTGACGGCTTTTTGGTGATCTCTGCGGAGGGGACCATGTCGACGTGCGCGGTCCGGTCGAACGTTCCACCCCGACGAGGGATGACGGGGGGCTGGTGCTCTCGCGTCCTCAACGCCGACTTTGGCGAGGTCTTCGCCTTCGTAGCAGCGCTTACCGTCCGCACTCACCGTCAAGGTGATGGGCCTGGCATCGGCTCAGCGACGAATGGTGTCGGCGCTCACCGGCAGTAGTTCAGCGGTCTGGGCGGTGCGGTACTTCACCATGGTGAGAGTCCAGCTACGAAGGACTTTGTCGTTCGAGTGGACGAACCGGCTCAGCCGCCAATCATCGACATAGAACGAGTGGGGCGTAAGAAATCGGGCTCGTTGATGGCGTGACCGGGGAACTTTTCCCACACGGCCTGACGAAGCACACGCGCGACGTCTTCGTTCGACCCACCGGCGCGCATCACATTTCGAAGTGAGAACTCGTTGTCGGAGAACAGACAATTTCTTATCGCTCCATCCGACGTAAGTCGAAGGCGATTGCACGTGCCACAGAAAGGCTGAGTGACGCTCGAGATTAGACCGATTTCTCCGTGACCATCGCAGAACGTGAACCGTTCCGCCGGTGCGGAGCCCCCTACGTCAATGGCCCGAAGTGGCCAGCACGCATTGATGCGTTCGAAGATCTCGCGACCGGGTACGATCTGGGTCTTGTCCCACTGACCCTGGGCGTCGAGCGGCATGAACTCTATGAAGCGCACGACGCGACCCGTGCGACGGGCGAACGAGGCGAAGTCAATTATTTCATCGTCGTTCTGTCCGCGCAGGATGACGACGTTTACCTTCAGTGGCGAGAGGCCGGCGGCCTCAACGGCGTCCATGGCGCCGAGCACAGTCGCGAGGTCGCCTCGGCGTCGTATCGCGTTGAATCGTTCTGGTTGCAGGGAGTCGCAACTGATATTCACTCGCTGAAGCCCGGCGTCAGCGAGTGACTGCACGAGCGGGGTGAGCAACATGGCGTTGGTCGTAAGACTGAGATCCTTGAAGCCCACTTTCGAAAGTCGTGATACCAGGTTCACGAGGTTCTTTCGCACCAGCGGTTCGCCGCCGGTGAGACGTAGCGAGGACACGCCCATGTCATACGCGACCTCGGCGACGCGAACAATCTCGTCGAAGCTGAGCAGCGCGGCGGGGGGCTGAAACTTCATGCCCACCTCGGGCATACAGTAGACGCAGCGTAAATTGCACCGATCGGTCACGGACATACGAAGGTCGTCGTGGACCCGGTTGTAGCGATCGACCAGTGGTCCCTGCCGGGGCATGAGCGCGTAGGGATCGTCAGATCGCGAGACCACGACCGCGTCGTTACCAGAGTGGCGTCGCACCGAAACCGCCACCGACGTTGTGATACCCGCATGATGCTCTCTCGACGTCGACGGAGTGTCGAAACACTCTGGAGCGACGGGAGAGTCAGCATTTATCATTGGAGTCCATGCTAACCGTGACGAGTTACGTGATCATCGGACGAGTTCGACAATCACGCCTCCGAGTTTGGCACCGCCCGACCCCACGTGCCCGATCGACCGCCTTCTTTTCGTGGGAGGGCGAGGTCGTCGATTTACGCGTTGGAGTCCACTTGTCGCTGCACGCTTACTATGGAAAGTGCCACGAACGCGCACGCGGTTAGCGCTTCCGTCTCGATGCGTCGAAGGGAACCCAGGGCTCTCATCGGAGCGGTCGCCATGTCATCGTCAGTCCCGGACGCTGAACGTCTTCGGGCGTATCGACGCCAGAGAACTGCCCGTCGTGAGCGACGATGCCCCATTCGGATTCGCCAAGTAAGACCACGTCCGTTTGAGTGAGGAAATGTTGTGGAGAACGAACACCCCGAGCACGAATCGGTCCCGCCGCGTCGAGGTCTCGTGCGCTCCAACGCGCACAAATCGGCTGCGGGCGCTCTTGAACCGCGGGCACGACCGAGCCGGGTGATTCTCATCCCACGAGCAGTCGTAACAACGATTTAGAGAGGAGTGGGAGGTCACACGCGAGCATTACAGCACCCATCGCGTATCCGCGATCGCGCAGCACACGACAGCCGGCAGTCAAGAGTGCGTGAGGGCCACCGCCGGGTGGCTCTTCCAATATCGTCGATAAGCCCGAAACGCCGGGACCAACTTCGACGGCCGTTGCGACGACGAGGCGGAGCAACCTCGCCGTTGGAACGGCGAGGTTGCTCCCTCCACGATCACTTGTGATTTGTCATGGCCCTTGCGTCGGCTCTTGCCGCCGATGAGCAAGATTGCCGCAAGGGTTGGCGTGCGATCGGGCACCACATCATCGTACAAATCAGTGCTTGATTCACGTTGCGTATAGATTGCACGAAGCGGTGGATATATCGCACGGAGCGGAATAGGGTGGGAAAAAAGTCTCCTCAGCGGAAATATTGCTCTCGAGACAGCCCCCTTGAAAAGTGAAGGAGCGAGAAATGACCGTGAATTCAGACGACGAAATTAACGTCAGGAAACCCGAAATCTCCGCGGTTGGCATACCCGGGATACGCGAAACGATGTACTACGCGCGTACCGAGATGGGTCCCACACGAACGGCGAAGACGCTGCTCAAAATGAACCAGATTGACGGTTTTGATTGCCCGAGTTGCGCGTGGGGCGAACCGAAACCGGGCGAACGGAGCCACGCGGAGTTTTGCGAGAACGGGGCCAAAGCCGTTGCGTGGGAAGCAACGCGAGCCCGTGTCGACCGGGCGTTTTTTGCTCATCACTCCATCGAACAGTTACTCGCCGAAGATGCCCACTCGCTCGAGCACCACGGTCGTCTTACCGAGCCGATGTACCTCGCGCCGGGTGCGGACCACTACGCCCCGATCTCTTGGAACGACGCACTGCAACTCACCGCCGATCGCCTTCGCGCGATGCCCGACCCGAACCGTGCGGCCTTTTATACCAGTGGTCGAGCCAGCAATGAAGCGGCTTTCGTCTATCAACTACTGGCCCGGCGCCTTGGCACCAACAACTTGCCGGACTGTTCAAACATGTGCCACGAGTCGAGTGGTACCGCGCTCTCTGCGACGATTGGCGTCGGCAAGGGCGTCGTCACGTTCGAGGACATCACCGATCACGCGGAACTGATCGTGATAATTGGTCAAAACCCTGGTACCAATCACCCTCGTATGCTCACCGCACTAGAGATGGCGAAGAAGCGTGGTGCGCGCATCGTGTCGGCCAATCCGCTACCCGAGGCCGGATTGCTCGGATTCAAGAACCCTCAGACGGCTCGCGGACTCATTGGCGGAGGAACGAAGTTGACTGATCGGTACTTGGCGGTGCGCGTAAACGGCGATCTCGCCATGTTCTCAGGCGTCAACAAAGCATTACTGGCTCTGGAGGAGAAGGCGCCGGGCACGATCTTCGACCACGCCTTTATCGAGACGTACTGTGATGGCTTTGACGAGGCGTGTCAAGGGTGGCGCGACCTTGAGTGGTCCGCCATTGAAGAGGCGAGCGGACTGACGCGCAACCAACTCGAAGCCTTCGCCGGCGACGTGGTCGCCGCGAAGAGCGTCATCGTCTGTTGGGCGATGGGCATCACACAACATCGCAACGCCGTCGCCACCATTAAGGAAGTCGTGAACTTTCTCCTCCTTCGGGGCAACATCGGTCGTCCGGGTGCAGGACCGTCGCCTATTCGTGGTCACAGCAACGTCCAGGGGGATCGCACCATGGGCATTTGGGAAAAGATGCCTGACTCCTTCCTCGACAAACTGCGCGACGAGTTCGGATTTGAACCGCCCCGCGAAGACGGCTACGACACGGTGAACACGATTCGCGCTCTGCGCGATGGCAAGATTGACGTCTTCTTTGCGCTGGGCGGCAACTTTGTTTCCGCGACGCCCGACACGGCCGTCACCGAGGCGTCGATGAAAAACTGCAAATTGACCGTGCACATCGCGACTAAGTTGAATCGTTCCCACCTCTGTCATGGGAACGAAGCACTCCTGCTGCCGTGTCTCGGTCGCACAGAACGCGACGTGCAGGTGAGTGGCGAACAAGTGGTCACCGTTGAAGACTCGTTGGCCATGGTGCACGAGTCGAAGGGACGACTCGAGCCAGGTTCGGAACATCTTCGCAGCGAAATCTCGATCGTGGCCGGTCTGGGCAAAGCGCTCTTTGGCGAGGACGTTGGTTGGAACGCCATGGCGAATGATTATCGAGTCATTCGTCGTCATATCGAGCACGTGGTCCCCGGTTTCGACGACTACGAGCGGCGTGTACGCGAACCGGGTGGTTTCATGTTGCCCCGGGGTCCGCACGACTCGCGCACCTTTCCGACCGCGACGGGGAAGGCGCGCTTCACGCGGAACGAGTTCGATGTGATCGTGGTGCCCGAGGGGCACCTCATCTTGCAGACAGTGCGCTCGCAGGACCAGTTCAACACGACGGTGTACGGATTCGACGATCGCTACCGCGGCATCAGGGGTGGACGTCGCGTGGTGTTCGTCAACGAGGCTGACCTTGCCGAGCGGGGGCTGCACGACGCGGATGAGGTGGATCTCATCAGCGTCTACTCCGACGGCGAACGTTACGCGAAGGGTTTTCGCGCGGTCGCGTA
>DATCEX010000012.1:0-139987 GCA_036509795.1 Acidimicrobiales bacterium
AGGCGCGCGAAGCACTGACTCCACTGCGCGGCCCATGGCCAGTTGGTCGGCAGGTGCAACTGACGAGTGCGCGAATGGCTCGTGAGACGACCCGGCAATACGATGAACTTGCGACGGATCGTCTTGGCGACGAGGGGTCCGCAATGAGGGAAGTACGTGGACTCGCAGGAGATCCTCGTAGAGTTCTCTGGTCCGCACGGAAAGACCTACTCTGCGGGCTAGCCACTCGGTTGCGAATTCTCTGACCGTAATTTGACCAGCCGCTGGATCGATCCACGCGCCACGACGGAAGTCGGCCTCGAGCGTTGACAAGTGTGTCAGGGCGTCGGCCTTCGTGTTGAATGTCCCCGCAGAGTGAAGACCACCCTCGAACCAATAGATGGCTTGCCATCGACCCGACGGGCGCTTACGTACTGTCCCAAAATGCCTTCGACTTGTCATCGCGTGACCTCAGCTTTCGACGAGTACACACAACGGTCGCGTCGAAATACACATTTTGAGGAATTTCTTGGTGTCGCTGCCGGCTTTAGTTTGTGCAGGACTCGGCCAACTGATGATTTCTCTCATGGTTCGCCGGTATGTGGCAACCATTGGTACTCATTTACTTGGCCAACCAAAATCATGAGTACTGAGTTCTCGAGCAGTGGGTCGTCGTGTCAGCGTCGGGCTTCGACTCACTGACCGGCAATCCACTGATCAAGGTCGAGTTCCGAGAACCTCACCCTGGTCCCGGCGAGTTTTACGAAGGGGATACGTCGTTCTTGGACGAGGCGTCGGATAAATCTTTCGGAGCATCCGAGATGGCTGGCGGCTGCTCGAATGTCTAGGAGTGGTCGACCAACGTATTCGCGACTGGATTGTGTGCGGATGACCGAAACGTCTCGAGAGCGAGGCGTTCTATCCACGGGAGACCCTTACGGGCACGGCAAGCCCACGGGTCATGTGAAGACCAACCGCTCTGTTGCTGGACATCTAATTCCTCCGATATCTGCGCGCGTCCCAACGGTCGCGCCGATCGAAAATATCAGCTTGGCCAGTTCGAGAAGGACATGACTTGCCTACCAATCAAGTCAACGAGCCCTCTTGAGACTCCAATGATTCGCCCAAGTAGCGCTTGGATTCGAGTTGTCGTCTGCCCTTTCACTTCTTGGGACAGGTTTCGAACAATGACCGACAGAGAAGTTCCTCCACGTCTAAGTTCCCGGTGAAGAAAATTTCGAATCTGGGCCAAGTCCGGGCCCTCGAAGTCAGCGGCGATGACTCGATCAGCGTTCGCTACCTCCAGGCACCTCCACAAATCCGTTGCGTCTCGATCTTCGTTCCTGACTCTGCGGGCACCCGCCTTCAGAAGGATCATGCTCTTCGCATCTGGTAGCACTACCCGAGCGTTGAGGCGCTCTCCACTTGTCAAAACGAACTCTGCGTCGATCACACACGGTTCGGCCAAGAACGCTTCGGCCAGTCCCGGGACTTCAGTGGTATTCACTTCACCGACTTGCCTCGAGGAGCGTGCGCGTGATGTGTGCGCGGGGATAAGGAGGTCAACGGTGGCGGTTCGCGCATCATCGACCCGACGCTCCCAACGATTTCCCTCTGTCTTGGTGTATCCGCGCTCCTCGATCTCCTCGACCAAATGCCCTTCGGTAAGAACTCGAGGGGGCACGCCGTAGTCGGCGTCGCCCGTGCTACGAATCGCGATATCGACTCCCGTACGAAGGACGTGGAGCATCACGGCGATGCCACCCATCACTCGATAGCCGAGTTCGAGTCCCGCATCACGCATGGCCTCGGACACGTCAGCAATAGCGATCAAACCTCCATCAGTGGCCAGGGATTCACTTAGCAACAGAATCTGACGAGGCGGAACCTTGCGAGCCTGTGGGAATGAACTCTCAGACTTGATCAGATCGTTGTCCCCAATGGGCACCACTCGAGACTCTTCGAAGGGTCCTTCACTCGAGCGCTCTTGCTCCCCGGAGTCACCCATGATGAACGTTCGATGGCTGTATCATCCCAGCGCGCCAAGAAGTCGTTCGGCTGCTTCGAGTCGGTCTTCGCCGCCGAGATCGTAGAGGTCCCACACCTGTTGAACAGGGTGAGCAATTGGAATGTCGAGCCGACTGACCGGCCACGATTCGAGTAACGATTCATCTGATACCTGGCGAACAAGAATCGTGGCTTCACCTCGGGCCATCGCTGGCACGAACACACTGGGTGCGAGATCGAGTGATGCGCTGGCGTAAATCACCGTCAACGTCGGCGTTCGCCACGGGGCAATGAGGTCCGGTGCCAGGTCGGCACTTACCGCAATGCGAACCTTTTGTCGATGTGCAGCCTCGACGACCTGACGAGCCTGCACGTAGGGTTGATCGAGGCCGTAGAGGAGCGACTCCGAGACCACGTAAGGCCGGTGGCACGTCATGTAGAGATCGACCATTCGACGGCGCTGTTTGGGGTCGTGGAGACGCTCGACATCGACGCTGTGCCTAGCTAGGAGCTGAAGGATCTGAGAGATTCGCGGTTGGCTGACCTGCAAGTCTCGCGCCAGCGCCACCTGATTGATTGGCTCAGTGTCCACCACTAGACGGCGCACGAGTTGTGACGTTACTGGGCCCCATCTGCGCACTCTGGACTGGGTTCCCATCACCATTGTGGTCCAAGTATAAGTGTTCTACCCCCAACTAGTAAGAACACTTATACCTACTGCCGCTGTAGATGTAAGGGATAGGCGCAAAAGTGCAGGATTGAATCACCTCAATCATGCATATTGTCACATTGTTATCGCCGTCATTATGCCGTCGTGCCACAAGATTGACCAACGGAACACCCCGGTCGCTCTTTCAATTATCTCGTGCGCACCGTCTCAGACCAGGAGCATCACCGCGTGCGCGAACCGGCCGCCGCATGTTTCGCTCGCGTCGGTGGTCTAACGAAGGGATTCCTCCCACCCGGACATTCGCCCAGTGACGAGAGGATCTGAGCAACCGATATGTGGAGAATCACCGTGAGCGGCGAAGTAAAAGACCTACGCGCGAGTACGACGAACCCACCACCAGCCACCCCACCAAAGCAGTGCACTCGCGCCGAGCACCAGGGCGCCTTCGCGGTCCTGCAGTGCCCAGAACTCAGACTCGGGGATGTAGACCTCGGTCAGTTCGAGGCCCAGTTTCGTCTGGCAGCCATTGGAGATCTCGACGTCCTGGCGAGGACTCGCGTTCTGCAACTGCGCCTTGCCCAAGACCACCTTGGCCAGTGCCGTGGTGCAGGTATTTATCTCCGCGTAGTAGGAATTGCTGGCGGACGCTGAGGGGATACCCGGCTGTCCGATCTGACGGTATCCGCCGTAGTAGTAGTCGGTCTCCGGGGAGATGATGGGGAGTTGCTTCAATTGGCCGTGGACGACCTTATTGACGATGATCGACGTCCGGGTGGCGACGATGTCGGTACGCCAGTCTTTATTGACGACGTAGTTGGCGCCGTAGCCCGCGACTAGACCGACCACCACCAACCACCCCGGGTGGCGTACGAACAGACCGAGGATCAACGTCAACGACGTCGCCAACATGGCGTAGGCGACAAGAATCCAACCATCCGCCAAGAAGACCTGCGAATCGAAACGAGTCTGGTAGTGGACTGCTCCCTCCCACCACGACATCGTGACCGCCACCGGTATGATCAACACCGCGATGCCGAGCAGTGCCACCGCCGACGACTCGCTCCACCATCGCCGACGAGAACGCGACTGGGTCCAGGCCCAGCGCACGGTGCCACGGTCGAACTCTGCGGCGACCGTTACGGCGCCGATCACCGAGGCGATGACCAGCGTCACCACGATGACCACCAGCAAGTAGTTGCCTTGGCCATGTTGGAGGCTGAAGTACTGCTGGGAGACCCGATTGCAGAACGTGCTGTTCGCGCTGCTCCATCCTCCGCCGTGGCACGGTGCACCGTAATATTCGCGCGCCAGGTGTTGTGCGGTGCGACCTGTCCACACGGCGATTGCGATGATGATCGCGACGGCGAGAGCACCGCCGACGAGGATTGAGCGCAGCCGACGCCAGGCGATCCACATCATGACTGTGCATCTACCGTCGCACCGCGGCGCATGTAGGCCAGCACGATCTCGTCGAGCGTCGGCTCCTCGAGTTCCCATTGCCCGTCGGTCACCGGGAGTTCCAGGCGCAGTAGCACCATCCCGTCACGGGTGCCGCGGCGATCTTCAATGACGACTGCACCGTCGGGCCACTTCTCGTCGGCAATCGTCGCACGCAAGAGTCGATGACTCTGAAGGATGAATTCGAGATCGTCGGCGACGACGACGCGGCCGTGGGCGACGACGACCAAGTAGTCGCAGATGGCGACGACGTCGTCGAGGGCGTGGGTCGACAGAACCACGGTGACATCACCTTCGCTGACCTGTTGCATCAGTAGTTGCAACAGGTCCTGGCGCGCAGCCGGGTCCAGGGCGGCGGCCGGCTCATCGAGGATCAACAACTCTGGTTCGGTGGCTAGACAAAGCGTGAGGGCGACCTGCGCGTTCTGCCCCCCAGACAGGTGACGAACGCGTTGATCGAGACCGATCCCTAACTGGGCCAAGTAGGCCTTAGCGAGACCTTCATTCCAGTGTTGGTTGGTGCGAGCGGCGGCGGTGAGCATCTCACCGACTCGAAAACCTCGATAGAGCGGCCGGTCCTGATCGAGGTACCCCACTCTCGACATATGCGTGGCGACGTCCAGCGGCCCTGCGTGGCCCAAGACCGACACCTCACCCGACGAGGGAGCAGTCAGTCCCGCCATGATGCGCAACATCGTTGACTTGCCCGCCCCGTTGGAACCGACGAGTGCCACGACGCGTCCCTGGGGAATCACCAAGGTACAGTCGAGCAGCGCGGCCCTGCGCCGATACACCTTGGTCACGTCACGCAGTTCGACCACCGCGTGCGAGGTCATCGACTCGCCTCGCGAGCCGCGATTGCGTCGCGCCACATCGCCTGCAGCGTCGCGTCGGAGATCCCGCGGTCGCGAGCGTCACGGATCCAGCGCTGCAGGCCCGCGCGAAGCTCACTCAATGAGTCCCCCGCCGTCACGTGCTCGTACACGAAGGTCCCGAGTCCCGATCGCCCTTCGACCAGGCCCAGGTGCTCGAGCTCTCGATAGGCCCGATGCACGGTGTTGGGATTGATAGTGATCTGCCCGACAACGTCTCGGACTGACGGAAGTTGATCGCCCCCGCGTAGTCGACCACTCTCGACCGCGCGCAAGACTTGTTCGACGAGTTGGCGATACGGTGCGACGCCACTTCGTAGGTCCAATCGAAAGTGAATCGCAGGTTCAATTGTCATGTGTCTTAGTGTACTAATACACTCGTGCTCGTCGCAACCTTTCCTCTCGCGTTGGTGGGCTGTGTAGCCCACCAAAGAGCTCGTCCACTTCGTACGTCAGTGAACCCGCACGCCTCGATTCATTAGTCCGAATAACTAGCCGTCGCGCGGTAGCCAATCAGAGCCGCGGATCGACAGGCTCACTCTCGAGGGCGAGAACGCCAAAGACGCACTCGTGGACCTTGTAGAGGGGCTCTTCTGCAACGAAGTGATTAAGTGCCTCGATTCCGAGGGAAAATTCGCGAATTGCGAGGGACCTTTTTGGCCCGAGCCCCCTGGATCTGAGGCGTTCAAGGTTGTGCGGCGCTGTGTACTCGGGACCGTAGATAATGCGGAGGTATTCCCGACTTCGACATTTGATTCCTAGCTGGACTAGACCTTTGGGCCCGTGACATACGACTTCGACCGGCTTGACGACTATTCCTTCACCGCCGGCGTCGGTGAGTTTTAGCCACCAGTCCACGCCCCGGTCAATCGAAGACTGGTCAGTCAGGTCGACAACGACGTGAGGGGTCAGTCTGAATGTCGTCTCATCGGCAGCGACGAGGCGGCTCAAAATCTCTAGGTGCCAGAGGTGGTCTCGAAGAGCGTAAGTCTCGCCTTCACCGGCCAAAATCTGGAACGGAGCGAGTTTGAGGTCGTCCAGTGTCGTGATCGGCCAGCAATAACGGCGGTACGCGTCGATGAATCCCTCGACCATCTCGACGCGCTCGTTCGTTCTCGACAGCAGTTCTGTCACGTCGATGCCCCGAGCGGCGGCGTCTTCGAGAATTGACTGCTCCGCCGACAATGTCGAGGTCGCGGCCGCCCCGACCGCGGCGTACTGTCCACGCAGCAGGTCCTCGGCTTTTGCGGACCACGGTAAGAGTTCACAATCGAGTACGAGCCAGTCAGTCTCGAGCTCGTCCCACAGCCCCGCCGTGGTTACCGCAATGCGGACGCGTTCAAGGATGGTGGCTTCGTCGGAAGAATTTGAGAAGAACGGCCGCCCGGTCCGAGTGTGGATGACGCCGAGCGACGGCCGGTCGGCGGTGAAGCGCCGCGCTGCGGCTGCCAAGTCGCGACACACAATAACGATGGCGCGCGAACCCATGTGCTTTTCTTCGCACACCACATTGCCGACGCCAGCTGATCGGTACGTTTCGAAGGCTTCGTTCGGATGCTCCAAGAGTCCTTCGACTTTTGTGGTCGCGGTGGGCGCCATGGTCGGCGGGAGATAGACCAGCTAGCGAGGGTCAATGGCCCATCGACTCATGACTTCGAGAGCGGCGATGGCGTTCTCTTCTCGAATCGTCACGCTCCGGGTCAACGATGTTTCGATGATGCGTTTGCCGACCACGTCGGTCAAGTCGAGTTCTCCGGGTTGGCGCGTTGCGTCTGAGCCCGCACCTGCGGGGATGAGCGGGCGTACCGGTTCGTAGTACACCTCACGTGCGGGGACCGAGACGAGCTCGCGCTCGGGGTAGCGCAGCGCGCTGAGACTCCCTCCGAATACGCATCCGGTATCCAGGCAGATTGTCTTGTTAATCCAAGTCGCCTCGGGGACGGGAGTGTGGCCGTACACCACGGTCGCGTCGCCGCGGTATTCGTCGGTCCATGGATATCGGACGGGTAATCCGAACTCATCGGTCTCGCCGGTCGTGTCGCCATAGAGGGCGAATGCGCGCACCGCACCTGACTGACGGCCATGCATCGAGGCCGGAAGCCCGGCGTGGGCGACCACCAGTTGGCCGTCGTCAAGTACATAGTGGCCAATAAGTCCGTCGAGGAAGTCGACGAGTTCCTTCTTGAATGCCTCGGGCTCGGACTTAAGTTGTTCAAGGCTTTCGGCCAGTCCGTGGCTCGTTGTTACCTGCTTGCCTTGTAGGGCTCGGAGCAACTTCACTTCGTGGTTACCGTGGATGCAGAGTGCAGTGCTGTCGCGCACCATGCCCATGACGAGACGCAGCACTGAGGGAGTCATGGGTCCACGATCGACCAAGTCACCGAGGAAGAGAGCCTTACGCCCATCAGGATGTGACGATGTGGTGGCATCCATTGCGACCTCGTAGCCGAGTGCGCCTAGTAAGGCGGTCAGTTCGTCAAAGCAGCCGTGCACGTCTCCGATGATGTCGAAGGGACCGTGGTCGTCGCGTCGATCGTTCCACACTCGCTCGCGTGTGAAGGTCGCTGACTCAATTTCCTCGACGCCGTCTAATGCGACTACTCGGTGGAAGCCCTCACGGCGAAGTCCCTTCTGAGAGCGCCGTAATTGATCCAATTGGCGACGAATCACGTGTGGTCCAAAGTCGCGGTCGGCGCGCGCCTCATTGCGAGCCAAGCAAATCTCCGGTGCGACGTTGAGGACTACCGCGACACACAAAACGTGGTGCTGCTTCGCGAGCTCGATCAGAACTCGCCTCGCCTCAGGCTGCACATTTGTGGCATCGACGACGGTGAGGCGCCCCGCCGCCAGGCGCTTGCCGGCGATGTAGCGCAGGATGTCAAAGGCGTCTTGAGAGGCGGCCTGGCTGCTCTGGTCGTCGCTCACGAGGCCCCGACAGAAGTCAGAGGACAGCACCTCGGTTGCCAGGAAGTTCTTCGCCGCGAATGATGACTTGCCGGAGCCGCTCACCCCAATCAGGAGGACCAGCGACAATTCGGGAATCTTGATGTTCATCGCATGAACACCGCCATTTGGGTTGGCGACCCTACGGCAGGGTCATTAGGCCCGATTCCCGAGAAGACCACTTCGTAGCCACGTCGCCCCGCGACGCCAATCGCCCACTGCGCAAACTGCGCTCTCGTCCATTCGAAGCGGTGATCCTGATGGCGCATCGCTCCCGATTCGAGCCCTTCAAACCGTATGTTGTATTCGACGTTGGGCGTCGTGACCACGACCGTTCGTGGCAGCGCGTACTCGAACACCACGCGCTCGAAACTTTCCAAGCGCGAGGGGTCGAGGTGTTCAATCACTTCGACGATGGCTGCCGCGTCGAATCCGTCGATCCGACGGTCGCGGTAGGTGAGCGACCCGTGCAGCAGATCGACACGCTCTCGCTGACGCGGCGTCATGGTGTCCAGGTGCAGGCGACGCGCGCCGGCCTCGAGCGAACGATACGACACGTCGACACCGACGATCTTCTCGGCGTGCGTGTCCGCGAGGAGCGCCTGAACCAGTTTTGCCGAACCGCAACCGAGGTCGAGCACGTTCCTCGCACCGGAGTCCTTGATCGCCGCGACGACTACTTCAATCCGTTGCTCGTTCAAAGAGAGGGTCCGTTCGACTGCTTCTTCGGCGTTGTCGTTGGCTCCCTCGGTCTCCTCAAAGTCGTTGACGCCGAGCAGGCGTTCGAGCGCCTGATTGGTCAGCGCCCGGTCGTGGCGAAGATAGCGCGTGGTGATCACTTCGCGTTCGGGGTGCCCCGCGAGCCACTCGCTGCCGCGACGCAGGAGACGGTCAATCTCGTCGGGTCCTACCCAGTAGTGCTTCGTGTCGTCCAAGACCGGGATCAGAACCAGAAGCTGCTCGAGTAAATCACGCAGGCGTGTCGTCGTCGTGAGGCGCACGTTGTGGTACCGACTGGGTCCCCACTCGGGGAAAGTCCTGTCGAGGGGGATTGGAGTCGAACAGACCTCATAGCCAAGCGGCTCGAACAGGCGCTCGAGCAGGTCGTTGTCGCCCCGGACCGGAAGTGCGGGGAGCCACACTTCGAAGGGCATTGCCACCCCCACGAGTTCCGGGCGCTCCTTGCATCGGCCACTCAATGCGGTACTGAAAAGCTTGTTGAGAGCGGCTGAAAGGTGCGACGAGGCTGCGTACGGTCGATCATTCACGTACTGACCGAGCGATGACTCACCACCTACGGGACCCTTGCGGTTCCGGACAAGGTCAACCGGGTCGACTTCGACGAGAACGGCAACGGTGCAGCGAGCGCTCGATGCCTCGGGATAGAAGACGTGAGCCGTTCCGAAACTGAGCTCTACACTCTGTTGTCGTTGAGGGTTCTTGTGCAGCAAGAAGCCCAAATCTGTGGCAGGTTCATGGGTGGTGCTGATGGTCAGTAACACTGATGGGCTCCAGTTGGGCGCTTGTCCTGTCCAACGCTACGCCAGCTGCGGTTAGTTGCACTAGGGAGCCCAACCGCTATCGTGACAATTCTCTCCAGAATTTGCTCGTGAACTTATCGCGCCTCCGCTGATGATCCGGACACCGATCATTGATGTCGCAGTCCAGACGTGAACCCGCGCACGATGATTCTCATGTTTAAGTTACTAGGCGCAATTCAGCCATACTTGAACGATGCCCCGTGTTCTGGCCCCCGTACTACTTCCCGGTTCAGTCAATGGATTCTTACAGCCAGTCCTAGAAGTTGATGACCGATTCTTGCTGCGGCCATGGACGCTCGACGATGTCCCGGTAGTGGTGGCCGCGTACAGCGATCCGGAGATTCAGCGCTGGATGCCCTACTCGTACGACGCGCTGGAGGCCGCACAGGTGATCACAATATGGGGCGAAGCGTGGAAAACCGAGACGGGCGCCTGCTGGGCGATTGCTAACGGCTCCGATGGGTCTGCGTGTGGCCGGCTGGCCTTCCAGACAATTGACCTCATAAGTGGATCAGCCGAGATGGCCTACTGGGTCCTACCCCAAGCCAGGGGCGCGGGGGCGGCAACGCTGGCCACCGAGGCACTGAGCAACTGGGCCTTCACCCGCCTGGGGCTTCACCGGTTGGAATTGCAGTACTCCGTGCACAATCTGGCGTCGTGCCATGTCGCCACCGCAGCCAAGTTTGAGTTGGAGGGAACGCTGCGTAGCGCCGACTTGTACTCAGATGGCTGGCACGATACCCACTTGCACGCACGATTAGGTAGGTAACGCCGGCGCGAACCCTCGGTGACACGGGACGAGCCACCCGCGAGCTCTGAACTTCCCGACCATCCTTCTGGAAAGCTGGGTGTCCATCTTACTGCCGCTCCCTCGTGATCGCAGGGCCCGCCCTGATTACCCACCTGCGTGCAAGACTTGCCCATGGCCAAAGCAACAATCGCCGTCAAGGGCAGCGCGAGCGATGACTTCACCGCTGATTTCGCCCTCGTTCGACTTTCTCATCGCTACACAGCTCAGGACCGCTCCGAGGCCCTCGCCGGGGGTAATGCCCTCATTGCACAAGTGCGCGACGCTGCCCAGCAACTCGGAACTGGTGTGAGAGTGGTGAAGGTCAAATTCCTCCGCATGATAGAGACGTTCAACCAGGTGGGTCTCGAACACGAGCAGGAACCGTCCGGTTGGGGAGCTCACATTGCGTGTGATCTGGCCATCGAGCCCGACACCGTTCCCGTGGCCGTTGCTGAACTCACAAGAATTGGTGTCACGATCAATCGAATCATCTGGCTTCTCGACCCCGACACCGAGGCTCGGGCGCGCCGAGCCGTGCGACGACTGGCGGTCGCCGACGCGAAGGATGCGGCCAACGATTTCGCACTTGCTCTTGGGGGAATCCTGGGAAACCTAATTGCGCTCGCTGATCCCGGCCTCCTCGGTCCCGCCACCTTTCAGAGCGGTGCACCCAGTGACGCGCGTGCGGGAATAACGACCTCGGCGATGGCGAGTTCGGGTTGGTTTGACAGCATTGACATCGACCCTGAAATGGTCACCATCTCGGCCAATGTGGAGGCGAGTTACGAAGTGACCTTCGACTAGGAGGCTCGTCCCTCCGTACGGTGCGTGTGACGGTTCTGGCAGCGCAAACGCAAAAGTGATGCGGTAGCAGTCAGATGGATACCCCACACAATCAATGGCCACGACCATTTCATTGATGAATCGCGACAGTTGAAATCCCGCAGCGGCACTTGTGCCGCATTCATTCGCTGTCCCCAGAACCAGTATGCCTCGAAATTCGAGATGAGAACCGCAGCGCTGCTCGCTCGACGCTCGATGCTACGGTCAGTCTCGTGAGGGGATTGGTAGCCAAAACTTCGTTTGTCACGGCCGCGTTGGTGACCGGTAGTGCGCTTCTGACGGGCCTGTCGGGGGCGTCACTACCTTCTTCTATAGGTGCTGTCGTCGCGCTCACGACACCCGGGGCTTTGGCGGTGTCATCCAAGGGCACTCTCTACGTAGTTGACGCAGGCCGAGACCAGATCTTGCGGCGTTTGCCAGGCGGTCAGTTCGAGGTGGTGGCGGGCGACGGACGCCGTGGCTTTTCTGGTGACGGACACCCAGCGATCGACGCCGAAATCTCGGTCAAATATTGGGGTGGCCTGGCCGTAGCGAGCAACGGAACTATCTATTTCACCGACGAAGGGAACGGCCGGGTTCGCGAGATACTCCCCAGCGGTGTCATCGAGACAGTTGCGGGCGGTGGAACAAAGACTCTCGGCAACGCATCTGTCCCGGCGATGCGCGCCAACTTTGGAGATCAACTGGACAGTTTGGCGATGGGTCCAGGAGGTCAGCTCTACATCGGTTGTAACGGCGTCTACCGGCTGGCCAACGGGGTACTGCACTGGGTAGTCGGTACTGATGCGCCTAGTCTCAACAAGGGCTTCACGGGATTTGGAACTAGCCCCGTCTTCCAGAAGGACTTCGCCCCGGCACAGACTTTGGCCTTCGACGGTAAGGGAGATTTGCTCGTCGGAGGTGGTGGTACCTGGAGCCTCTACGAAAGAACAGTTGGAGGAGCGTTTCGCTTCATCCAGAATGACCGCGCCCAGGGCGGGTTATACGCAGCGATGGCCGCAGCTCCTGACGGCAGCGTGGTACTGGCTGGAGGAGCCCACGGTTTGTCACGGTTCCATCCCTCGGGTCTGATCACGGCTATCCCCGCGTCTGGACTTTCGACGGTGCTCGCGCCTAGTCACTTCACCGTCGGCGAAGGAGTCGCCGTGGCTCCCAACGGCTCGATCTATCTCGCTGCCGACGCCGGCAACGGTTTCACCAACGTGAGCGCGATCGTTCAGGTTACGTCCGCTGGACACGCGGTGCTGGTCTGGAAGTCCTGATTCATCCCTGAGTTCGCCGGAGTTCTTATTCTCGCCCGAGAATCTCGTACAGCGGGGGGAGATAATTGGAAGGCGTCTCGGCTGGTGTCAGGGTGAAGTGATTGTTGGATGCAGGGCTACGTTCATTATGGCGACAGAGAAGAGCCTCGAGTTTTCTCTGCACTCCGGGGGTTCTAATGATTGAGAAGTCCCCGCACCTCACCGCGAATAGGGCTTTGTATTCAGTTCAAATTTGAGGTGGAAGTGAGGCCGCAATGCTTGGTCAGTTCGAGTTCAAGTGCTCTGGCCCGTTGGTCACCGTCATCGAATTACTTAATGAGGCGTACCAGCGAGCCGTTTCTCGCGTTGAGTTCAGTCACTGAGTTGCTCTGGGTGTTCACCACCCACACGTGCATCGCGTCAAATGCGTACACGGTGGGCATCACCTCGAATCCGTTGACCTTGGCCTTGATGACGCGCACCAGCGAGCCGTTCGAGGCATTCAGCTCGACCACTGAGTTCTCACTCGTCACCCACAGGTGGGCACCACTCACGGCAATGGAGTCGGGCGAATCGAGTCCGGAAAGAGCACGATCCCTAATGACGCGCTCCACCGACCCGGTCGAGGCATTGAGTTCAATGACCGAGTTGCCGTCATAGTTCGATACCCAGACGTGAGTACCATTGGCGGCAAACGCGGGTTGGTCAAATACGCCGGCTTGAGGGTTGATGACGCGCACCAGCGAGCCGTTTGAGGCATTCAGCTCGGTGATCCTGTCGCCTGGCACGTTATTCATCACCCACACGTGAGTACCACTCGCGACAATCCCGAAGGGCATGCTGAACCTGTCGACCGGGGCATTGATGACGCGCACCACTGACCCAGTGCTCGCGTTGATCTCGAGGACCGAGTTCAAGTTCGCCACCCAGACCTTGGTACCGCTTGCAGTAATGGCGAACAGTGGCGCGGGCTCCAAGGCGTGGAGCCGAGGCTGGGCCTTGATGACGCGCACCACTGACCCGGTGCTCGCGTTGAGTTCGATGATGAGGTTGGAGTCCGTCACCCAGACGTGAGTACCACTCGCGGCAATGCTGTTGGGTGCATTGAGTCCTCCAACGATGTGAGAAAGTTTGATGATGCGCACCAATGAGCCGTTGGAGACGTTGAGTTCGGTGACCGAGTTGGCGAGCGGTGATTTCAAACTCATATAGTTGTTCGCTACCCACGCGTGAGGTCCGCTCACGGCTATATCGACGGGTAGGGCGAAGAGCGCGCCCGGTGACCAAGCGGCTGACGCAGACGGTGCGCCCACCCATAGGAAGGACGCGCACATCACGGCAGTAGAGGACAGTGCCACAACTCCAGCGAAGCGCAAAACAAGACGCACTGGACAGCCTTCCTAATCATTTCACTGGCACCCGTTGCCCGTGCCTCGAACCATAACCCGCCGGGCGCGAAAATTCTCTGAGGGACAGATTCGAGCTTGGACTGAATTGTTCAATCAAGCTCGCGTGTCTAGTTGCCCTTAGAACTCGTGGCATCGGAATTACAGTGACCGCTCAATGACACTGCCCATACCTTGATGCCCGGTGGTATGCCCAGGTTTGTCTTCGTGTAGACCGTGGCGTTGACGTCAGCGGCCAAAGTCACGCATCCCCGAGAATGCTGGGCTTTGATGAGGGGCAAAGTGCGCAGCAAATAGGCGTGCATCGCATCACTCCACTGGCGCCATATCGCCAAGGGCGCATTGGTAGCCGGTTGCGTTGGTGCAAGATCGGAAGTTGCTCCGTTCGGAGCATGACCAAGGTTGATGTTGCCTCTGGCGAGGGCAATGGTGGGGGAATTGCAGATATGCGGCTGTGAACCTGTAACCATCGAGCAGAGTGCCGCGATGAGATAGTTAGCAGTTCCATCAACGGCCTTGGCCACGGGACTCGTCGGAACTTGAATATCTGATCCAATCTGAGACAGGGTCAGGCCTTCAAGAACTGACGGCGACGAACTTGCTCCCACCGTGACCACACCATTGCCCATGTCGATGAACGGAAGCGAGCCTTGCGAGTCATAGAGGTCGTAGGAGGTCTTTTGACCCGCATTCATCATCTCGAGTGGCTGGTAGCCACCATTTCCGTTCGGAATCGAAGAGGCGATTTCGGTGGGATCAAATGTGAAATACGGACTGGAGTATTGCGAACCGACGAAACTCCAACTCGCGAGATGCGGAAATACGTCACTGGATGAGGAGTACACCGCATTGCTCAAGTTCTCGAAGTTCCCGAACTTAGAAAGGGCAATCAACAACGCCCACCGTTGAATGGCGCAGTAGGGGCAATTCTCCGCCCCCACGTACGACACCACGTGATTCGTCGATGCGGTGACGGTGCCCGGTGCCACCATGGTCGGCACCACGAGCGAGTCGGGAACGCCCACCGTGGAAAGCGTGGAGTCGGGGATGTTGATGCTGGCCTGGAAGTACGACGTGGGTTGCGCGCCCCGAGTTACTTGGGGAGAGCCACCGGAACCAGTCATTTGGGTCAAGGCGAACGTTGACGCCACCGCCGCAACGAGAACGGTACTCACGACACTCAGACGCCGTCGACTGCGGCGCTGGTTGCGTCGACGCAACACAGCAACATCTGGTCGAGTGACGAGAGTTTGGTCTATGAGGGGTCGAGTCATTTCTTTCAGATCAAACATCCGCGATCTCCTTCGTTACTTTGAGGTCTTCTTTTGGAACATCATCAAGTAAGACACCCAGTCGACCGTGAGCGTCTCGCAAAGTGGTCGAGACGGTGGAGCGAGAAATATCAAGAGCCTCGGCGATCTCCAACTCTTTGAGGTTTCCCACGTGTCGCAACACGACCACTTGTCGTTGTCTCTCGGGAAGTGTCGCTACCAGTTCCCATATCTCACTGGCTTCGAGCGGCATGTTGGGAGGTGAAACGAATCGAGGCAAGAGAGAGCGCTCCACGCTCTTGCGACGAGCGAGTCTGCGCGCGTGATTCACCGCGACGCGGTAGACCCACCCCGTCGGGGCTTGCATTGTCTCGACACGATCCCACCTCACTAGGGCCCGAGCACACGCCTCGTCGACGCCCTCGGTCGCGAGATCCAGATCTCCCGTCGTAAGCAACAGCGTGACGATCATGCGAGAATGCTCTCGTTCGTACCAGGCCTCAAAGGTCTCCTGATTGATCGGCGACTCGTCTCTGCGCACCACAAACTCTTTCATTACCTATACAAGTCACAGGTCCTTAAATTTGCTGGGTGTGAGATCGACTCGGTTGCCTCTCTCGACAAGGAACCCCAGCGGCACCTTGCGCCCCGGTGGTCACCGTCACTCAGTAGTTGGACAGCATCATTCCTGGAGATTGGCATCTACCACGCGCCATATTTCTCCTCCGTTCGTCGTGGCCACGACAACGAACGTGGCGGGCTGGGACAACGGATTTCCATTCTTTGAGAGCAGATCCTCTTGGAGGACGACCCAGCCATGCCTCGGATCGGCGAAAGCACCCGCGACGGGCTGAGCGTGGATCCTCGGATTGCTGGAAAGCGAGACGTTGGTGAACTTCAATGCGTTGGTGGTGATAGCAACGTCGACCCCACCAGTGGTGCAGGGTCCGCAGTAACCAAGAGCCCAGGCGCTCTTTGATCCCGTTATACCGAAATCATTGACGGAAGCGAAGACGCCCGCGGTGCCCCTCGACATCGCCGGCGTCACTTCACTCGATGCCACTACCTTCCAGGATCGACCTGCATTGAGCGTTCGATCGACGACGTAGGGCATGCTGCCGGCGCCTTCTCCGTAGTCATAGAGCAGCCACGCGGTGTCGCCAGAGCACGAGACCCACGGAGCAGGCAGTGGAGGCGGCGACGGTATCGAGCCTTTGGGAAAGGGGATGGCCGAGCCAGCGAGTGACAGTCTCCACGACACGCCGTTGTTGGAGAAGTAGACGTTGCCCGTCTCGCTGACGCCCAGCCAGAGACCCCCCGAGGGCGTGGTACACAGCGAGGTTCCTGGCGCGGGTGTCTTTACTGTCTGCCAGGTTTCACCCGCGTTGAGCGAATGCAACAACCCACCTTTGCTGGTGGTTGCCCACCCGTTCTCAGGAGAAGCAAAGACGTAGTTCATCACGGCACCCTGAGTTGGTTCGCGAGGAGCCGACCACGTACGTCCGCCATTTCTCGTGGCCATGAGACCCTCGCCGTTGACCAGCGCCCAGCCGTCCGTTGCGTTCACGAAGGCGACGCCCTCGATGTAACCAGTTGAAGTCTGCGAAGAGACTGGCCCTTGGTAGCTCGTCCACCAGTGACGACCGCCATCGGTCGTTCCCAAGATGCGATTCTTACCCGGAACCGCGGTCCAACCGATTCTCGAGGAGACGAACTGGAGGTCTTGACTAGGTGGAAAATAGAAGGTTCCGATCGCCGGACCTCCTGGCGACTCCCGGTGACCAATCGGCGGTGATGACGTCGTCGAAGAAGAACTACTGAAGCCGATCACATCCACGCTCGTCACCAGCACGAGGGCCACCACCAGCGTCGTGACAAGAATGATTCGTCGCACTAATTCTTGGATCTTGCCGCGAGAAAATTCAACAGCAAGAAAGGTAAATGGTCCGAGAGAATGAAGGAGGATTTTGCAGCCTCTGGAAAGACTTGGGATGATGAGACGCAAAAAGAAGCAAAACGAGTGGTGGTCGAGGTCGCGATTCAGAATCCGGGGACTTGTTTTGTAATAGCAACTCACGAGCCAATTGATGCTTTCTTAGAGCAAATTGAAGACAAGTTGGCCTTAGGAATTTAGAACTCGCCATGTCATGAAAGAGGGATTTGCAGATGAAATTTTCCAAAATATTGGGCAAACGAACTGCTAGAGACGGCGCAGTTGATTTCGTCAGTCGTCACACTACGAACCGCTTCAGTTGTTCAGCGCACCCAATTACGAGCGGTTCTTGTACCTGTAAACACGTCAAGTCACCATTTCAATATGTCAGCGTTTCCGTCTACGAAGTTCGTGCTCAGCAACCGTGATATCCGGCTCTTAGTATTGGCCAATGTTGAACTGATGCGACGAAGGGTGCAACATGTTTGGGGCTCACAAAGAGAAGAAGGCCCTTGAGGCCGCTGAAGCCACGGAAGCAGTAGCGCTACAAGAGTGGAATGACAAACGCCAATCCCTACTGTCACTTCTGGTCGCCGCGTCTGGACTTACTTCGAGTGCAATGACGTCGCTCATTCTCAAAAAGGGTGAAAGAGGAATTGCACAGATAACCAACGTCGGTCTCATCGAGGAACGTAAGGGTGCCGGCCAGTGGAAGGGCAAATCCAGCGGTGTGTCGATTCCCATCGGGCCAGTGAGATATCGCGTGGGTAAGAATCGCGGCCACTACGTTCAAGGTGCGCCGGTGCGGACAGCGGTCGATACGGGCACGCTTACCATTACGAGTCAGCGCATTGTGTACCAGGGGGCGAACAAGAGCTCTGAGTGCGCCTTCGCGAAACCGCTGGGCATTCAACACGATGCGGGAAGACTCATCATCTCGGTCTCGAATCGCCAAAAGCCCACGGTCGTTCACTTTGGTGAGCACCTTGATGACTGGGTGGCCGACCGGTTATCCATCGCGATGGATCTTTTCAACGGTGACATGGACAAGATCGTCACGAAGCTTCAAGCACAAATCGCGGAACTTGAAGTGCATAAGCCCGAGGACTAACCAATCATAGATCTGCAAGTTATTTGAGTTGAGTCGTTCACGGCGTTTGGTTGGTCATCAAACTTCGCGCGTGAGCGGACTCTGCTGGGAGTCCGGTGCAAATCTCAGGCATACCACGGGCATATATGGGTATGTAACACAGGGCAGTAGCGGTCAGCGACGGTCGCTACTGGTGAACTGAAAACTCCTGTAATCATTGGGTTGTAGACGAAAAGCATTGGAGCGGGCGACGAGAATCGAACTCGCGTTCTCAGCTTGGGAAGCTGATGTTCTGCCGCTGAACTACGCCCGCGTCGGTACCATCGTAGTGGGCTTTTAGGCTCCGACTCCTAAGGGCGCAACGATTGGATAACGGGTTCGCACTAGCCTTTGCTTCACTATGGTGCTTTCGGACCGGTCGATTAAAGAGGCAATTGCAGCTGGCCGTATCATCATCGATCCCTTGGGTGAAGAATGCATCCAGCCATCATCGGTTGATCTGCATATCGACCATTTGTTCAGGGTATTTCGTAATCACTCTCAACGCATCATTGACGTGAAGTTACCGCAAGAGGATCTGACCGAACTGGTCGACGTAGGTCCCGATACGCCAATGATTTTACACCCGAGTGAATTTCTTCTCGGTTCCACATTGGAGCGCGTTGCTATTCCTGACGACCTGGTCGCTCGTCTGGAGGGAAAGAGTTCGCTGGGTCGATTGGGCCTGGTGATCCATTCCACGGCTGGCTTCATTGACGCCGGCTGGGATGGTCACATCACCCTTGAGCTGGCCAATCTGGCGAACTTACCGATCACCTTGTATCCGGGGATGAAGATTGGTCAGATCAGCTTCTTCGAGATGACAACTCCGGCCGACCGCCCCTACGGTGCGAGCGGTCTAGGTTCGAAGTACCGTGGACAGCGCGGGCCGACGCCGAGTCGCTATTCAGAGAATTTCAAGAAGTCATAGGCGAGGCGCCCTGGCGCTTCAAAGGAGTGTGTGATGCTGTTTCGCATCATTGCCGGGCTCGTCGTTACGATCGCGTCTCTGACAATCGCGGGACGACGATTCTGGTGGCTGTCACAACTCATCCGCACTGGCCTCGACGCACCGCGACGATGGCAAGGGTTTCGTCGAGCCGGCGAGGTCGAACTGGTCGAAGTGGCGGGTCAACGCAAACTCCTGCGCTGGACCGTGCCAGGCGTTGCGCACTTTTTCACGATGTGGGGATTTACGGTTCTCCTCACGACCATCCTCGAGGCTTACGGCGCCCTCTTCAACCGGAATTTTCACATCCCTTGGATTGGCCGCAGTAACTGGCTGGCCTTCACCGAAGACTTCTTCGCGAGCGCTGTACTGGTGTCACTCGTCGTGTTCTCGATCATTCGTCTCGTGCAGGCGCCCTCTCGTCGACAGCGCGACAGTCGCTTCTTCGGCTCGCACACCAGCGCCGCCTGGGCGGTGCTCGCAATGATCGCGCTCGTGATTATCACGCTCTTCGCCTACCGCGCTGCCCAGATCAACACCGGACATTTCCCCTTTGGCCAGTCGCACTGGTCCTTCTCCTCGCACCTCATCGCCACCTGGCTGCGCCCTCTGGGCGCAGGAGTCAACAGCGTGCTGGAAGTTGTGTTCTTGCTCGCCAATATCGCCGTCATCGCGGGATTCTTGGTGTTCGTCGCCTACTCCAAGCACCTGCATATCTTCCTAGCGCCGATCAACATCGGCGTCTCGCGCCGTCCCCGGGCGTTGGGCGGCCTTGATAAGACCCCGGACATGGACATGGACAAGGTCACCGAGGACACGGTCTTTGGCGTGGGTCACATCGAGGACTTCACCTGGAAGCAGATGCTCGACTTCGCGACGTGCACTGAGTGTGGTCGCTGTCAATCGGTCTGTCCGGCGTGGACGACGGGTAAGCCCTTAAGTCCCAAGCTCCTCATCATGGGACTACGCGAGAACATGTTCGCCTCGGCGGACCGGTTGTTGTCGGGTGCAGGCAACTCGGACGTGGCGACTCTGGTGCCCACGACGATCGACCCCGACGTGTTGTGGTCGTGCACGACGTGTGGGGCGTGCGTCGAGGAGTGTCCGGTCGACATCGAACACGTGGACGCAATTATCGACATGCGCCGCTACGAAGTGATGATGGAGTCGCGTTTCCCGAGCGAAGCGGGGCTGCTGCTGCGCAACTTAGAGAACCAGGGCGATCCCTGGGGCCTCGGCGCGACCAAGCGCACCGACTGGCTCGCTAAGCTCGACTTTGACGTACCGATCATCGACGGCCCAATCCCGGCGGACATGGAATACCTCTATTGGGTGGGCTGTGCCGGGGCGCTCGATGAGCGCGCGCGCAAGCAAGTCGAGTCCACGGCGCGCATGTTGCAACGCGCGGGCGTGAATTTCGGCGTCCTGGGTCCGCGCGAGTCGTGCTCGGGTGATCCGGCACGGCGCATGGGCAACGAGTACCTCTTTCAAGAACTGGCCAAGGCCAACATCGCCACCTTGAACGAAGTGGGGGCTAGGAAGATCGTGGCCAGTTGTCCGCATTGTTTTAACACCATCAAGAACGAGTACCCCGATCTGGGCGGCCACTACGAGGTGATCCATCACTCCGAACTCCTCAGCCACTTGGTGGCGACCAAACGCCTGGTTCCCGGGCTGTCGTATCAGGGGACGGTCACCTATCACGACCCGTGTTATCTCGGGCGACACAATCGGGTCTTTGACGAACCGCGTTCGGTGCTCGAAGCCGTTCCCGGTGCGATCCAAGTCGAGATGGGACGTCACCGCGAGAAGGGCTTCTGCTGTGGGGCGGGGGGCGCACGCATGTGGATGGAGGAGAACATCGGCAAGCGCGTCAACTCCGAACGCACCGAGGAAGCGCTGACGACCGGTGCAGACGTAGTGGCGACCGCGTGTCCGTTTTGTCAGATCATGATTGACGACGCGGTCAAGGCCCTGGGACGCGGTGACGAGGTCGCGGTACTCGACATCGCGCAGCTGGTGGAGCGTTCATTTCGCTAGGAAATTGAGGTCGTCAGTGCCTCTAGTTCACACGCACGAAACACAGCGCTAACGAAACAGAAATCCTGATTGGTCACACTGAAGTGAACAACTTGAGGTCAAAGACGCCCTCTCCGACCAAAAGGAGTGGATGTGCTGTTTGCGGCCACCAACATTCCCTATCCCAGTTGGCTGAATCCAGCCGACAACACTTGGCAACTCGTCGCGGCGACGCTGGTAGGGCTCATGAGCCTCCCCGGTCTCGCCGTGTTGTACGGCGGACTGGTGCGAAAGAAGTGGATCGTCAACACCATGATGATGTGCTTCACGGGCTTCGCCCTCACACTGGTTGTCTGGATGCTGTGGGGATACAACATGGCCTTCGGCCCGCTCTCTCACTTCGGATCCACGGGTTCGTTCTGGAGCGGGTTCATTGGCCACTTCCACCCGATCGCTGCGGCGTTCGATGAGCAAGGTCAAGCGGTGTCGGGAGCCAATACACTGATTCCCTTCCACTTCCCGACCGCCACGCTGGCGTACTTCCAGTTCGTCTTCGCCGCGATCACCCCGTTGTTGTTCCTGGGTGGTCTGGTTGGACGAATCAAGTTCAAGGCCTGGTTGTTGATCGTTCCGCTGTGGATCACCATGGTGTACTGCGTGAACGCTGCCCTCCTGTGGGGCGGCGGTTTCTGGGCCCAGAAGGGTGTCGTTGACTTCTCGGGTGGGTACGTCATTCACTTGAGCGCCGGGTGCGCGGCCTTCGTGGGAGCGGCCATCGTCGGACCTCGCCGTTGGCAGGACCGAGAGAACGCCTTCCCGAGCAATCTCATGATGGTGGCGGTCGGTATTGGCATCGTCTGGCTCGGTTGGAACGGATTCAACGGTGGAGACCCGTTCTACGCGGGCGCCGACGCGGCGTCAGCCGTGTTGAACACTAACGTCGCCACGGCGGTCGGTCTGCTCGCCTGGATGTTCATGGACATGCTCTTCACCAAACAGAAGAAGCCCACGTTCCTCGGATCGCTCAACGGAATGTTGTGTGGCCTGGTTGCCATTACACCCTCCGCGGGCTTCGTCAACGGCACGGGCGCCATGTTGGTCGGTTTGATCGCTTCGTGCCTCGTGTGGGTTGCCTGGAACTACCTCTCGAAGGTTCGTCCTTTCTCCAAGGTGGACGACGCGCTCGGCGTGGTGTACACCCACGGCTGTGCCGGTCTCATCGGTGGACTGCTGGTGGGCATATTGGCCGACCCGCACATGATTGAGTACGGCGTCGCTGGCAAGGTCTACGACGGCGCGGGCAGTTTCTCGGTCGCGGGGTGGTTCTACGGACACTCGTTCCACCAATTATGGGAGCAGTTCCTCGCCGCCGTGTGGGTCATCTGCTGGACGTCTTTGATGACCGCGATCATCTTCTACATCGTGAAGTTCACGGTAGGCTTGCGCGAGTCTGATGAGGTCCTCGCGATTGGTGACATCGCCATCCACGACGAGGAAGCGTTCCCCGAGCCCACCTTCGGTGAGCCCGTTATGACCCCCAGCCACTCGCACAGCGACAACGTTTAAGGAGCCGACATGAAATTAATCAGCGCAGTGATCAAACCGTTCAAGTTGGACGAAGTGAAAGTGGCGGCTCGTGAAGTTGGCGTGTCAGGAATGACGGTGAGCCAGGTTCGTGGCTTTGGTCGTACCGGAGGTCACATCGAGATTTATCGCGGCAAGGAGTACGAGTTCGACTTCGTCGACAAGCTCCAGGTCGAGATCGTCACCACCGACGAATTGGCCGACCAGGTTGTCGATGCGGTGGCCGGTGCCGCTCGAACCGACACCGTTGGTGACGGCATGCTGTGGGTCACCGACATCGAACACGTGGTGCGTATTCGTACCGCGGAGCGTGGTCCCGAAGCAGTGTAGGAAGCATTTTCACGACCGAGGGCGCCGGGGCAACCCGGCGCCCTCGGTCGTTGGCGCATCGTCGCGTGAGCGACGGCGCAAAGAAGTGAGGCGCGCGCGAAGTGACCAGTAAGTTGGGCGGTCATGACGACATATCGGGGTGTGACCACTTCATATCGCTCAACAGCTTCCCAGCCCACCTACCTCGTCGCTTCGCGCCGACGGGCGAAACGAAGTCTCTCGTTACTGTCGGCGCTTCTCGTTACCCTGGGGCTCGTCGCCGTGGGCGTCGTACCCGCGTCAGCGGCCACGACGAAGAAATATCACGCGTCGCTCGGGACGCTCACTGCTACCTTGACCTATCAAGGCACCTATCCCGAGGCCCACGGCGCCGTTCTCACCATCACGTCGTCAGGACGAGTGCAGTACCGTAGCGCGGTGACCTCGTCATTTTGTGGCGATCTGTGTTGGCCTCAGTCGACGGGCTATGGCGGTGCACCTAATCCCTTGCAAGTCGTCAAACTGAGTGTGGGCGCACCCGTGGTAATCCTTGGGCTGTACAGCGGTGGAGCGCACTGCTGCTTCATCGACGAGATCTTCGCGCCGAGTACGACCACGACTTATTCGAAGACCGAAGTGTTCCTAGGGGATCCGGGGGCGCAACTAAAGAAACTACCGGGTGGCCAGTGGCCGGTCTTCGTCAGCGCGGACGATTCCTTCGCCTACACCTTCACCGATTACGCAGCCTCAGGACTCCCCGTGAAGATTCTGCGTTTTGAGAATCACCACGTGGTCATTGTGACGCGCCACTATCGCCGCGTAGTGAGCCTCGACGCCCAAGGTTGGCTACATGCGTTCTACGACCAGGCGAGTTCGCACTACGCCGACTCGGTGGGCGTGATCGCCGCGTGGACCGCTGATGAGTATCTGCTGGGGCGAGCGAGCAACGCCGAGACGTTCTTGCGCGAACAGGCCGCCGCCGGCCATCTCAACAGCTTGTTGAATCCGTCGGTGAAAGGTTTGGTGTTCGTCACGCAGTTGAACAAGTTCCTTCACCAACGCGGCTACTAGACGCCGCGCCTCAACCCGCTTGGCGTGCGACCGCTTCTGCCGCCGCCGCGGCTGCTGCGGGGTCGCCCAAGTAGTCCGCACTGAGGACGTCGAGGGATTCGTCGAGTTTCATCACGTAGGGAATACCCGTAGGAATCTCGAGCTCCGCGATGTCGTCGTCGTCGATGTTTTGAAGAATCTTGCGCAGGGCGCGCAGCGAGTTACCGTGGGCGACGACGAGAACCGCGCCACCGCGCACACCCTCGCGTCGCAGGTCCTCGGCAATGACGTCGGTGAAGTACGGCGTGACGCGGGTCACCACGTCCTTGAGGCACTCGGTCATCGGGATCGATTCGCTCGCGACGTCGCGGTACCGCGGATCCAGAGCGCTCGAACGCGGGTCACCCGCCGGCATCGGAGGCGGGGGAACGTCGTAGGAGCGGCGCCAGACCTTGACCTGGTCGATACCGAACTCGTCGGCGGTCTGCTTCTTGTCCTTGCCGGTCAAGTCACCGTAGTGACGCTCATTGAGCCGCCAACTGCGCCGCACCGGCAACCACGAACGACCCGCTTGGTACAAGGAGATCTCGGCGGTGCGAATCGCGCGGGTCAGCAGTGAGGTATGCAGAACACGCAGATCGAGGTCCGACGCGGCGAGCAAGCGTCCGGCCTCGGCGGCCTCGACCTCGCCTTGCGCGTTGAGGTCGACGTCGTGCCAACCGGTGAAGAGATTGAGTTCGTTCCATTCCGAACGACCGTGGCGCAAGAGGATGAGATCGGGCACGTTGTCATCGTAGTGAGGTCTGTTGAAAAGTCCCAATTCGTCCAGGAAATCGATGTTTTAGTGAAATTCACGAGCGTCTTGATCAAGAATTACTAAAGTCCCTATGCATTTTCTTGACAAGAAGAGACTCAACTCCGTATAATCGATGTACACGTCTGGTGCGCGGAGGGTCCGAGTGCGAGACACAGGCAATTGAAGGAGCATTTCATGGCTAAGGCAGTCGGTATCGACCTCGGTACCACCAACTCGGTGGTCTCAGTGTTGGAGGCGGGAGAGCCCGTCGTCATTCCGAACGCCGAGGGTGGTCGCACGACGCCGTCGGTAGTCGGATTCTCAAAGACCGGCGAAGTACTCGTCGGCGAAGTGGCCAAGCGTCAGGCCATCACCAATCCCGAGCGCACGATTCGCTCGGTCAAGCGTCACATGGGTGAGAACTGGAGCGTCGACATCGACGGGACCAAGTACACCGCCCAAGAGATCTCGGCGCGTATTCTCCAAAAGCTCAAGCGCGACGCGGAGGCCTACCTCGGCGACACCGTGACTCAAGCAGTCATCACCGTGCCGGCGTACTTCAACGACGCCCAGCGCACCGCGACGAAGGAAGCCGGTCAGATCGCTGGCCTCGAGGTCCTGCGCATCGTGAACGAGCCGACCGCCGCGGCCCTGGCCTACGGGCTCGACAAGGGTGGCCAAGAGCAGACGGTCCTGGTGTTTGACCTCGGTGGGGGAACGTTCGACGTGTCCGTCTTGGACATCGCCGACGGCGTCTTCGAGGTGAAGTCCACCCACGGCGACACGCACCTCGGTGGTGACGACTGGGACGATGCGGTTATGCAGTGGCTCGTCAAGACCTTCAAGGACACTGAGGGTGTCGACCTGTCGGCTGACAAGATGGCGGTCCAACGACTGAAAGAAGCGGCCGAGAAAGCCAAGATCGAGTTGTCCTCAGTTCAAGAGACCACGGTCAACTTGCCCTTCATCACCGCGACCGCTGACGGACCGAAGCACCTCGACATCAAGTTGTCGCGCGCCAAGTTCAATGAGTTGACCGCGGACCTGGTGGAGCGCTGCCGTAAGCCGTTCGACCAGGCGATCAAGGACGCGGGTCTCACCCTTGACCAGATCCACCACGTGATCATGGTCGGTGGCTCGACGCGCATCCCGGCCGTTCAAGAACTGGTCACCAAGGTGACCGGCAAGGAACCCAACAAGAGTGTGAATCCCGACGAGGTAGTCGCCATCGGCGCCGCCGTGCAGGCGGGCGTGTTGAAGGGTGACGTGAAGGACATCTTGCTGCTCGACGTCACGCCGCTGTCGCTGGGTATCGAGACCAAGGGTGGCGTGATGACCAAGATCATCGAGCGCAACACCACGATCCCGACGAAGAAGTCACAGACCTTCACGACGGCCGACGACAATCAGCCGAGCGTCGAGGTGCACGTCCTGCAGGGCGAGCGCGAAATGGCGTCGTACAACCAGACCCTGGGCAAGTTCCAACTGGTAGGTATTCCGCCCGCGCCGCGCGGTCTGCCCCAGATTGAAGTGACCTTCGACATTGACGCCAACGGCATCGTGCACGTCTCGGCGAAGGACACCGCGACCGGCGCGACCCAGTCGATGACCATCACGGGTGGCTCCTCGTTGTCCAAGGACGAGATCGACCGCATGGTGCGCGACGCCGAGGCTCACGCCGAAGATGACCGTCAACGTCGGGCCGACGCCGAGATCCGCAACAACGCCGACGGATTGGTGTACTCGACGGAGAAGCTGCTCAAGGACCAGGCCGAATCGTTCCAGGGCACTGAGCGCGAGGACGTCGATAGCGCCCTGACGGCGTTGAAGGAGGCCTTGAACGGTACCGACAACGACGCCATCTCCCAGGCGACCGAGAAGCTCTTGAGCGCGAGTCAGGGATTCAGCCAGCGCCTTTACGAAGAAGCCGCCAAGGCCAACGCGCAGGGCGCGACGTCGACCCCGCCACCGGCGGGTGACGACGACGACGCCATCGTTGACGCCGAGATCGTGGACTAACCATGAGCGATGTCTTTGAGTCCGATGAGGTGACGGCGTCCGAAGACGCCGTCACCCAGGACATCTCCGAATTGACTGAAGCTGAACTGCAGCGCGACGAATACTTGGACGCGCTGCAACGTCTTCAGGCCGACTTCGAGAATTACCGCAAGCGCGTCGCGCGGTCCTCCGAGGACGCGGGACAGCGCGCCGCGGGGGTCCTCGTAGCCTCGTTGCTCCCCGTGCTCGACGCGTTCGATTTAGCGGCCGCGCACTTCGCGTCGAGCCCCTCGGACGAGGCGACGGCGCTCAACCAGTCGCGCGGGTTGTTACTCGATACGCTCGAGAAGCAGGGACTCGAGCGACTCGCCGACGCCGGGGTCGCTTTTGACCCCACGATTCACGACGCGGTCGCGCACGTGGAGGGTGGCGAGGGCGAACAGGTCGTGGACGAGATTCTACGAGCGGGGTACCGGTGGAAGGGCAGCGTGTTGCGTCCGGCCATGGTGAGAGTGAAGGGTTAAATGGCGGAGCGCGAGTGGTTCGACACGGACTACTACAAGGTCTTAGGAGTGACGTCGAGCGCGACGGACAAGGAGATCACGCGCGCCTATCGCAAACTGGCCAAACAGCACCACCCCGACACCAATCCCGGTTCAGAGGAGCGCTTCAAGGAAATTTCCGTCGCGTACGACGTCCTGGGCGACGCCACGAAGCGCAAGGAATACGACGAGGTCCGTCGCCTCGGTCCCGCGGCTGCGGGTTTCGGCGGTCCGGGCGCCAGTGGGGGCAACTTCAACTTTCAGACGGGCGACCTCGGCGACTTGGGCGACCTGTTCGGCGGACTCTTCGGAAATCGACGTCCTCGCGCACAACGCGGAGCTGATCTCGAGACCGCCCTGCACTTGAGTTTTCGCGATGCGGTGCTGGGGGTGACGACCACCGTGTCGCTACCCAGTAATGAGGTGTGCAAGACCTGTCACGGTCGCGGTGCGGCTCCCGGCGGCTACGTCACGTGTGAGTTTTGCAACGGGCGTGGCGTCATCAACGACGACCAGGGACCCTTCGCGATGTCGAGCGTCTGCACGCACTGCGGCGGACGCGGGGGGCGTATCGTCACGCCCTGTCCCACGTGTCAGGGATCGGGTCGCGAGCCCTCGTCGCGGCACGTCAACGTGCGCGTCCCCGCGGGGGTCGTCGACGGCCAACGCATCCGACTGAAGGGCAAGGGCGCCGCGGGCGCGCAAGGTGGCCCCCCCGGCGACCTCTTCGTGGACGTGCACGTGGCACCCGACGCGCACTTCGACCGTCGTGATCGTCACGTGACCACGTCAGTGAGCGTGCCGGTGACCGCGGCGATCCTCGGTACGACCGTCAAGATACCGACGCTCGACGAACCCGTCACCCTCAAGATCCCGGCCGGAACTCAGTCCGGGACCACCATGCGCGTGCGTGGTCGGGGCGTTCCCGCGAGCGCCAAACACGGCCACGGTGACCTCCTCGTCACGGTCAACGTGGAGATCCCCAAAAAGCTCAACAAGGAACAGCGCACGGCGGTCGAGAAACTCGCCGCGACGCTGCACGAGGAGGTCTCGTGAACGAACGTGAACACCACGCCGTCTACGTGATCTCGGTCTTCGCCGAGATCGCCGGCGTGCATCCCCAGACGTTGCGCAACTACGAGCGCAGCGGATTGTTGAGCCCTCAGCGAACGAGCGGTGGCTCGCGTCGATTCTCCGAGGCCGACCTCGCCGCGCTACGGCGTATCCAAGATCTCACCAATGACGGCGTCAACTTAGAGGGCGTCAAACGCATCATGAAGCTCGAAGGCGATGTCGCGCGGCTGCGCGAAGAACTTGCCACTCGCACCGACGAAGCCCAGACGTCGCTGGCGGCAACTCATCGCCAATATCGTCGCGATCTGGTGCCCGTGCAGAACACCATCGCCGTCTTTTTAGATGCCCAACGGCGTGAACGAGGTGCGACAGGAGGTCCCCGATGAGCCTTGATCCCCAGCGCTGGACCGTCAAGACCCGCGACGCCTTCCAGGGCGCCACGACCCAAGCGGGCGCGGCGGGTAATCCCTACGTCACGCCGGCCCACTTACTGCTCGCCCTCTTGAACGACTCCTCAGGCGTCGCGCGACCACTACTGGTAGCCGCGGGGCTCGACCCGATCGCCATCACCGCGACGCTGAACGAGAAGGTCGCGCGTGAGCCGCGCTCGGTGGGCGGCAGCCAACCCGGGCTCTCACCCGAGGCGCGCCAGGGGCTTGAAGACGCCGACGAGCTACGCGCCGAATTGGGTGACGAATATCTCTCGGTGGACCACGTGGTCGTCGCTTGGGCGTCGATGCTCGGGACCGATCGCGAGAAGTTGCTGAGCGCTCTGCGCGCGATTCGAGGTTCGGCGCGCATCACGAGCGAGAACCCCGAAGAGACGTTCCAGTCACTCGAGAAGTACGGCCGCGACCTGACGGCACTGGCGCGCGCGGGCAAGCTCGACCCGGTGATTGGTCGTGACGACGAGATTCGCCGGGTCATCCAGGTACTCTCGCGGCGCACCAAGAACAATCCGGTGCTCATCGGTGAACCGGGAGTCGGCAAGACGGCCATCGTCGAGGGTCTGGCCCTGCGCATTGTCGAAGGTGATGTGCCCGAGTCGCTGCGCGACCGTCGGGTGGTGGCCCTGGACCTCGGGTCCATGGTCGCGGGCGCGAAGTACCGTGGCGAGTTTGAAGAACGGATGAAGGCGGTCCTCAAGGAGATTGAAGACGCCCACGGCGACGTGGTCGCCTTCATCGACGAGTTGCACACCATCGTGGGGGCTGGCGCCAGTGAAGGCGCGATGGACGCGGGCAACATGATCAAGCCGTTGCTGGCGCGTGGCGAGCTGCGACTGATCGGTGCGACGACGCTCGACGAGTATCGTCAGTACATCGAAAAAGACGGCGCCCTCGAGCGTCGCTTCCAGCAAGTCTTCGTGGGCGAGCCATCGATCGACGATACGGTGGCGATCCTTCGGGGGCTCAAGGAGCGCTACGAGGTGCACCACGGCGTACGGATTCAAGACGCCGCGCTTGTCGCCGCAGCGACGTTGTCGGCGCGCTACATCGCGAACCGCTTCTTGCCCGACAAGGCCATCGACCTGATGGACGAGGCCGCGTCCAAGCTGCGTATCGAGATCGATTCGATGCCCACTGAACTGGACGTCGTGATCCGACGGATCCGTCAACTCGAGATCGAACGAATGGCCTTGGCCCCCGAAACCGACGACGCCTCAAAGGAACGACTGGCCAAACTCGACGAGGAACTGGCCGACTTGAAGGAGCACTTCGACGAGTTGGCCGCAGGTTGGCAGGCCGAGAAGTCCGCGATCCAAAAGATTCAAGGCGCCAAGCAGGAGTACGAGGATCGGCGTGCCGAGTCCGAGCGTCTCGAGCGACAAGGTGACCTGAGCGGCGCGTCGGCCCTGAGGTACGGGACCCTGCCCGAACTCGAAAAGACCATCGACCTCGCGACGCGCGACCTCGAAGCACTGCAGGTCAACGGAGCGTTCCTTAAAGAGGAAGTCGACGCCGAGGACATCGCCGACGTCGTTAGTCGTTGGACCGGTGTGCCTGTCTCGAAACTGCTCGAGGGCGAAGTCGACAAGTTACTACGCATGGAACAGCTCCTGCACTCACGGGTAGTGGGACAAGACGAAGCGGTGACGTCCGTCGCTAACGCCATCCGTCGCTCGCGCGCCGGACTGTCGGACCCGAAGCGCCCCATCGGCTCGTTCCTCTTCATGGGTCCGACCGGCGTCGGCAAGACCGAGTTGGCGCGCGCGTTGGCCGAGTTCCTCTTCGACGACGAACACGCGATGGTCCGATTTGACATGAGTGAGTACATGGAGAAGTTCGCGGTCTCGCGCCTCGTTGGTGCCCCGCCGGGTTACGTCGGGTACGAAGAGGGCGGCCAGCTCACCGAGGCGGTGCGTCGTCGCCCCTACGGCGTCATCCTCTTCGACGAGATCGAAAAGGCGCATCCCGATATCTTCAACCTGCTCTTGCAAGTGCTCGACGACGGTCGATTGACCGACGGTCAGGGTCGCACGGTCGACTTTACCAACGTGGTGCTCATCATGACGAGCAATATCCCTGGTGAACCTCTGGATTACTTCCGTCCCGAGTTCGTCAACCGCATCGACGACATCATCCGTTTTCGAGCACTGGACGAGAACGACCTCGCGATCATCGTGGGTATCCAACTCAATCGGCTGCGTACGCGACTCGCCCAGCGTCACTTGGCGCTCGACGTCACCGCGTCGGCCTCGCTCGCTCTCGCGCGCGAAGGTTTCGACCCGGCGTTCGGGGCGCGTCCCTTGAAGCGCGTCATCCAGCGACGTATCGAGGACCCCGTGGCCCTGGCCATGCTCGAGGGCGTGTATCGAGATGGCGACACCATCACCGTGGACGCCGAGGACGGCGTCCTGAGTTTTCACTGAAAGGCTTCGGTCGTTCTCGTATTAGAGCAACGTCACTAGCGCAGCCACTCCCGCCGCGACGACGAGCGCGACACCGACGACGCGAAGTGACGTGGTCAGCCGGGGTGTGATCGCCGCGCGCCAATGCTCCCCTTCGCGCAATTGCGACTCGAGGTGTTCGTCGTCGTGGAAATCGACGTCAGCGTCAACATTCGACTCGGACTCGGGTTCGAACGTGAGGGATGATCGCCGCACGACCGCGAAGGACATGAACAACGTGAAGAGTCCCAGAATCAGAAGCACGGCGGTGTTCGCGTAGCGACCACCCGAACTCGTCGCGACGATAAATCCCACGTGATCCACCGAGCCAGTATCGCCGCTACGAGGCCAGCGAGGCGTCGGTGGCCGCTCGTAGCGGATTATGGATGTCACTGTCGCGCGCTCGACTCATTGGTGCGCGTCGGGCGCTCTCTTCGACGAAGACGCCCGGGAGGTCAAGTAGGCTTGGGGGGCAAACCGACCGTTTCGAGGGAGCCCCGTGCCCGCAACAGTGGTAGTAGGAACCCAGTGGGGTGACGAAGGTAAAGGAAAACTCACCGACCTCTTGGCGCGTGAGATGGACATGGTGGTTCGCTACCAGGGCGGACACAACGCGGGACACCGCATCGTGGTCGATGGTGAGGCCTTCGCTCTGCAACTGGTGCCGTCGGGAGTGTTGTATCCCCACATCACCCCGGTCATCGGCAACGGCGTGGTCGTGGACCCCACGGTGTTGTTGGCGGAACTCGACTCACTCACGGCCAAGGACGTCGACGTGTCCAAGGTCGTCGTGTCGGGCAATGCTCACCTGATCATGCCCTATCACCAAGAGCTCGACCGCCTGACCGAAAGGTTCCTCGGAAAGAACGCGCTCGGCACCACCAAGCGCGGGATCGGTCCGGCGTACGCGGACAAGTCTTCACGAGTCGGTCTGCGCGTGCAGGATCTACTCGACGCCAAGATCTTTCGCGAGAAGCTCGACGTCGTGTTGCACGAGAAGAACCTAGTACTCAACAAGATCTACAACCGACCGTCGATTAGCGCGGCGTCGATCTGCGACAAGTACCTGGATGAACTCGCGCCACGCATGGCCCCGATGATCGGCGACGCGGTCGGCATCGTGCACGCGGCACTGGCCCAGGGTCAGCGCATCTTGCTCGAAGGAGCTCAGGCGACGTTCCTCGATCTCGACCACGGAACCTATCCCTTCGTCACGTCGTCGAACCCGGTGGCCGGCGGGGCATGCACCGGTTCCGGGCTCGGACCGCGCGACCTCTCCGACATCGTGGGTATCGCCAAGGCCTACGTCACGCGGGTGGGTGCGGGGCCATTTCCCACTGAGCTCGACGGCGATCTGGCGGAGCTTCTGGTGGAGCGCGGACACGAGTTCGGTACTAACACGGGTCGACGTCGGCGCGTCGGCTGGTTCGACGCGGTGATGGCGCGTCAAGCCGCGCGACTCAACTCACTCTCGGAGATCGCGCTGACCAAGCTCGACGTGCTCGACACGTTGGCCGAGATCAAGGTGTGCGTGGGCTACGAAGCCGGCGGCGTGCGCTACGACTTTCCGCCCTATCACCAGTCCGTCCTGCATGAGGTGGTGCCAATATACGAAACCCTGTCGGGGTGGGAGAGTGATTTGACCGAGTTCACCAGTTACGATCAGCTCCCCGCGGCGGCGAAGGACTACGTCCGCTTCCTCGAAGAGACGATTGGTGTGCGCATCTCTGTGGTGGGCGTCGGTCCGGGCCGAGAGCAGTTCGTTCGACCGTCGTGACACGCTGCGTCGTCGTCGGTTCGGGCGCGCGAGAGCACGCCCTCGCGTGGGGACTCTCCCAAAGCGCGGAGGTGGTCGTGACCCCGGGCAACGCGGGCATCGTCGCTCACGGACTCACGTGCGTGGACACCCCGGCGACTGAGCTCGAGGCCGACCTCTTCGTCGTGGGCCCCGAACTTCCGCTGGTGCAGGGCCTCGCCGACGAACTTCGCGCCCAGGGCAAGGTGGTGTTCGGGCCGGGGCGCGACGGCGCCCAACTTGAGGAGTCCAAGGCGTACATGAAGCAGTTCTTGCGCGACGCGGGGGTGCCCACGGCAAAATTCGCGATCTTCGACGACGCGGGCGACGCGGAGACGTTCCTGCGCACGATGACGCCGCCCTACGTGATCAAGACCGACGGACTGGCGGCTGGCAAGGGCGTGCTCGTCACCGACGACTTCGACGCGGCGTGCGCGGACGTGCGCGACAAATTGAGCGGGCGCGCCTTCGGCGAGGCCGGCACCACCGTCGTCATCGAGGAAGGCCTCGACGGCGACGAGTGTTCGCTGCTCGTCCTGTGTGACGGCCAGCGCGCCGTCGCCCTCGTGCCGGCCCAGGACTTCAAGCGCGTCGGCGACGGCGACACCGGGGTCAATACTGGCGGCATGGGGGCCTTCGCCCCCATGGGGTCCATGACGAACACCGACATCGAGCTCGTCATGACGAGCATCGTGACGCCGACCCTCGAAGAACTGCGACGACGGGGAATCGATTTTCGCGGCGTGCTCTACGCCGGCGTCATGATGGGCGTCGCGGGTCCGAAGTTGCTCGAGTACAACGTGCGCTTCGGCGACCCCGAGACCCAGGTCCTGGTCCCCCTCTACGGCGCGTCGCTCTTTGACTTCCTCTTGTCGGTCGCCTCGGGTCACCTGGCTCCGGTGCCGCGCACCACGGGCCAGAGTGCGGTGACGGTGGTCGTCGCGGCGCACGGGTACCCCGAGGCGCCTCGCGCTGGTGACGTCATTGAGGGTCTCGGCAACGACGGACAACTCGAACTACCGATCGAGGGCGTGACGATCTTTCACGCGGGCACCGCGCGCGACGCCCACGGTCGCTTCGTGACCAACGGGGGCCGCGTTCTCGCGGTCACCGCCGTGGGTGATTCCCTCGTCCAAGCCCGCGAGCGCGCCTACGCCGCGGCGGAGCAGATCGCCTTCGACGGTCGCGTCATGCGCCACGACATCGCGCGCTCAGCGAGCTAAAGGAGAAGCATGATTCCCAGGTACTCACCACGCGACGTCGCGGGACTCTTCAGTGACGTGCATCGTTTTGACACCATGTTGGAGGTAGAACTACTCGCCGCCGAGGGACTCGCGCAGATGGGCGTGGTGCCAGCGGCCGACGCCCTCGCGCTACGTACGCGCCGTCCCGTGGTGGACCTCGATTTCGTGGCGGCGGTCGACGAGCGAGAACTCACGACGAACCACGACACCGCGGCCTTCGTCGACGTCGTCCAGTCGAGGATCGGGATGCCCGAGGCGGCGTGGATCCACTACGGCATGACGTCCTCGGACATCGTTGACACCGCCTCGTGTTACAACCTGGCCCAGGCGATGGACATCGTCATCACCGAGGCGATCGCGCTGCGCGACGCGCTGACACGCCGTGCGGTCGAGTCCATCGACTGGCCCATTACCGGGCGCACGCACGGCATGCACGCCGAGCCCACCACGTACGGAGCCAAGTTCGCCCTCTTCGCGCTGCAAGTCGAACGCGACATCGAACGCGCTCGCCACGCGAGAGACGCCATTGCGGTGGGCAAACTCTCGGGTGCGGTGGGGACGTTCTCGAACATCGATCCCGAGGTGGAGGACTACGTGTGCCGGTCTCTCGGACTTACCCCAGTGCCGGCGACCCAAGTCATCGCTCGCGATCGCCACGGCGAAGTGCTCTACGCGTGTGCGGCGCTAGGGACGTCTATGGAACTCTTCGCCCTCGAGGTACGTCACTTGGCGCGCAGTGAGGTGGGCGAGGCCCAGGAGCCCTTCGCGCCCGGTCAAAAGGGCTCGTCGGCGATGCCTCACAAGCGCAATCCGATCGTGTCCGAGCGCCTGTGTGGTCTCGCGCGCGTGCTGCGCGGCTACCTACAGTCCGGTCTCGAGAACGTGGCTCTGTGGCACGAGCGCGACATCAGTCATTCCAGCGTGGAGCGCGTCATTTTGCCCGACGCCCTGCAGTTGACGGTCTACATGTTGCGCAAGGCCACCGCCCTGGCCGACGGTCTGGTCCTGTTGCGCGAGCGCGCGCTCGAGAACTTGACCGACGGATCGCTCGGTCTGATGTTTTCCCAGTCGGTGTTGTTGGCGTTGGTGGAATCAGGACTGTCGCGCGAGGACGCGTACCGCATCGTTCAAGCCGCCGCACGTCGCGCCATCGAAGAGCGTCGCAATTTTCGCGACGTCGTGACGGCCGACGACGCCGTGACCCTCGACGAGGTGACGCTCGCGCGGGCCTTCGACATCGAACGCATGGTCGCGCACCGCTACCGCTTTATCGACGCGCTGACGTGGCTCTCGTGAAGGACCTCGGCCTGCGCCACGTATATTCGGGCAAGGTTCGCGAATTATTCGAGGTGGATGACGAGCACCTGTTGATGGTGGCGTCGGACCGGATGAGCGCGTACGACGTGGTGATGAATGAGCCGATTGCGAACAAGGGACGAGTCCTCACCGGGCTGACGGATTTCTGGGTGCGCGAGTATTTCGACACGATGCCCTCCGCCCTGGTGTCGTGCTTCCCCGACGAGATCGACGCGTGGATACCGGGATTCGAAGAGGCGACGTCGTGGCACGGCCGATCGATGCTCGTGCGCCGCGCGCAGATGGTGCCCCTCGAGTGCATCGTGCGGGGGCGACTCGCGGGTCAGGCCTTTGACGAGTACGTGGTAACGGGCACTGTTCACCACATGGCCGTTGCCTCCGGGCTCGAACTCACTGATCCGTTCGACGAACCCATATTTACGCCCTCGACGAAGGCCGAGTCCGGGCATGATCTCAATATTGACCTGGACGAGGCGGCCAACATCGTGGGAGTTGAGTTGGTCGAGCGCGCGAGCGAGCTATGTCGCGACATCTTCACGCGCGCCGCAGCTCATCTGGCCGCGCGCGGACTCGTGCTAGCCGATACCAAATTCGAACTCGGTTTCGTCGACGACGAATTGGTGGTGTGTGACGAGGTGTTGACCCCGGATTCGTCGCGCATCTGGCCGGCCGAACTCGTGCGCCGCGGCGAAGTTCCCCCCGCCTACGACAAGCAACCCTTTCGCGACTGGCTCAACTCGATTCACTGGGACCGGACGCCGCCGCCACCGCCGGTGCCCGACGACGTCGCGGCGATCACCGCCGAGCGTTACCAATCGGCCTACGAGCGAATCACCGGGCGTTCGTTGAGCGAGTGGTTCGGCGACCCCTCGATCTCCTAGGGCCATTGTCGAGTGACTTGCGCGTGCATCGGTCCCGGGCTATTCTCTAGTTTGTCACTAGAAAATATAGATATAGGAGAGAATTTCATGACCCCACCGATCAATCGCGTCGCACGCATCGCCACCCTGGCCATCGCCGCGGCCCTTCCCCTGTGGAGTCTTTCGGCGACCTCCGGAGCAGCAACGGTCACCGACAACGTCAACGTCGTGGGGTACTCGGTCGTGGGACCGGCCTTTAAGGCGTTGGAGACGTCCTTCTTGGCGACGCCGGCTGGCGCCGGTGTGGGCTTCACGAACTCCTTCGGGGCCTCGGACACCCAGACGCAGAACGTCGAGGCCGGTCAAAGCGCCGACCTCGTCAATCTGTCGTATGAAGCCAACATCTCTTCGCTCGTCACAACCAACAAGGTGTCGGCGTCGTGGGCGACGCAAGAAGCCACCTACGGTCGCGTCAACACCGCCCTCACGGGCCGGGCGGCCCAGACGAATTACTCGACTCCGGGCATCGTTACCGATTCGGTGGTGGTGTTCATCGTGCGAAAGGGCAACCCGCTCAAGATCACGAACTGGTCCAACCTCACCGCGAAGGGAGTTCGGATTGTCACGCCGAATCCGCTGACGTCGGGTAGCGCGCGTTGGAATCTGTTGGCGGCGTACTCCTCGCAACTCCAACTCGGTAAAACCCCTGCGCAGGCTCGCGCCTACCTGAAGCTCTTCATCACCCACACGGTGGCCCAACCCACGAGCGGTTCGGCCGCGATGGCTGCGTTCGTGGCGGGAACGGGCAACGTGCTCGTGGACTACGAGGATGACGCGAAGGCCGCGGTGGCGGCGGGCGACCCGATTCAGATCGTGACCCCTGCCCAGTCGCTTCTCATCGAGAACCCGTTGGCCTTGACCAACACCGGTCTGACCAATCCGGGGGCCAAGGCGTTCTACCGCTACCTGTTCTCGGCGGCGGGACAAGGAATCTTTGCCAGCCTGGGGTACCGCTCGGTGCTCACGACCATCTGGAAGGCGACGTCGGCGAGCTTCGTGAAGTTCACCAAGCCCAACAGCTTGTGGTCGGTGACCAATATCAACAGCCAGGGTTGGAAGAGCGTCAACTCGACCTTCTTCTGGCCCACCGTGGTGTTCGCCACTGGATCGACGAGCACGACGACCCGTGGTCTCGTGACCTATTTGGAGCGATTTGCCGGCACTGCTGCTTAAGCAAACCCTGAGCCAAGTATCGCCGCATCCCGCGCACGAGCGGGGGATGCGGCGATACACGTCCGCGTTGACTGGCCACGGAGCACGTGGCCTGGCCCTCACGTATCTGAGTCTGGTGGTCCTCATTCCGATCGCGGCCGTGGTGTCACACGCCCTCGGTAACGGACTCGGATCGTTTTGGAGCGCCCTCACGCAACCCGAGGCGCTCAGCGCCATTCGACTCACCTTGTGGTGCGCCGCGGGAGGATCGCTCCTCAACATGGTCGCGGGAACCGCGACCGCGTGGGTGCTCGTACGCGACCGCTTCCCCGGTCAATCGATCCTCAACGCGCTGATCGATTTGCCCTTCGCTCTTCCCACCGTGGTGGCCGGTGTGACCTTTTACACCCTGTACGGTCCGCATTCGCCCTTTCACGTCAACGTCACGGGAACCTGGATCGGCATCACCATCGCCATCACCTTCGTGACGCTGCCCTTTAGCGTCCGCGCCGTACAACCTCTTCTCGAGACCCGGACCTTCACGGCCGAAGCGGCCGCTGCCACGCTGGGTGCCTCATCCGTGCGAGTGTTTCGCACCATCACGTTGCCCGCGCTGATGCCAGCCATCTTGACCGGTATCGGGCTCGCCTTCGCGCGCGCTCTGGGCGAATACGGCTCGGTCGTCTTCATCTCCAACAATCTGCCTTATCGCTCGGAGATCGCGAGCTCGTACGTGTATTCACTCGCGACGTCGGGTCAAGTCGACGCGGCTTCGGCGGTGTCACTCGGACTCCTCGTGATGGCTCTCGTCGTACTGATGGGGATCAACATCACCGCTCAGCGGATCGGAAGGGGAGAATGATGCACCGCCCCTCGCTCGCGCTTCGCGTGGCCGTGCTGTGTTACGTGGGTGCCCTCGTGGCGCTACCCCTTGGTTTTGTGTTCCAACAAGCGCTCTCTCACGGCCTGTCCGCCTTCGTCACCGCTCTGTCCAACGCCGAAATGGATTCCGCACTGTGGTTGACCGTTCGCGTTGCGGTGGTCGCGGTTCCCCTCAACGTGATCTTTGGCCTCGGCGTGTCGCTCTGGATCCTGCGGCGCCCGTCACGGGTCTCGCGGGTCTTCGATACGCTCATCGACCTTCCGCTAGCGGTGTCGCCGATCATCGTTGGACTGAGTCTGGAACTCGCGTACGCCCAAAATGGGTGGCTGGGTCGCCCCCTCGCCGCGTGGGGGTTACACGTCATGTTTACCTACTGGGCCATCGTCGTGGCGTCAGTTTTCGTGTCACTTCCGCTGGTGTCGCGCCAGGTGATACCGCTGCTGCGCTCGGTAGGGACCCACCAGGAGCAGACGGCCCAAACTCTCGGAGCGGGTCCTGTGCGCATCTTCCTTACGGTGACCCTGCGCTCGATCACCTGGGCGGCGGCCTATGGCGTCACGCTGACCATCGCGCGGATCATCGGTGAGTACGGTGCGGTCTTGATCGTGTCGGGAAATATTGGCTTACGCACCGAAACGCTCACACTCAACATCTCCAATAACTTCGGGAATTTTACTCCCTATCAGGGGTTCGTCGGGGTGAGCCTGCTATCGCTCGTCTCCATCTTGGTCCTACTGGTGCTCGGTCTCGCGCGGCACCGCGAAAGGTTGCGCCATGGGTATCGTCCTTAAGAACATCACCAAGCACTTCGGCTCGGACCTGGTGCTCGACGAGGTCAGCGACGAGATACCGTCGGGTTCGATGACCGCGTTGCTCGGACCCTCGGGGTCGGGTAAGTCGACGCTGCTGCGCATCATCGCGGGCCTCGAGTCACTGGACCACGGAACGGTCGAACTCCATGGTCGCGACGTCACCACCGCGGAGGCGCGCCACCGTCAGATCGGCTTTTGTTTCCAGGACTACGCTCCGTTCAACCAGATGACGGTGTTTGACAACGTCGCCTATGGACTAAAAGTTCGGCGAATTGTTGCCGCGCGGCGCAAGAAGGAAGTCGACGAACTGCTCGGACTCGTGCGCCTGAGTGATTTCGGCGATCGTTATCCCCGTCAGCTTTCGGGAGGCCAGCGCCAGCGCATGGCGTTAGCGAGGGCCCTGGCGATCAAGCCCGAAGTGCTGTTGCTCGACGAGCCCTTCGCGGCCCTCGACGCCCAAGTGAGTGGGGAGCTACGCGTGTGGGTGCGGTCGCTGCAGCGCGAGCTCGGTATCACCACCATCTTGGTGACGCACAACCAGAGCGAGGCCATGGAGGTGGCTGATCGCATCGTCATCTTGCACGAGGGGCGTATCGAACAAGTTGGCCCCCCCGACCAGGTCTACGACAAGCCTGCGTCGGACTTCGTGCACGGGTTCTTGGGCCCGCTCACGACGTGGCAGGAAACCGCGTACCGGCCGCACGACCTGCAGCTGTGCGACGTCGACGCGGGACCGCGAGCACGCGTGACCGACGTCATCCGTCTCGGCTTTGAGGTGCGCGTGGTCGTCGAGAGCGAGTCCGAGACGACCTGGGTGCAGCTCACCCACCACGAGGCCCGCCAGCTCGACCCGGTGATCGGGTCGTGGATCTCAGTGCGCCCGCGTTGACCAGACGCCACCCCCGCGGCTGTTACGGTTTTAGGGGTGAACTATTCCGTCGTCGTCGAAGTCACGTTACGTCCGGGAATCGCTGATCCCGAAGGGGCCACCATTGAGCGAGCTTTGCCGGCCCTGGGCTTTCACGGCGTCAGCGCCATGCGCGCGGGAAAGTTATTTCGCTTCGACATCGAGGCCGACGGTCCCGCAGCGGCCCTGTCGGGGGCTCAGGCGTTGGCCGAGCGTCTGTTGTCCAACCCGGTCATTGAGGACGCCACGGCGCGCCTGGACGAGGAACACTAGATCGTGACCCGCATTGGCGTCGTCGTCTTTCCCGGCTCGAACTGCGAGTTTGACGCCGCCCACGCCGTCGAGGAACTCGGCGCTACCGCGGAGTTCATCTTTCACACCTCGACGTCGCTCGGCGACGCCGACGGAGTGATCCTGCCCGGCGGGTTCGCTCACGGCGATTACCTGCGCCCGGGGGCGCTCGCGCGCTTCTCACCGGTCATGACCGCGGTCGCGGCCTTTGCCGCTGCGGGTGGCCCCGTACTCGGAATCTGTAACGGCTTTCAGGTGCTCACTGAAGCGGGGCTGTTGCCCGGGGCCCTACAAAAGAATCGTGGGCTGACTTTTTTGTGTCAGTCCACCACGCTCGTCGTGAGCTCCACGCACTCGGTGCTGACCAGTGCGTCACGGGTGGGAACTGAGCTCGTGGTACCCATCAACCATTTCTCGGGCGCCTACACCTGTGACGACGACGTCTACGCCTCGCTCGTCGGACACGACCAGATCGTGCTGCGCTACCGCGACAACCCCAACGGGTCGCGCGACGACATCGCGGGAGTGGCGAACGAGCGGGGCAACGTCGTCGGGCTGATGCCCCACCCCGAACGGGCGATGTCGACGCTGCTCGGAAGTGCGGACGGGCGGGTGCTGCTGGAAAGCTTCGTCGGCGCGCGAGCGATGGCGCACTGAGCGAGGTACGTGTCGCGTTTCGAAGGCCGTGCGCCGGCCATTAGTTTTATTGGGGTGAGTAGCCCCCTCGAGACCCTGCACCGCTCCCTTGGACTGACCGATTCTGAGCTCGACGACATTCGTCGGGTGCTGTCGCGCGAACCCAACCCTTTGGAGCTCGCGCTCTACGGGGTGATGTGGAGCGAACACTGCTCGTACAAATCGTCGCGCCTGCACCTGCGCCGTCTGCCCTCGACGGGCGACCACGTGCTGGTCGGCCCCGGTGAGGGAGCGGGGGTCATTGACGCCGGCGACGGAATCGGCGTCGCCATTCGCATCGAGAGCCACAACCACCCCTCGGCCATCGAGCCCTACCAGGGGGCCGCCACCGGTGTCGGCGGCATCTTGCGCGACGTCTTCTCCATGGGCGCGCGACCCCTGGCCGTGATGGATCCGCTGTTCTTCGGGGAACTCGACGACGCGCGCACCCGGTGGTTGGTCGAGGGCGTCGTGTCGGGCATCTCGGGCTACGGAAATTCTGTCGGTGTGCCCACGATCGGCGGCGAACTCACTTTTGATGAGTGTTACAGCGCTAACCCCCTGGTGAACGTGCTCGCCGTCGGCGCACTACCGACGGATCGCCTGGCCCTCGGCGTCGCCTCGGGAATCGGGAACTTCGCCGTCTTGCTGGGTTCGTCGACCGGCCGCGACGGCATCGGTGGAGTGTCGGTGCTGGCCTCGGCGGGGTTCTCGGGTGACGACGGCGCCGCGTCGATCGACGACGCCAAGCGTCCGAGCGTGCAAGTCGGCGACCCCTACGAGGAGAAGCGATTGATCGAAGCGTGCCTGGAACTGCTCGACCGTGGCTACGTGGTGGGTATCCAGGACCTCGGCGGAGCCGGTTTGGTGTGTGCGACGAGTGAGACGGCCGCCAAGGGCCGGGTAGGGATGGACGTCGACGTCACCGCCGTGCCCCAGCGCGAGCGCGGGATGCAGCCCTTTGAAATCATGACGTCCGAGAGCCAGGAGCGGATGTTGGCCATCATCACGCCCGAGAACTTTGACGCCGTCGCGGCGGTGTGTGACAAGTGGGAGGTGCGCGCCAGCGTGGTGGGTCACGTGGTCGAACCTACGCTCTTAGCCGACGGATCACGCGTGGCGATGTTGCGCGTGCGCAACGGCTTTGACGGCGAAGTGCTCGCCGAAGTGCCCGCGTCCTCGTTGGCCGACGACGCGCCCCTCTACGACCGCCCGCGCCAGCGTCCCGCCGACCTGGACGTCGTGCTCGCCGACGATCCCACCACCGACGAGCCGGTGGGTGACGCCGCGGCGGACCTCCTCGACCTCTTGATGAGCCCGGAGTGGGTCTATCGCCAGTACGATTCGCAGCTGTTCCTCAACACCGTCGTGGGACCGGGTCGCGACGCCGCGCTGTTGCGCCTGGCCGGACCGGGACTGCCGTCGTCGGAGCGAGGAATCGCCCTGTCGACCGACTCCAACCCTCGCTGGTGCGCCCTCGATCCCCGTGACGGGACGGCGATGACGGTGGCCGAAGGTGTGGCGAACCTGGCGTGCGTGGGGGCCACCGCCAAGGCCGTGGTCAACTGCTTGAACTTCGGCAACCCCGAACACCCCGAAGTGATGTGGCAACTCTCGGAGTCGGTGGACGGCATGGCCACGGCCTGTCGGGGACTGGGACTACCGGTCATCGGCGGCAACGTCTCGCTCTACAACGAGAGCGGTGGTCGAGACATCGACCCGACGCCCGTCGTCGGGCTGCTCGGGGTCGTCGAGTCGCTGGTGGCCACGCCCCCGGGCTGGAACTGGCGCGAGGGCGACGCCGTCGTTCTGGTGGGACATCGCGAGGCCGCGGGCGCCCAGCCGTTCCCCCTCGCGGGATCGCGGTGGGCGACCAAACGGGGGCGACGCGGCGGACAACTGGCCGCCTTTGACGTCGCGCGACTGATCTCCACGTTCAGATTCGTGAGCGGCGAGGTCGCGGCGATTTGCGCTGGTGCGACGAGCGACGTAACCGCCGTGCACGACGTCAGCGGTGGGGGACTGGCTACGGCCATCGCGGAGATGGCGAGCGCCACGGGTCTGGGCGTTCACGTCGCCAAGTTGGAGGGCCACGGCGAATTGTTCGCGGAGTTCCCCGGTCGCTTCATCGTCGCGACGTCGCATACCGAGGCCTTCGTCGCTCGCGCGCTGGCGGCGGGCGTACCCGTCACGATCTTGGGGACGGTTGGCGGTAAGACGGTGCACTTGGGGGAACTGGTGAGCGTGACGGTGGCCGACATCTCGGCGCGACGCGCCGGAGCGCTCGAAGAAGCGCTGTTGCTCGCCTAACGCGCCGCGCGTAACTCGTCGAGGATCTCGTCGGGAACGCGCAGATCACCGCTGTGACCCACGCCCAGTGACACGTCCTCCTTGAAGAGACCGTGGTAATCCGACCCACCAGTGGGGATGAGACCAGCGTCGCGGGTGAGCTTGACCATCAGGGCGCGGGTGGTCTCGGTGGTGCCCCCGTAGTACGCCTCGACGCCAGCGACCCCGCGCGCGCGCAGCGACGCCAGTATCGCGGGCATCTGCTCGTGGATGCTGGTGACGCTGTAGTCCGGGAGGTAATTGAGGAGGGGATGCGCGATGGAGAACACCGTGCCGGAACCTTTCGCCGCGTCGAGGAAGCTTTCGAGGGTCAGCGTCGTCTTGGGGACGTAGGCGCGTCCCGAGGCGCCGAGCCAGTCGGCGAACACGTGAGACCACGTCGCGGGTGTTCGTTCGCCCACGATTTCGGGGTGCAGCTCGAACATCGCCGCCGCGAAGTGAGGGCGCCCGACCCCTTCGACGTTGGCCGCTCGTGACGTGACGGCGTCGAGCGTCAGACGATCGAAACCGGCATCGCGTAGTCGGGCGACGAGTCGAACGTTGCGCTCGGCGCGGTCCTGGCGCAGGCGCGCCAGTTGGACCTGCACCGGGTGCTGGACGTCGAGCGGCAAGAAGTAGGCCAGGACGTGTACGCCGCGCGCGACGGGGGTTGTGTCGTCGAGGTAGCGCGGAAACGCCGCGTCGAGGAGGGAAATCTCCACTCCCGGCACCAGTTCGAGGTCGTAGGAGGCGCAGGCTTCGGCCATCTCGTCGTGGCTGGCGGTCGTGTCGTGATCGGTGAGGGCGATGGCGTGCAGGTCCAGTTGGTGGGCTTTGGCGGCCAGTTCGCTGGGCGAATCCGAGCCGTCGGAGAAGTTCGAATGCGTGTGCAGGTCAATCACGCTGACAGCGTACCGAGCGCGTGTCACTACGCTGGAATGTCTGTGAAAGAATGGGCCAGTGCCGCTTGATAACGATCCCCTCGAGGGAGAACGCTTGAAGGAGGCCTGCGGGGTCGTTGGTATCGTGGCTCCCGGTTCCGACGTCGCCTACCAGTGCTACGACGCGCTGTACGCCCTGCAGCATCGTGGGCAAGAATCAGCCGGCATGGCGACCTTCAATAACCACCAAATCACCGTGGTGAAGGACAACGGCCTGGTGTCGCACGTGTTCACCGACGCCACTTTGCGCGCCCTCGCGGGGTCCCACGTGATCGGCCACACGCGCTACTCCACGTCGGGCTCGGCGAACTGGACCGCGGCCCAACCGGTCTTTCGCTCGGCGGCCGGATCGATCTTCGCGATCGCCCACAACGGCAACTTGACGAACACGGTCGCCTTGGCCGAAGAGGCCGGCATCCAGGTGACGTCGATGTTGTCGGACTCGGACCTCGTGGCTGAATTACTGGCGCGCGCGGTGGACCGCGGCGCGAGCGTGTCCGAAGCGCTCGCCGAAGTCCTGTCCCAGGCCGACGGTGCCTTCTCGATGGTCATCCTCGAGTCCGGCAAGATCCACGCCGTGCGCGACCCCCACGGCTTTCGACCGCTCTGCCTCGGTCAGCTCGGGACGCCCGAGGAGCCCGAGGGCTGGGTCGTCGCGTCCGAGACGCCCGCACTCGACGTGATCGGCGCGACGTTCTTGCGCGAGATACTCCCCGGTGAGATGGTGACGCTCACCGATATCGGCGTCACCACCGTGCAATTGCTCGAGCCCGCGAACGACAAGCACCACCTGTGCATCTTCGAGTTCGTCTACTTCGCGCGTCCCGACTCGTACCTCATGGGTCATCAGGTCCACACCACGCGTCGTCGCATGGGCGAGTTGTTGGCGCGCCAGTCGCACGTCGACGCCGACCTCGTGATGGGCGTGCCGGACTCGGGCGTGCCGGCCGCCGAGGGCTACGCCAAGGCGTCGGGAATTCCCTTCGGCTACGGACTGGTGAAGAACCGCTACATCGGTCGCACGTTCATCTCTCCCGACCAGGTCAAGCGCGCGGCCAGCGTGCGACGCAAACTCAATCCTCTGCGCGAGAACATCGAGGGTCAGCGACTCGTCGTGGTGGATGACTCCATCGTGCGCGGCACCACGACCAGGGCCCTCGTGCGGATGCTGCGCGACGCGGGTGCGGCCGAGGTGCACTTGCGCATCTCGTCGCCACCCTTCAAGTGGCCCTGCTTCTTCGGCATCGATACGCCCACGCGCGACGATCTGCTCGCCGCGCACCACACGGTGGCTGAGATGAACGACTTCATTGGTTCGGACACCCTGGAATTCATCTCGCTAGAGAACCTGCGCGAAGCGATCGGCCTCGATGGCGAGTGTTGTGACGCTTGTTTGACCGGCCAGTACCCGGCTCCCGTGCCCGTCACCATCGGGGCGGCGGGAGGTCGCTGGTGAGTCGACTGCTTGATCAGCCCGACGGCGGGCTGACCTACGCCGACGCTGGCGTGTCGATCGAGGCGGGCGACCAGTTCGTGCAAAAAATCAAGGACGTGGTGGCTTCGACCGCTCGCCCCGAAGTACTGGGCGGCATCGGCGGCTTCGGTGGACTCTTTCATCTCAACACCGATCGCTACCACGACCCGGTCATCGTCTCGTCGGCTGACGGCGTCGGCACCAAACTCGAGATCGCGCGACAACTCAATCGGTACGACACGGTCGGCATTGACCTCGTGGCCATGCTGGTGGACGATCTGGTGTGTGCGGGAGCCGAGCCGCTGTTCATGCTCGACTACGTGGCGGTCGGTCGCATCGACGCCGAGCGCCTCAGCCACCTCGTCGCGGGTATCGCCGAGGGGTGTCGCCGGTGCGCCACGGCGTTGTTGGGCGGCGAGACCGCCGAGCACGGGGGCGTGATGCGCCCCGATGACCTCGACGTAGCGGGTTTCGCGGTGGGCGTGGTCGAGCGCGGCCGCGAACTCGGCGCGCATCGGGTGAAGAAGGGTGACGCGCTCATCGGCTTCGGGTCGCCGGGCCTACGTTCCAACGGGTATTCGCTGGCGCGCCGGGTCCTCGTGACAGACGACGAGGACCTTCGCCGACCGGCCTATGACGGCGCCGAACGTTCGCTCGGCGACGAACTGCTGCTTCCTTCGGTCATCTACGCACCGGCGGTGATGGCGATCGCCAAGGCCGTCGGCAACGGATTGCACGCGGCCGCGCACATCACGGGCGGGGGCATTGTCGGTAACGTCGTGCGAGTACTGCCGGCCACTCTCGACGCCGTCATCCACTTGGACTCGTTCGAAACACCGGAGATTTTCTACGAGATTCAGCGGCGCGGTCAGGTGAGCGCGCACGAGATGGTGCGCGTCTTCAATTGTGGACTGGGCATGGTGGTGTGCGTGGACGCCGACGACGTCGACGACGCGATCAACGCGGCACGCGCCGCCGGAGTCGTGGCGTCTGTCGTCGGTCACGCGCGACCCGGTTCCGGTCAGGTGGTGCTGACGTGAGTGAGGCCCATGAGCGCGTACGCGAGCACTTGTTGACGTACTCGGTGCGTCGCGGCGACTTCACGCTGAAGTCGGGACGAAAGTCCAGTTGGTTCATCGACTCCAAACAGACGATCTGCGCCCCCGAGGTGATGCTCGACGTCGCGGAACTCGTGCTCGAGCGCGTCCCCGCGGCGGCCACCGCCATCGGCGGACTCACCATGGGGGCCGACGGGGTCTCGTTCATCACCGCGGGCGTGGGCGCGACGCGCGGTCGACCTCTTCGCGCCTTCAGCGTACGCAAAGAAGCCAAGGACCACGGCGCCGGTGGGCGTATCGCGGGACGGCTCCTGCCCGATGACGTCGTCGTCATCACCGAAGACACCGTCACGCGCGGGACGAGTCTGCTCGAGGCGGCTCGAGTGGTGCACGACTTCGGCGCGCGCGTCATCTTGCTGCTCGCCGTCGTGGATCGCGGCGGCACGGCTTCGGCCATGGCGGCCGACGAGGGGTGGGAATTCGACGCCCTCTTTCGCGCACCGGACCTCGGGTTCGACTTCGAGGGAGCGTAGACCACCAACTCGAGGGTGGGGCCTATAACGAAAAGGAATCGACCCCACGCCACCACAAGGTGACGCGGGGTCGATGACCAAGTGGTCGAGACCGGCGTCGATCCGGTGACCTCACGCTTTTCAGGCGCGCGCTCTACCGACTGAGCTACTCGACCTCCTCGTCACCCTTGCGGGTTCCGAGCGGACCTGACGGGATTTGAACCCGCGACCTCCGCCTTGACAGGGCGGCGTGCACTCCGAGCTGCACCACAGGTCCTCGGTGTTCCCAAAGTCGAGACTTTGAGACGCGAAGGAATAGTCTAACCGCTGACGCCCACCTCGCCCGAGTGTCTGATTAGTCGGCGAGCACCAGACAGAAGGGGTGACCCACGGGGTCGTAGTAGACCCGAAAAGTCTCACCCGGTTGGTACTCTGCCTTGGTGGCGCCGACGCTCAACACGTGCTCCTCCCCGGCGTCGAGGTCCGACACCTCGAAATCGAGGTGGGCCTGCTGGGGGACCGGTCCCTCGGGCCACGTGGGCGCGACGTAGTTGGCGATCTTCTGGAATCCGAGGACCGGACCCTGTTCGCTCATCATTTCGATCCAGGTCACGTCCTCAATGGGAAAGTCGTCCAGGGGCTCGACTTCACTGCCGGTGAGTAGGGCGTAGAACTCGGCGAGCGCAATCGGATCGGGACAGTCCAACGCGTACACCTGTAGTCGGGGCAAGTTGCTCACGAAACCTCCAAGGGGCTAGTGGCGCTATGGTAGCGCCACAGTGCGACAGCGTCATCTCGGTACAGTGGACTAGATGAAGCGGCGCGCCACTGATCTGATGCATCCTGCGAATTGGGGCGACTGGACCCGCTCGATCGTGGTGCTCGCTGTGGCGATTGCCGTCTTGGAAGAGGCGGTGCACCTGCACCGGACGTCGCACAAATCTCCCCTGGTGGTGCTGGTGTGGATCCTGGTGATCGCCCTCGCGGTGGCGGGGTCCTACACGATTCGTTGGTGGGCGTTGTCTCTGGGAAAACTCGTCACCACCCAGTCGGGCATTGCTGCCGGGGCCATCGTGCGCCTCGTCTCGACGGGCCTGGGCTACATCATTCTCTTGTTGGCAATATTCGCGGTCTTCGGACTCTCGGTCCAGCACCTGTTGATCGGCGCAGGGTTGGCGGGCATCATCTTGGGTATCGCGGCCCAACAGAGCCTGGCCAATATTTTTGCGTCACTGGTGTTGCTCTTCGCGCGTCCGTTTCGCGTTGGTGAGGACATCGTCATCCGTTCAGGGGCCCTGGGCGTGGTGGAGGGTCAGGTGCGCGGTATCGGTCTGACCTACGTGACCGTGCGCACCGAGTCCGGTATTTTGAAGGTCCCCAACTCCGTCATGCTCGCTTCGGGTATTGGCCGTCGCGTCGTCACGCCACCGACCGAGGCGAACAAGTCGACCGAGACAAACGAGAAAAAGTGACTCGCCACTGCGTCGAGGCGACTACGAAGGTTACGTCGTGACCCGTGGCGCGTGGGCGTGGCGCGGTCCGCACTCGAGACTCGAGTGGCGCGTCGCGCACTCGTCACACAGCAAGATGAGGGCGCGACACGCGAGGTTGGCGCAGTTGTAATAGTGGCTGGTGGGAGCGGCGCAGCCGTCACACTGTCCGAGGACGACCGTGTCGACACCGAATTCTTGGACGAGGCGTTCATCGAAGACGAAGAGTGAACCCTCCCACAGGCCGTCGTTGGCGAACTCTTGGCCGTAGCGGGCGATGCCGCCGTCGATTTGGTACACCTCACTGAAGCCGCGCGACACCATCAACGCGCTCAGCACTTCGCAGCGCACGCCCCCGGTGCAGTAGGTCACGATCGGCCGGTGCTTCAAATGGTCGTAGACCCCACGATCAAAGAGTCCGACGAAGTCCCGGGTGGTCTCGACGTCGGGGATGATCGCGCCCTTGAAGCGACCGATCGCTGCTTCGAAGGCGTTACGTCCGTCGAAAAAGACGACGTCGTCACCCCGTCGCTCCACGAGTTCGTGGACCTCGCGGGGACTCAGGTGCTGGCCTCCTCCGATGACACCCTCGGGCGCCACGTTCAGCTCGCCGGGGGCCCCAAATGAGACGACCTCGTCGCGCACTCTCACGCGCAGGCGAGGAAAATCTGCGCCCGTCCCTTCGGACCACTTGATGTCGAGGTCGTGAAACCCTGGATACGAACGCGTCGCTCTCACGTACTGCTTCATCGCGGACATCGGACCGCCCAGCGTGCCGTTGATGCCGTGCGGCGAGATCAGGATTCTCCCCGTCAACGCCAATGATGTGCACAGAGTGTGCTGCCACAGGCGAATGGCCTCGGGATCCGCCAAGGGGATGAAGCAGTAGTAGAGGATGACCTTGGGTTCTCGCACCGGGTGATCGTAGTGTCCCGCGTCAGAGTTCACGGGGTCCGCCTCGGCGCCGTGTCCGCAAGCGCGCTAGACGAACAGGCGCGCGGTGATGACTGCGAGCAAGTGATCTACGTCTTCGCGGGTCGTGAGGGGATTCATGAAAGTGAACTTGAGAGCGGCGCGCCCCTTGATCTCGGTGCGTCCCAGCACCATGACGCCTTCGGCGAGCAAGTCGTGTTGGACCCGACGAAGGTCGTCACTAGAACGTCCCCGTGCGTCAAACACGCAACTCACCGCTGAAGCAGGTGCCAGAAGTGCAAAGGCGTCACTGGCTTCGACGCGAGCGGCGGCGTACGCAGCGAGGTCCACCAGGTGCTCCAGCATTGCGGCGAAGTCGATCTGTCCAATCGTGCGCAGGGACGCGACGACCTTGGCCGCGTCGAAGCGTCGCGAGGTGTCCAGGGAGCGTCCCACCAGATTGATCATCCCTTCGAGTTCGTCGCCGCGGTCGAGGTAGTTCGATCGCACGCGTAACAAGTCGAAACGCTCGACGTCGCGTACGAGGAAGGCGCTGGCGTTAAAGGGCTGCCACCAGAGTTTGTGGAAGTCGACGGTGATCGAATCGGCCGCGTTGAGTCCGACCAGGCGTGGCGACAAGATGTCGGACATGATGAACGCCCCGGCCACGGCAGCGTCCACGTGAAACCACGCGTCAACTTCGCGAGCGCGCCGGGAAATCTCGGCGAGGGGGTCAATGGCTCCCAGGTCGGTGGTGCCGGCCGTCGCGGCGATGGCGATGGGCACCAGGCCGTCGCGACGCAGGCGTGCCAACGTCGCGTCAAGGTCGGTCAGATCCATCGCGCCCGAATCGTCCGTGTCAACCGCGATCACCGCGTCGCGACCGAGCCCGAGCTGGGCCGCCGCGCGCTGAATCGAGAAGTGAGCCTGGTCCGAAGTGAGCAGTCGCCACGTCCGCGCCTCGGGTGGAAGACCTGTCTGCAAGACATCAACGCCGATTTTAGCGGCTGCCCACGAGCGAGCGAGTGTCAGGCCCAAATTGTTCGAGGCGGTGCCTCCCGACGTCATGACCCCCGACGCACTCGCGGGAAAGCCGATGCGCGAACACAGGAAGTCCATGAGGTGGAGCTCGACTTCGGTAGCGGCGGGCGCTTGATCCCAGGAGTCCATCGATTGATTGGTGCTGGCGATCGTCAATTCACTCACCACCGCTGGGATTACCGTCGGCGGATGCAGGTGCGCCACGCAAGCGACGTCGAGAGGGCGTACGCCGTGGGCCCACACCGCGGTGCCGAGTTCACCCAGGACGGTGTCGAGTTTGACTCCGTCGGGTGGGCACACGTCAAGTGCGCGCACCCCGGCGCGTAGTTGGGCCGGCGTGCAAGTAGAGCGCGGGCCACCTCTTGGCTGCTCCAGTGATTCGACGGCCAGCCCCGCTGCGTGGGCGAGGACGGCGAGACCGGGTGGGTCAGTGGCGACGAAAAATTCGCGCCACGTCGAGATGTCGCTCAACGTTCCGAGCAGGCCTGTTCGACGGCGAGCGCCAGTCGAGTGAGCCCTTCAACTAACTGCGCGGGCTCGACAACGAGCGGGGTCAGCAGTTTCACGACGGTGTCTCCGGGGCCACAGGTCTCGACGATGAGACGTCGCTCGAAGGCGTAGCGCGAAATGTTGGTGGCCAAGTCGGTGTCGCCGACGGCGAGACCGCAGAGCATTCCGTTGCCCCGCACGTCGAAACGGCCCTCCCCGAAGTTCGCGGCGATCGCCTCGAGGGCGGTACGTACGGTCTGTCCGAACTGTTCGGTGTTTTTCTCCAGGACGGAGTCCGACCAGTAGCTGTCAAGCATCGTCGCCGAGGTCGCGAACGCGAGGTTGTTGCCGCGGAACGTTCCCGAGAACTCGCCGGGATTCCACGTGTCCAGACTGCGTCGTACGAGGAGAATGGCCATCGGCAGACCCAGACCGCTGATGGACTTCGAAATACAAATGATGTCGGGGTCGAGTTGCGATCCCTCGAAGGAGAAGAACGGACCGGTGCGACCGACGCCCGCTTGGATCTCGTCGGCGATGACCAAGATTCCCAGTTCGCGCGTGATGCGACGAATCGCTCCGAGGTACGCCGGGTCGAAGGGGCGCGCGCCACCCTCGCCCTGGGTGGGCTCGACGATGACCGCGCCGATCGGCTGACCGTTGACCGGAGTGCGCAAGGTGGCGTCAAGCAACTCGATGTCCGCATCGGTCACGTGGCGCACGAAGGGCAGGGCAACGAAGTCCTTCAAGTGGGCACTCGTCTCACGGCCGGCCATCGACGCCGAGATCGACGCGGCGCGGTAACTCATGCCGTGGTAACCACCGTCGAAGCCGAGCACCGCACGGTGTCCACTGAGGCGTTGGGCCAGTTGCAGCGCGGCCTCGACGGCCGTGGCGCCCGTCGGGCCGACCGTCTGGACGACCATGTCGAGTTGGCGTGGGGCGAGGACCGTTCGCTGCATCGTGTCCAGGAAGTTTCGCTTTTCAGGGGTGAAGGTGTCCAAAGAGTGCATGAGGCGACCCGCGCGTAGGTGCCCGATGGCGACGTCGACGAATAGGGGGTTGTTGTGCCCGTAGGAAAGAGCGCCGGCTCCCGCGAAGAAGTCGAGGTACTCGACGCCGTCTTCGTCGGTGATGACGCTACCCGACGCCGACGCAAACACCGCGGGCCAGCGGCGGCAGTACCAGCGCACGTTCGATTCAAGCTCGTCAAAGGAGTTCACGACAGAATCCTCTCGGTTGGGAGCGTCGGATTCTGATCGGATCGCTCAAAATTTACAGGGGGTATCGATTATAGCGGTTGGGGACAAATCACACAATTACTTTTTTCACCCTAGGACCTCCATATTGTGAATTCGTGACAATGGGATAAAAATTCTGGAACACCCGTGGCCCCGGTGCCTCAGTAGTTTTGATCACTATGGCGCGCCAGTACCAACGACAGAGAGTCCGCACGGGATTGATCCTTCTGGTCGTCGTGATGGGGGGCTTCTCACTCGTGAGTCGTTCCAGCGGAAATGAGGGCGAGCCGGCAACGGCGTCACAACTGCGTCACGTCGCCACGCAGTTCAATCTCGACTACCAAGGCAACGACGACGGCCTCGTCTGGGAGCGCTTCGATGCGGCGAGCAAGGCGGTGATTACGCAGGCGCGCTACGTGCGCTGGCACCAGGATTGTCGTACGGCGCCCGGACCCGCCACGATTCTCGATGTCAGTCAGACCTCGAGCAACTGGTGGGTGGTGACCTACCAGATTAGCGGCGTCACGTTGCACGACTACTGGCACCAACAAGATGATCGGTGGCGGTTCAGTCTCGTGCGTTCGAACCCTTCGGCGGTGTCGCTCTACTCCTCAACGTATTCGGCGTATGCCCAGGAGATGGGATGCGCGCTGGCGAGCAGGTAGTAACTGACGCGTCACTCGTGGCTCCAGCGCGGCAAGAAGCTTCGCCGGCGCGCTCCACGGTGGACTGAGTGTCAACATTTGCGCGGACCTCGGCGTCGTTACCGATAGTCATTATCTCGGGTAACCAGCACAACTTTTCGTAGACTGACTCGCGAGAACCCTCCGGTGAGGAGGTACGTTTTTCTCGACAGTTGGTGTCAGTGTCGGGGCCTATGCTCTCGTGCCAGTGCCGTCTGCACAGTCTCGTCGTCTTGCTCGTACCACGTTCTTCCCACTGCGTCACCGTCTCGTCGATTCGTCATCGCCTTCGCATTGTCTTCATTCATCGACCACCACCTAAAGGAACTCCCTGTGTCCAATCCCGTCAACAATGTTGTGCACGCTGATGTACCCGATCCGCGTCGTTGGTTCGCCCTCTTCGTCATCGCCATCGCTCAGCTGATGGTGATCCTCGACTCGTCCATCGTCAACATCGCGTTGCCGCACATGGCGCTGCCTCACGCCCAGGGAGGTCTCGGGATCTCTCAGAAGAATTACCAGTGGGCGGTGACCGCGTATCTCTTGACCTTTGGCGGCTTCCTCCTTCTCGGAGGTCGTATCGGTGACTACTTGGGCCGCAAGAAGGCGTTCGTCATCGGACTCGTAGGCTTCGCGTCGGCGTCGCTGCTCGGGGGACTCGCGCAGAACCAGCAGTGGCTCTTTGGTGCGCGGGCACTCCAGGGAGTCTTCGGTGCCCTACTGGCGCCGGCCGCCTTATCGCTCATCTCGGTCACGTTCACCGATTCCAAGGAACGAGCCAAGGCGTTCGCCGTCTACGGCGCATTGTCAGGGGTGGGCGCGGCGATCGGCCTCATCGCCGGTGGACTCTTGACGCAGTACCTCTCGTGGCGCTGGTGCTTGTTCGTTAACACTCCTATGGCGTTGATTGCGTTGAGCCTCGCAATTCCCAACGTGAAGGAGTCCAAGGTCGAGGGTCATCCCCACTACGACATTCCGGGCGCCCTTTGCGCCACCCTCGGGATGTTGGCGGTCGTCTACGGAGTGAGCCAGGCGGCGACCGACGGGTGGGGTTCGACGAGTGCGTGGCCCTACATGGCGGTGGGCGCCGCCCTCATGGCCGTGTTTTTTGTCATCGAGTCGGTGGTGGAGCAACCGCTGTTGCCGCTGCGACTCCTGTCCGATCGCGTCCGCGCGGGCGCCTACATCACGCAGACGCTCGTGGCGCTGGGCATCTTTGGGATGTTCCTCTGGATTACTTTCTACTTGCAGGACATCCACGGGTACTCCGCGGTCAAGTCGGGTTTGCTCTTCATGCCCTTTTCCCTTGGTGTCATCGTGTCGGCCGTCCTCACGAGTCAGTTGTTGCCGCGCTTCGGACCGCGGCCCCTCGCCACGATTGGTTGCCTGATGACGGCGGTGGGGCTCCTGATGCTCTCGGGCGTCAGCGCGACGAGTTCCTATCTCGTTCACGTGATGCCCGCCATGATCGTCGCCAGTTTGGGTCTGGGCATGGCCTTCGTCGTGCTGGCGTCGACGGCACTGTTCAACGTGGAAGCCCGCGACACCGGGGCCGCTTCGGCCGTGCTGTCGTCAGCTCAGCAGCTCGGCGGGTCCTTTGGCACGGCCATTCAAAACACGATTTACGTGTCGTCGGCGGGCACCTTCGTCGCGGTGGCCGTGGCCAAGGGTCACGCCAAGACGGTCGCCCTCGTCAACGCTGGTCAGGTGCACGGGTACGATGAGGCGTTTCGCTTCGGTGCGCTCTCGCTCATCGTCGGGGCGGTGTTCTTCTTTTTCCTCGTCAATATCGATCGTCATCACCTAGCACAGCACGACCTGGTAGCGGCGCACTAGACAGCCCTAAATTCGTGACGGCGAGAGGCCCTAAGGAATACGAATGTCGTGCACGCGCGCCGCTTCGATGCGTTCCGCTTCGCTGAGCTGGTCGATCGGGATAGGCGTCACCACACTCCAGTGGTGACCGACCGGACAGTGTTGGAATCGCTTCACACCCAGTCGAACCGCTTTGAATGATGCGCCAGCGACCCACATGGTGGTGAAGAGGTGCCCCTTCGAGCATCTGACGACCACGTCGGACGTGCCTCGCGTCTTGATGTTGCGTCGTCGCAACATCTTCCTGGGGAGCCACACGCCCAGTATCGCGACAACGATGACGATCAGAATGATGACGCGCCACATGCCGCCACGTTACAACCATCGCCGCCGGGCGACGTGAGTGCGATTGCCGATACGACCTTCCTCAATCCGGTGGTGGCGATAGCAGCTTCAGGTTGTCGTGGACGTCGCCCAAGTGGTGCTCCGCCTCGTGGACGGCTTGGGCGCCCGCCCAGTGAATGGTGACTTCGTAGGGCGTGGCGGCGCTGTAGGTCAGCGTCCTCGAGAAGGCGCTCTCGGGGAGCGACGCCAGTGTCTTGGTAAGGAGGCGGGTCAACACCGAGAGCTCGAGGGCGACGTCGGTGGGAGTGTCGTGTTGGTAGAGACCACGGTCCATTCTCTCGTCACGATTCATCGCGACGCCGGTCGGTGAATCGACGATCGCCGCAGTGATGATGCGCTCACGAATCGAGATCAGTACGTCGCGAAAGTGGCTCCCGTATTCCAGTATCGACCAACGCTGCGGAGAGGGCCGAACCTCCAGAAAGGGTCCCGCACTCCTCACGACGTCGACGAAACGCTCACTGGCCACAGTCAGGCGCGCGGCCATCTCCTCGACGCGCACGTCGTCCCAACGAAAGCCACAGCCATCGCAGGTGAGGGGGGCCGACACGCTGCCAATGTATCGGGACCGCGATGGCGACATCGCGCGGCGAAACGCACGCGGCAGCGAACGACGCCACGCGTGACAAAAAACTTTTTCCGCGCTAACTGCCAGGTTGTCCTCCCAACTTGACCAGGACCGATGGCGCCTTCGCGAGTGATTGGTACTGGTGCCTCACCATGAATAATCCCCGTGATGAGGGAGAATGGTTGCCCCATCGCCCGTAGATTGAAGGGGTTGATTGATCGCTCTCTCTTCGTCGCTCGACGTGATGAGGTCGGGGTGGTGCGCGGCAAGCGCACAGAATATAGATGAGGAACCATGACGACATTCTTTGAAGAGGAGATTCGCTCGCAGGCGGAGATACTTCGTCGGCGCCGCGACGAGGGGTCGCGCCAGGCCCAACGTGTGGCGGTGGCGTGGAGCGACATCAACTATGCGCTCGTTGGCGCGCGAGGGTCCTCGGACAATGCGGCACTGTTCTTTCAGTACCTGGCCGGAAAGGAACTCGGCTTGGTCGTCGCACTGGCGACACCGTCGCTCTACAGCGAAGAAACGACACTGAATCTCACCGGGACGGGCGTGTTGGTGATCTCTCAGTCGGGACGTTCACCGGGCATTGGCGAGATCCTCGCCCACGCGCGACGTCAACATCGTCCGTGCGTGGCTCTCACCAATGACTCGACCTCTCCGATCGCGCTCGACAGCGACGTCGTGATGGAAATGGGGGCGGGTCCGGAGCGGGCCGTGGCCTCCTCCAAGACATTCTCGGCGTCGTGGCACGCCTTGGCGCAACTGGTGTCGGCATTTAAGGGCGAGGACCTCGACGGACTCGACCACGTTGCCGACGTCGTCGAACGGGTGGTGAACTGGGCCTTCGCCGCGTCGCTACCGCTCGCTCAGTTGGACTCCGCGCGCGGACTCACCGTTGTGGGACGCGGCATCGGCGCGGCCGTCGCAGCGGAGATCTCCCTCAAGATACGTGAGGTCACCGGGATACGTTCTGAGGGCTACGCGGCGTCGGACTTCGCGCACGGACCCATCGGCGCTGACGGCGCCGGATCCACGTTGCTGCTCGTCGTGACCGAGGAGATGACGGACGATCTATGTGAACTCACGCTCGATGGTTGCCATCGCTCGGGGATGACGACGGTGGTCCTGCGACCGCAGTCGCGTCGGCACTTCGAGTGCGACGCCGAGATCGTGCTCGACGTAGAGTTGGCGAATTGGTCGCTCGGCCTCGCCTTCGTGATCGTTGGACAGGTGCTCGCGCTACGTCTGGGCGAACGCCGCGGACGCCCCATCGATAATTCTCCGGGACTGAGCAAGGTCACCTTGGGCGTGTGACCCCCGCGCCGCGCTGAGTACGTCGCGGGCGTTAGTCGATCTGATGCGGCGGCGCCATGGCGCTGAGCAAGAGTTCGGCCAGTGACGTCGGCGTCAGCGATGTCAAGTGTTGGGCTTGCAGGTCACAACTGAATCCGTCGAGCACAAGGTGACCCGCTCTCGCCGCGCGCGTGATACCCGGGACGAAGCGGTCCTCGGCGATGAGGCGTGACAATTCGTCGTGGCTCGCTTCGTACCCGAAGGACCCCGCTAGTCCGCAGCATCCCAGGTCGAGGACGTCCACCTCGAAACCAGCGCGGGTGAGGACGTCGACGTCGGCGCGCGAACCTCCCGTGGCGCGCTGGTGGCAGTGCGGGTGCACGCTCACCAGACCGCGAGGGGTCGGGTCGCGCGGGCGCCACTGAATGGCGTCGAGGTGTTCGGCGAGGCTGCGACTCGCCACAGCGAGTTGGTACGCGCGGGGGTCGTCGGCCAGGAGTTGGGGGATCTCGTCCTTGAAAGCCGCCAGACAACTGGGCTCGACGACGACGATCGCTAGACCGCGCTGCACGTAGGGGTCGAGGACGTCGAGGAGTTGACGAGCGGTCGCCTTGGCCTTGGTGAGCATGCCCGAGTCGTAGAGAGTACGGCCACAGCACGCCCAGGCGTCGGGCACGATGACGCGTTCGCCCGCGAGTTCCAACACCGCCGCCGTCGCCTCGCCGCGCCCGGGCGAGAACAAGTCGGTGAAAGTGTCGGGCCAGAGCACGACCGTCGGGGTGGCTTCGTGTCGCAGCCGTGCGGCGAGATCACCGCGACGAAAGGAGCGGCGCGCGAAACGCGGGGCCGCGCGGCGAACACTGAGACCCGCGCTGCGCATGACCGCGCGCCGCGTGAGGCGACCTTGCAGGACGACGTTGGCCAGGCGCGGAACCGATGCGGCGAACCTCCCGGCCCAGGGGAGGAGACCCAACGCGTAGGCCGAGCGCGGGCGCAGCCGACCCTGGTAGTAGTGCGAGAGGAATTCTGACTTGTAGGTCGCCATGTCCACGTGGGTCGGACAGTCCGAGGCGCACCCCTTGCACGACAAGCACAGGTCGAGCGCCTCAAAGACTTCGTCGCTGCGCCACGTCTCGGGGATGGTCGCACCCTGGAACAACTCGCCCAGTAATTTGGCGCGACCGCGCGTCGAATGTTTCTCGTCGCGCGTCACCCGGTACGAGGGGCACATGACGCCCGCGGCGTCGCTACGACATTTGCCGACGCCGACGCACCGTTCGACCGCGACCTGGAGCGAGCCGTGGTCCCGGGGGAAGGCGAAGTGGGTGGCCAACAGATTCGACGATCGATAGCGCGGTCCGTAACGGATATTGCTGTCGAGGGGAAAGGCGTCGATGAGCTTGCCCGGGTTCATTCTTTCCTCGGGGTCCCAGGCCGACTTGAAGTGGCGAAACGCCTCGATGAGTTGGGGGCTGTACATGCGCGCGAGCAGCTCCCCGCGCGATTGCCCGTCGCCGTGCTCACCGGAGATCGATCCTCCGAGGGACACGCACAGGTCGGCCGCGCGTTCGACGAAGACGCGGTAGCGCGCGAGACCCTCCACAGTCGAGAGATCGAAGTTATTGCGCGTGTGGACGCAGCCCTGGCCGAAATGTCCGTACCAGGCACCGTCGAGATCGAAGTCCGACCACAGTTCGCGGATGCCGCGCAGGTAGGCACCGAGCTGCTCGGGGGCGACCGCGGCGTCCTCCCAACCTTCGTAGTTGGCGGGTTGATCCGTGGGTCGCGCCGTGGCGCCGAGGCCCGATTCGCGGATCTGCCAGACGAGTTCCTGGTCGTGCGCGTTCGAGTAGACGATGGCACTCACCGTCGGCGCGAGACCGGCGAGCAACTCCAGCGTCGTGTGCTGGGTGACCTCGGGATCGTCGTCGCCGATCTCGCAGAGCAGCCACCCCTGTCCGGGCGGGAGGAGTTCGAGATTGCGCGTGTTGAGGTCCGCTCGTCGCATCTGCTCGACGAGGCGCGCGTCAAACCCCTCGAGCCCGATGAGGGGATGGCCCAACAACCGCGGCACGTCATCGGCGGCCGTGTAGATGTCGCTGTAGCCGAGGACCACCAGGGTGCGGTGTCGCGGCCAGGACGAGAGGGTGACGGTGATCTCGGTGACGAGCACGCACGTGGACTCCGAGCCAACGACGGCGCGCGCTAGGTGACACCCGTCATCGGTGAGTAGTTGGTCGAGGTTGTAGCCCGAGACGCGCCGCGCGATCGCGGGGTACCCGTGGGCGATCTCCTCGGCGTAATCCGTGCGTAGTGTCGTGAGTGCGCGCGCGATGCGCGCAGCGTCACCGGTGCCTTCTGCCATCTCTCGCAGCTGCTCTTCGTCGCACGCACCGAGCTGAATGCGCTCGCCCTGGTAGGTGACGACGGTGAGGGCCTCGACGTTGTCCACGGTCTTGCCGTAGCGCAGCGCGTGCGTACCGCACGAGTTGTTGCCGACCATCCCACCGATGGTGCACCAGGCGTGGGTCGCGGGGTCGGGACCAAAGGTCAAGTCGAGCGCGCGCGCCGCCGCGTTGAGGTCGTCTAACACGACGCCCGGCTGCACCCGCGCCACCCGCGCTACCGGGTCGATCTCGAGGATCTGGTTCATGTGGCGACTCATGTCCACGACGACGGCGACGTTGCAGGCCTGGCCCGCCAGACTGGTCCCGGCACCGCGACCCAGCAGCGGTGCGTGGTGACGCGCGCAGATCTCCACCGTGCGCAGCACGTCGAGTTCGTCCATGGGGTAGACGACGCCCAGGGGGATCTGACGGTAGTTCGACGAATCGGTGGCATAGATGGACCGCGTCGCGCCGTCGAAGAGGACCTCACCGCGCAGCGCCGCGCGTAATTCTCTTTCGATCTCGCGACGCGTCGCCTCGTCGACCCCGGATCGATCGACGTCGTCGCCGGGCTGGTACGTCGTCATCGTCGATGAATGATAGGGGTCACGCCGTTGTCACGCCAGAACGACCGCGTCACCGTCGATGATTTGGTGGGTCATCCTCAGTTTGTCGTCGAGCACGAAGAAGTTGGCGCGAGATCCGGGGCGCAGGCTGGGTACCTCGCTGCCCGCGACGAACTGCTGGGGTCGGCTGATGACCGCGCGCAGTGCGTCGAGCGTATCGATGTCCAACGAGCGAAGACGAATCAGCCCGTCGCGAAGTTTCCCGATACTGCCCGCCAGGGTTCCGTCCACGCGGCGCGCCTCGCCGTCATTGATGAGCACCGTCACTTCGCCGAGTTGAACGACGTCGCGGTCCACGCCCGCGGCCGCGATGGCGTCACTGACGAGAACGCAACGTTGGGGCGCCGCACGAAAGGCCAGCCGCAACATCTCGTCGGACACGTGCACGCCGTCGGCGATGATCTGGACCATCACGTCGTCGCGCGACAAGGATCGTCCCGCGAGTCCGGGTGATCGCGCACTCATGGGTTCCATGGCGTTGAACAGGTGGGTCACCGCCGTCGCCCCCGCGTCGAAGCCGCGCCGCGCCTCTTCCGACGTGGCTGCGCTGTGACCTAGTGAGACGACGACGCCGCGGCGCACGCACTCGCCAATGATGTCGAGAGCGCCGGGGAGTTCCGGGGCGATGGTCATCATGGCCACGTCGCCACAGCTCAACAACGCGTCTAGATGCGCCACGTCGGGTTCGCGCAGGTACTGCACAGGGTGCGTGCCTGCTCGTCGTCGCGAGAGGAAGGGGCCTTCGAGGTGCAGCCCGAGGATGCGCGCGCCGTTCGCCCCGAGCTGGCGGGCCGCACTCACGCGCGCCGCCGCTTGACGCAGTTGCGCGAAGTCACTCGTAATCAACGTTGGCTGGTACGCAATGACGCCGTCACGCAACAAGGCCTCACCCATGGCGACGATCTCTTCGACTTCGGCGTTCAAGAGGTCCACGCCGTAGTACCCGTTGATCTGATTGTCGACGAAGCCGGGAATGGCGATCCCCGTTCCCTCGCCCGGCAGTCCGATGGCGACGATCTCCCCTTCACTCACGGCGACGTCGCCGGTCACGAGGGCGCCGTCGACGAACGCGGCGCCCACACCCAGACGTCGCCACGCGGAGCGACTATTTGAACGTGTCGCAGCGCGCAGCGAGTCGAGCACGGGCCGCAGACGTTGGTGGTACTCGGCAAGAAGTTGTGTAGCGTCCTCGCACGTGAGACCGCCCACGATCATGGTGCAGGCGATTTTGGGTCGCCACTCGCACGCGTCCAACGCCGTCACGACGACGTCGTCGCTCGCTCCCGTGATACGCGCCACGATACGTCGGGAACGATCGCGGAGCTTCTCGTTGGTCGCGCGCACGTCCACCATCAAGTTGCCGTAGGTTTTGCCCAGACGCACCATGGTGGCCGTGGAGATGATATTGAGCACCAATTTTTGTGCGGTGCCGGAGTTCATTCGGGTCGAACCAGCGATGAGCTCGGGTCCGACAACGACTTCGATGGGGAGGTCGGCGCTCTGACTCAGGGGAGTCTGCACATTGCACGACAGTCCGATGGTCACGGCACCCGCTTGGCGGGCCGCCGCGACCGCGCCCAAGACGTAGGGAGTGCGGCCACTGGCCGAGATCCCCACCACGCAGTCCACCTCACCCACGCCTAATTCCTTGATCGCTCGCGACCCGGCGTCGACGTCGTCTTCGACGTTCTCCACCGGGACGCCAAAGGCGAGGTGTCCGCCGGCGAGAACTCCCACGACCTGCCCGTCGTCGACGTTGAAGGTCGGCCCCGCCTCGGCCGCGTCGAGCATGCCGAGTCGTCCCGCCGTCCCCGCCCCGACGTAAATCAGACGACCGCCGCGTTCGAGTTGTGCGACGGCTCCCAGCACTGCCTGGGCGATCGCGTGCCGCGCGGCGCCCAGAGCGTCGGGGACCTGGCGTACGTCGTGGCACATGAGGGCCACGAGGTCCTCGACGGACATCTGGTCGAGCATGTCCAATTCGGGGCGCACCTGCTCGGTCCCGAGTCGGCGCAGTTGCGCCGCATCGCGTGGTTCGTTCACGAGTTCACCCGCGCGATCGCGCGGTGCACGACGCTACGAAAGTCCGACTGGCGAGCCAGGTCGCGCGTGGGGTGGATGGCGTTGGACAACAACACGACGGCGAGATCAGCGCGCGGCGAGACGAGGAGCGACGTGCCCGTGAAGCCGGTGTGCCAGAGAGTGCCCTCCGGCCAGGACCCCCACCCGCGCGGCTCAATGCGCCAGCCGAGACCGCGTTTGTCGGGCTGGCGACCGGCGTGGTAGCGGGCCATGCGCGACTGGGCGGACGCGCTCAAAACGGGGTGGCGGCGTGCGGTGAGCAGCGACCCGGCGAAGAGTGAGAGGTCCGACGCGGTCGAAAACAGTCCGGCATGACCGGCGACTCCTCCCAGCGACCAGGCGTTGCCGTCGTGGACTTCGCCCTGCACGAGTCCCGGCGCGAGGCGCTGGTCACCGTCGAGTTCGGTGGCCGCGGCGCGGGCGCGTTCGCGCGCTCCGGGTCGATAGCGCGTGTCGGCCATCTCGAGGGGGACCGCCACGACGCGTCGAAACAACCGGTCCAGGGTTTCGTTGGTACACGCGGCAATGGCCCAGCCGAGCAACATGAAATTGAGGTCGCTGTAGACAACGCGCGTGCCCGGAGTGCCGTGCTGGGCTTCGTCGTACACCGCTCGACGAACGGCACGCGGATGACGTCCGAGATGAAAGAAGGGGCGGTGCGCGACGAGACCCGACGTGTGCGTCAGAAGGTGGCGCAGCGTGATATCGCGACGCCCGAAGTCCGGCAACCATTCGGCGATGGGTTGGTTCAGTTTCCAGAGTTTCTGGTCCTCCAACCACAGCGCCAGAGTCGTCGTCGAGACGACCTTGGTCAACGACGCGAGGTCGTAGACGGTGTCGGGCGCGGTCTCGACGCGAGGGGTCAGGACGTTGGCGTAGCCCCCCCAGGCGCGTAACACCACGCCAGAACGCTCGACGACCGACAGGTTGAAACCCGCGGGAAATGACGTCGTGAGGGTGTCCACGAGGGCCGCACCGACGGCGTTGCGCGCCGCAGCAGAGAATCGCGAGGCGCCCTCGGCGAACTCAATGGTGACGTGTGGCGAGGTTCTCGCACTCACGAGGGCGTTCCGGCGGCTGACACGTTGGCGGCGTCGGCGAGCGAGGTCGAGGACGCGCGCGTCGAGGGTTGATGAAAGGGGAGGCGCCGGAGAGAAATTTCTTGTGCGCCGTAGAGATCCTCGACGCGACGCCGGCCGTCGGGAGAGAAACCCGCGCGGGTATACAACGTACGCGCTCGCGCGTTGTCCTCAAAGACCCACAGACTGACGGGGCGAATCGAGAGGGGATCGAGCACTGCGAGCGCCTTCTCGAGCAGGAGCCGGCCAATGCCGCGACCACTGGCCGAGGGCGCGACGTACAGCGCGTAGATGTGACCGTTGCCCGGATCGTCGGTTTCCATGCCGAAGCGGGTGAAGCCCACCACGTGACCCGGCGTGAGTTCGGCGACGAGGGTCTGGGCTGACTTGGTGGCGATGAGTTCGCCGAGCCACTTCGTCGTTTCGTCAAAGTCCAGGGCGTCGATCACCGCGTCGGCGACGATGCCGCGGTAGGACCCCCGCCACGCTTCGATAAAGACGGACGCCAGGGCGGCGGCGTCACTCGGGTTCGCTAGGCGCACGCGAGCGGGTCGTGCGGGGGCGTCGAGCGTCGCGCCGAGTTCGGGGCGTCGTAGTCCGGTCTGGAAGCGGTAGCGATCACCGCGATACAGCGACCGGACGAATTCAATGGGGTGACCCGACGTGTCGAGCGTGCGACGAGAGAGCATCAACAGTGGCATCCCCGCCTGACAGCGCAACAGGCCGGCTTCGCGGCCCTCGGCGGCGACGGCCTCGATCGTCTCTTCAGCGGAGGCGAGTTCCACGCCGTAGTTCGAAGACAGCAGCTGGTAGAGCGACGCGCTATCAGAGAGCACCGCGGTGATGCCGTCGAAACGCTCGGCGCTGAGAAAGACCACCTCGATGGCGATGGGGTCCCCGTCGGCCAAGCGCAGTCGCTCGATGCGCAGCACTTCGGACTTGGCCGTCAGGCCCAGTCGCGCGGCCACGTCGGCGCCCGCGGCGACGCGACGCACGTCGATGAGTTTGGAACTGGGCGAGATGCCGCTCAAGCGCATCCCCTCGGTATGGCTCATCAACTCCAGGCGCTGTTCGATCTTGGAGTTGGCGACGAAGGTGCCCTTGCCCTGACGTCGATAGATCCGCTGTTCGATTTCGAGTTGCCCCAGCGCTTGGCGCACGGTGGCCCGTGATACGGCGTAAGTCTGGCAGAGTTCGCGTTCGGTTGGCATCGCCGAACCGGCCGGCAGGCCCTCGATGATGACCAGCAGGGCGTCGTGGATACTCTGGTATTTGGGCGCAGAAACCGTACTCTCGAGTACCGGTACTGGTTCATCAAGCACGTGCCCTCCAAAGCGGTGGTCACCAGTTTCGGTGGAATTTCTGTAATCTACCAAGTTAAATTGGTCTGGTCAACCAAATTCACGCAAAATCAAAAAGCCTTTGATTTCTTGATTCTTCGAAATTAACGCTACGGAAATCTTAGGACAACATTTGACTTGACTGGACCAAAGGCTACCAGTAGTGTCGCGGCATGGCGGATACGTCTACAACCTCACAGGAGGATTAATGAAACGAATAATTGGAGTTAGGGGAATCGCTTCGGCGGCCCTCGTGGTGAGCACGGTCGGTATGTTCACGAGCAGTGTTCTGAATTCATCGGGCGCAGCGGCGGCGGTGAGTGCGAAGGCATCGAATTCCACGCTGGTCATCGGGACCGTCAACAGCGTCCAGAAGATTGACCCGGACGTCGTGACGAACTTTCTCGATTTCGAGGCCTTGGGACTGATCTACAACACGTTGGTGCAAGAGAACGCGAATTTGCAGCTCGTTCCGGACCTCGCGACGAGTTGGGCCTTCAGTAACGGCAACACCAAGTTGACCTTGCAATTGCGCCACGGCGTCACGTTCGACGACGGCAGCACCATGACGTCAGCCGACGTGGTGGCGTCGTTGCAGCGCGCGCAGGCGACCAAGACCGCGGACCCCTCCGCGTCGTTCATCGGCTCGGTGACCAAGATTGCGGCCAGTGGCCCCAACGCGGTCGTGTTGACGATGAGTCACCCGGACGTCTCGGTGCTCGAAGGTCTCGCGACGGTCAACATGGCCATCATGCCCGCGGCGGCCATCAGTGCGGGAACGATTGCTGCCAAGCCCGACGGCACCGGTCCCTTCGCCTACTCGGCCTCGGTTCCCAGCACGTCGTTCACCTTGAAGGCCAACCCGAGCTACTGGGGTGGCAAGGTGGCACTCAGCAAGGTGGAACTCAAGACGATTCCCACTGAGCAGTCGATCTCGGCGGCGTTGCAGGCCGGGACCATCCAAATGGCCCTCTTGTCGCAGCCGACCGTGGTGAGCACGATTCCCCAGTCGTTCACCGTCCAGCACGTGATGGACCTCTCGTACCGCGCCCTGCAGTTGCAGGACAAGACGGGTATCCTCGCCAACGTGAACGCTCGTCGGGCCATTGCGTGCGCCACGAATCGCAACCAGATCCTGCAGGACTCGGTTTTCGGTGACGGCAAGGTCGTCGGACCGGTTCCGCTCGGACCGTACGCCACGAGTCCGGTGTCGGCGATTTGTCCGACCCAGAACTTGGCCCAAGCCAAGAAGTACCTGAAGGCCTCGGGCCACGCCAGTGGTTTCACGTTCACCGCAATCACCTCGACCGACCTCGACTCGACGTCGGCCGCACAGGCCATCGCCATGCAGTCCGAGCTCGCTCGCGTTGGCATCAAGATGAACATTCAGAACCTGGCGTCCAACGCGTACATCCAGGACTGGCTCAAGGGTAAGTTCCAGGCGGCCTTCGCCGAGAATGGTGCCGACCCCGACCCCTACGTCATGTACGGTCGCTACTTCGGCGCCGGTGCGGGCCTCGGTGTCCCCGCGGGCTACAGCTCGAAGTCACTCCAGCAGGAATTGCTGGCCGGTGACGAGAACTCGACCACAGCGGGTCAGACCGCGGCGTGGAAGACCTTGTCCAATAACTTGACGGGCAACGCGGTGTGGATCTGGCTGTTTGACTCCTACGACTTCGCGGTGATGTCATCGCACGTCCACGGATTCACGCTGTCGCCGGTCAACACCACGCAGCTCTCGAGCTTGGCGACGACGTCGCTGAAATAAGCAGTGAATAGGGGATTCGCCGCACAATGAATGTCGTATTGGCCATTGGGTGGCGAATCCTCAACATCATCATCACCCTGCTCGGGGTGTCGGTGATCATCTTCGTGGTCCTGCGTCTTCTGCCCGGAAATGCGGTGTCGGCGTCGATGGGCGTGAGTGAGGGTCTCCTCTCTCACGCCCAAATCGTCGCGTTGAACCAGTACTACGGAATTGGTCAGCCCGCCATCGAGCAGTACTTCTCCTGGCTGCACGCCATCGTGACCGGCAACCTCGGCGTGTCGCTCTCGCTGCGCAGTTCCGTGTCGCACCTCGTGGGTGCCGATCTGCCGGTGACCCTGGAGCTCGCCTTTTTCGCGATGATCATGGGAGTCACGATCGGCGTCGGATTTGGCATGTGGAGCGCGTTGCACCCGGGAAAGTGGCAAGACGGCGTGGGCCAGGCCGTATCGGTGGTGGGACTCGCCATCCCGACTTTCGTTCTCGGGACCGTGTTGGTCGTTTACATGTCCTCCAAGTTGCACTACTTCCCGTCGTCGAACACCTTCGTCGGCTTCTTCACCAACCCGTGGCTCAACTTCCAACAGATCATCTTTCCCGCCTTCGTCCTGAGCCTGGGCATCGGTGCGGCAATTCTGCGTACGACGCGCGGGGCCGTGCTCGAAGTGAGCAGTCTCAACTTCGCGCGCACCGCCCTCGGCAAGGGGGTGTCACGACGCGCCTTCATTTGGCGCCACCTCTTCTTGAACTCGCTCACCAGCGTTCTCACCATGTCGGGGATTCAGCTCGGCTACTTGCTGGGCGGCACCGTCATCATCGAACAGATCTTCGTCCTGCCAGGGATGGGGAGCCTGCTCATCACCGGCATCAAGAACCAGGACTATCCCCTCGTGCAAAGTGTGACGTTGGTGTTCGCGGCGGGCTTCGTTATCGTCAACATGTTCGTGGACCTCTTGTACCCCGTGATCGATCCGCGAACGAGGAAGCGATGAGCGTGTCCGACGTCAGTGCTGTTGGCGCGCCCGTCGCCGCAGAGGACGTCGTGGGGCACCGCGGCTGGTTCGGCGCGCTGTGGCGCAGCCGCAACGGCCGAATTGGCGTCGTCATCGTCATCGTCGTCGTCGTGGCCGGATTACTCGGCATCTGGGGCGTCACGCCATATTCTCCCGACACCCAGGACCCGGGAGCGGTACTGCAGGGCATCTCCTGGTCGCACCTCATGGGGACCGACCAGTTCGGTCGCGACGTGTTCTCGGGAACGTTGCAGGGCCTGGGCGTCTCGCTCGAAATTGCGTTCTTATCGGTGGTGATCGCCGGCGTGATCGGCACCATCGGGGGCATCATCGCGGGGTTCTTGGGTAAGTGGACCTCGGCGGCCATCATGCGCGTCACCGACATGATGTTCGCGATTCCCACCGTCTTGTTCGCGCTGGCGATCGTGACCGCGCTGGGTCCGGGCATCGTGGACAGTTCGATCGCCATCGGCGTGGGGTGGATCCCCATCTTCGTGCGCGTGGTACGCAGTCCGGTGCTGGCTCTTCGCGAATCGGACTTCGTGCGCGCGGGTCGCGTATTGGGATTTTCTCGACCGCGACTCCTGTGGCGACACATCTTGCCCAACGTCGCGGGTGTCATCGCCGTGCAGACGAGTCTGGCGCTCGCCTGGGCCATCTTGGCCGAGGCGGGACTGAGTTTCTTGGGCCTGGGCCCACCCCCGCCGACGCAGTCGCTCGGCGACATGGTGAACAACTCGAGTTCGCTCGCGAGTGTCGCCTGGTGGACCCTGGTCGGACCGTCGCTGGTGATCGTGATCGCGGTCATCGGATTCAACTTCCTCGGCGACGGACTACGCGACGCCTCCGACCCACGAACAAGGACACGTTAAACTCATGAACGTCATTGGCATGATTTCAGGAACCTCGTACGACGCGCTCGAGGCGGTGGCGGCCGAGTTGCAACTGGTGGACGACACCGTGCACGTGCGACTCCTCGGGCACCACTCGGTCCCCTACGCGCCGGATCTGCATGCGCGCGTCGCGCGACTTCTCCCCCCGCAGACGACGACGATCGACGAGGTCTGTCGACTCGACACGTTGATCGGTCAGAGCTTCGCCGCAGTAGCTCGGGCCATGTCCGACGAGTTCTTTCACGGGGCGCTCGACGTGGTGTGCTCGCACGGACAGACCGTCTTTCACTGGGTGAACGAGGGCCACGCCCTGGGGACGCTGCAAATCGGCCAGGGCGCGTGGATCGCCGAGGCGACCGGTGCAACGGTCGTGACCGACGTGCGCAGTCGCGACGTGGCCGCGGGGGGGCACGGCGCTCCGCTGGCGAGTCTGATCGACGTGCTGCTCCTGGGTAGCAATTCGTCGGCGGTCCGTGGGGCCCTGAATCTCGGTGGCATCTCCAACATCACCGTCGTCGGCGCCGATCGCGCGCCGCTGGCCCTTGACATTGGGCCCGCCAACGCACTGATGGACGCGGCGACCACCTGGCTCACCTACGGTGCGGAGACCTTCGACCTCGACGGAGCGAGCGCCGCGCGCGGTGAGGTGGACGTCGAACTGCTGGGGGCGATGATGGCCGAGCCGTACTACGCGCAGCCCGCTCCCAAGTCGACGGGCAAGGAACTCTTTCACCTGGACTACCTCAAGGCCTACCTCGCCGATCGCGCCATCGCGCGCGACGACCTGCTCGCGACGCTGTGCGAACTCACCGCGCGCACCGTCGCCGACGCCGTCCTCGAGTACGGGGTGGTCGAGCTCTTCGCTTCCGGCGGCGGCACGCGCAACCCGGTACTCATGGACGCGCTGCGTCGTCACCTCCCCGACGTGACCATCGCGCTCATCGACGACTTCGGCGTGCCGGAGGCGGCCAAGGAGGCGACGCTCTTCGCGCTCATCGGGTTCTTGAGCGTCCAGGGACTGACGAGCACGATTGCCTCGTGCACCGGTGCCTCCCACGCGACGGTACTGGGCGCCATCATCCCCGGCCGTCAGGTGGTGACGTCGTTGGGCGCCGCACGCGCCCCGACGCGACTGGTGTTCGAGGGTCCGGGCTTGTCAGGGGCGTCGTGAGCGCTCCGTTGCTCGACATTCGCGACCTGCACATCGGGATCGTTCGTCGCCACGGCAGCGACGAGATCGTGCGCGGAGTGAACATCTCGGTAGCCCCGGGTGAGAAGTTGGGCATCGTGGGAGAGAGCGGCTCCGGCAAGACATTGACCATGCTGTCGGTCCTGCGCTTGTTGGCGTCACCCCCGCTGAGCGTGCTGCAAGGTCAGATCCTCCTCGACGGCGAGGACCTGGCTCACGTGAACGATCGACGCTTGCGCGAAGTGCGCGGTGGCGAGATCGCGATGGTGTACCAAGACCCGATGAGCTCGCTGAATCCACTCGTGCACGTCGGCAAACAAGTGGAAGAGACGCTGCGGGCTCACGGCGCCACTTCGGACCTCGCGCGCGATCGCACCCGCGAGGTCCTGCGACAAGTGGGTCTGGCCGACCCCGAGCGGGTGCGCACGTCGTTCCCACACCAACTCTCGGGCGGCATGATCCAGCGCGTGATGATCGCCATGGCGCTGGCAACCTCACCGCGCGTGCTCATCGCCGACGAACCGACGACGGCACTGGACGTCACCATCCAGCGTCAGATTCTCGAACTGGTGACCTCACTGCAGTCCGACACCGGGATGGCGGTGCTCTGGGTCACCCACGACCTGGGCGTCGTGGCCAGTCTCGTGGACACCGTGGCCGTCATGTACGCCGGGCGCGTCGTCGAAAAGGCGACGACGTCACAACTCTTTGCGCGCCCCACGCACCCCTACACCAAGGCGTTGTTACAGTCGCTCCCGGGTATGGGGAGTTCGCATCGTTCGCCCCTACACCAGATCGGTGGCACGCCGCCGGACCCGACGCGACTGGGTGCGGGCTGTCCCTATCGCGTGCGTTGTCCCTACGCCGTAGCGAAGTGCGCCGAAGTGGAACCAGAATTGATCAATCGTGGCGAGGGGAGCTTCGCCGCGTGCTGGAAGGATCCCGCCGAGTGGTAGACCTGGTCCTTCACGCTTCTCACTTAGCCAAGGTCTACGGCGGTCGACGCGACCAGCCACGCACGAACGCGCTCAACGACGTCACGCTCGAACTCGAGCGCGGGACCACGTTCGGGATCGTCGGCGAGAGCGGGTGCGGCAAGTCAACCCTCGCGCGACTCCTGGTGGGACTCGAAGCCCCGTCGGCGGGCACGATCACCATTGATAACGCCGCGATCGTCACCTCCGAACACGGGGCGTCACGCTCCCTCGCCCGACAGATCCAACTGGTGTTCCAAGACCCGTTCTCCTCCCTCGACCCGCGCATGACCGTCGACAAGACGTTGCGCGAAGTGCTGCGCGTGCACTCGCTGCACCAGGACGCGGTGGACACGCGCATTGCCGAGCTGCTCTCCATGGTGGGGCTCACCGGGAGGTTCACCGCGCGCTACCCGCACGAGTTGTCCGGCGGGCAAGCCCAGCGCGTCGCCATCGCTCGCGCGCTCGCGGTCGAACCCCAGATCCTGGTGCTGGACGAACCGACGTCGGCGCTCGACGTCTCGGTGCGCGCCGAGATCATCAATCTCCTCGTACGTATCCAGGACCAATTAAAGCTGTCGTACGTCTTCATCAGCCACGACCTCTCGATGGTGCGTCACATCAGTGACGACATCGCGGTGATGTACTTAGGCGACGTCGTCGAACGTGGCCGCTACGACCAGGTCTTCGTGACGCCGCTGCATCCCTACACCGCGGCGCTGGCCGACGCCGTCCCCTTGCCCGACCCCCAACACGAACGATCGCGCCGTGTCACCCAGGTCGCGGTCCACGTGCAAGTGGACAGAGTGACCCAGGGCTGCCCCTACGCGCCGCGCTGTGCGCTGGTCGAACCCCACTGTCGTGACGTGGCTCCCACACTCACCGAGAAAGCCGACGGACACTTCGTGTCGTGCCACGTCGCCTTGCGGACGTGATCTCCCCAATTTCGACCGTGCGCCCACCGCGTGACGCAGTCGCGGGCGGGGGTGACGAATGAATTTCACAGCGTTCACGGTGGCGATGGGCTGGCTCGCCGTCGTGTTGAGCACCTTTTCGGTCTACGTCCAGTCGACGCGGCTGCGTCGCCACGGGGTGGACGGCGTCTCGCTCACGACCTGGACACTTTTCTTTTATCTGGGGGTGTTTTGGATCATCTACGGAATCGACGTGCACTCGTGGCAACTCGTCGTCGGCGGTCTGGTGGCCGTGCCGTTTGAGGTGTCGCTCCTCGTGGGACTACGTCCCTGGTCGCGGCCCGAAGTGGTCGTGCGCTGCCTCGTCGTCGTGGTGCTGTGTTGCCTGGTGCCAGCGTGGGTGTGGGGCTGGACCGGGGCCGTGATCGGCGCCGGAGTGACCGGGACCCTGATGCGCGCGCCGCAGTTGGTACGACTCCTGCGCGGCGGGGCCGCCGCGGGGGTGTCGGCGAGTTCCTGGACCCTCGCGGTGACGGTGAGTGCCCTGTGGGTCGTGTACTACACGGGCGCTCACCTCTGGGCCGTGTTGGCGGTGACGGCGTTCAATGGTGGCGTGAGCCTGGTGATCGCGGTTCTCTCGAACTGGCGCCATCGTTCATCGCCGTTGGTGGCTGCGGTGGCGGTGGATTTACTCTGACTCTGGCGCGAACGATCCTTGGATGAGCACCCACACGCGGGTGAGGGCGAAGGCGAAGGACGCGAAGATGAGATACGCGATGGTGGCTACCATCGCGCTGTCGTGCGGTCGGGCCAACAAGGTGACGCCGACCGCCAATTGGGTCACGTAGCCAGCGAAGATCACTATCAAGATGACGTACTCGACGTGGCGCAGTTTCGCGTGCAGGCGGACCGCGTTGATGAGATCGATCACCGCCACGATCATCGCCGGATAACCAATGTTCTCGTGGGGGACGATGGCCAACAGCGACACCGAAGACGCGTTGGTCAGACTCGTGAAACTGCGCTGGGCCACTGCGCGCGAACGCACGGGCGCGCGCGAACCGAAGCTGGCGTCGGGTCGCAACGCGATCGAGACGAAGAGCCTCACGCGGTCGTCTCGATCCCGGCTCGACGTCGCTGCGCAGTTGCCATCGTGTGTGAACTTGGCCGTACTCTCTTCGGCGACGAGATGGGCTGGACCGAGATATCGGGTGACTACACCGTGATTCGTCGCCACGTCTCACACGTCGTCGAGGGCTTGGACGATTTCGAGCGTCGCGTCGAGAGGCCCGGCGGTTTCATGTTGCCGCGCGGACCCCACGGGGGACGGATCTATCACACCGTCACGGGCATGGCCCGCTTCACGCGCAACCCACCCGACGCGCCCGACGTTCCCGAGGGTTACTTGTTGTTGCAAACGATGCGCTCGCACGATCAGTTCAACACGACGGTATACGGACTCGACGATCGCTCTCGCGGCATCAGGGGCGGCGTCAGGTGGCGTTCGTCAATGCGGACGATCTTTCAGTTCGCGGTCTCACCGACGGCGACCGGGTTGACATCGTGAGCGCGTGGAACGGCGAAGAACCTCACTTAAGGGATCTCCGCTGCGTGGCCTATCGCACCGCACGCGGGTGCGCCGCCACGTACTTTCCCGAGGCCAACGTCCTCGTGCCCCTGGATTCGACGGCCTTGCAGAGCAATACGCCGACGTCAACATCACTCGTGGTGCGTCTGCAGGCTCGGGTCGCGGCAACGAAGTAGCGCTACGCGTCGATGATTCGCTGACGGTGGGTGTAGATCACCATGGTGGGGTCGCGCACGAAACCCACCAGGGTCACACCGGATTCTTCGGCGAGATCGGCCGCCAACGACGACGGCGCCGATACCGCGCAGAGCATCGCCACGCCAGCCATCACGGCCTTTTGCACTAATTCGAATGAGGCACGTCCCGACACCATGAGGATGGTCTCGCGCAGGGGTAGTCGCCCTTCGAGGAGTGCCCAACCCAGCACCTTGTCGACCGCATTGTGGCGACCGACGTCCTCGCGCAACACGAGCATCGTGCCGCGGGCGTCAAAGAGACCCGCCGCGTGCAGACCGCCGGTCTTGTCGAAGATCGACTGCGCGCCGCGAAGTCGCGAGGGCAACGACACCACCACCTCGGGGCGCACCCGCAGCGGATCGTCGCGTACTTCGAAACGTGATCGCGTTCGCACGGCGTCGATGGACGCCTTGCCGCACAAACCACACGAACTCGTCGTAAAGAAGGCGCGCGCGACGCTGTCGTCGGGGGCCGCGACCCCAGCGGCGAGTGCAAGGTCCAACACGTTGAAACTGTTGACAGCGTCGTCGCCCTTGCCGGCGCAATACTTCATGGTGGTGAGTTCATTGCGTTGACTGACGACGCCCTCGCTGACGAGGAAGCCAGCGGCTAGTTCGAAGTCGTCACCCGGTGTGCGCATCGTCACCGCCAACGAACGCCCCCCGACGCGAATCTCGAGAGGTTCTTCGCCCGCCAGCGCATCGCGCTCCGACGTGGGAGTCTCGCCGACGCGCAGGCGCCACACTCGACGTTGGGGTGATGACCTGCTCACGATGCCTCCGGGGCTTCGTTGCTGGGGTCGTCACCGAGAGAGAACCGCGTCACGTCAATGAGCCTAACGACCGCGTAAATGTGACGGTCGAGTGGTCACTGCGGTGTCGATATGATGCGCCCATGACATCATCGAGTGAGTGGATTGGCGCCTTCGCCCAGCGTCTTGGCATCGGCGCACCGAGCGACGAGGATATCGAAATCGTCCTCGCTCTCGCGGGCTGTGCGGCCCACGCCTCTGAGCGCACCGCTGCGCCGGTGGCCTGTTGGCTGGCAGCCCAGAGCAATATTCCGCTCGCCGAGGCTCTCGAACTCGCGCAAGCTATCACCACCGCGACCGACGAACTTTTAGAGGAGTAGTCCCCACCGTTTGGCCTCGTCGGGTGTGTCGACGTCAGCGAAGGTGTCCACCGATGCGACGTGGCGCCAGCCAGGTTCTTCGAGCAACGTCACGCGGGGCTGGGTCAGGAGAAAGCGAAGACTCCGTTCACCCTCGCGCCGCCGTATGACTGCGGCGTCCAGGTCCTGGCGCGCCCATCGCGCACACAGTGGTTGGTAGTGGCCCTCGACCATCGGCACGAGTGAACCGGGCGCGTCGAACCCGACCAGAAACGCCAACAGCTCCTCGGTCAAATTCGGTAGGTCACTCGCGACGACGAGCGCGTCAGCGGGTGCTCCGCGTTCGTGCAGCGCCTCGTATCCCACGACCAACGCCGACAGGGGACCCTCGCCCGGTGGCTCTTCGCGGACCGAGCCGAGTCCGGACGTCCCGGGACCCACCTCGAGGGCGTCGTCGACGACGCGTTCGAGGAGCTGTGCGGTGCGTTGGGCGAGCGTGACGCCCTCGACTCGTAGCTGGGTCTTGTCTTGGCCCATTCGCGAACTCGATCCCCCGCTCAACAGCAATCCGCTGATGGGGCGCCGCGGTATCTCTTCGTTAAAAGTCGCTTTACGCACCGCGAGGGAATCCGTTGGGCCCGGGCGTCACGGGGAGTCCGGCAGTGCGTGGGCGCCACGAAACCAGTCGCCCGAGGTCCCACCACTCTTGGACGTGACCGCGGCGTCGTCAATGCGCGCGTGCGCGTCGTGGGCGAGGAGTACGTTGAGGAGGCTCAGTGCGGCGACACAACACGCGCTGAGTGCCTCCATCTCGACCCCGGTTCGTTCGACGGTCACGACGCGCGAGCGCACCTCGAGTCCTCGCGGGTGCGCCACGACCTCGACGGCGACGTCGTGCAGCGCGAGGGGATGACACAAGGGGATGAGATTCGCCGTATTCTTCGCGCCCTGGATTCCGGCCAGTCGCGCCAACACGACGACGTCACCGCTCAGTCCTGCTTCGCCCATCGAGGTGAGGTCGAGACCGCTCGCGACCAGGCAACGCGCCTCGGCGACGCGTCGACTGGGCTCCTTGCGAGTGACGTCAACCATCTGGAGCTTGCCGTCACCGTCGACGTGCGACAACGTCTTCTCGTCCATCGGCTTCCTTCTTCGTGGTACCGGCGAGAGCGGTCTCTCACGGTGATGTTAGTGGGCGACCTGGAATGTTCCTCGGGGAGCGTCCCGCGAGCGCCGTTAGGCTTTCGACGTGACGCGAAATGACCTAACTGTGGACGCGACGTCGCCGACGAACGAGACGCTGACGTGGTATCGCTAAGGGGCGATGAGTCGGTGCGTACGGCGGTGGGACTCTCGGTGAGGCCCGCGACGAGCGACGGCGCGCGTCACGCGCCACTTCCGACGTCGGGCCCCCTCATTGACGCCTACGGGCGACTTCACACTGACCTGCGCATCTCGGTGACCGACCGCTGCAACCTGCGCTGCGTGTACTGCATGCCCGAAGTGGGCATGACCTTCATGGGACGCGACGAGCTCTTGAGCTTCGAAGAGATCGCGCGCGTCGCGCGCGTCGCGCGAGACCTGGGCGTCACCTCGGTGCGACTGACGGGCGGGGAGCCGCTGGTGCGCCGTAGTCTGGTCGAACTGGTGGCAATGATCGCCGACGTCGGATTTGACGACATCGCGATGACGACCAACGCGATACTCCTGGCTCCCCTGGCCGCGTCTCTGCAGGCCGCTGGTCTCACTCGCGTCAACATCAGTTGCGATTCTCTGCGTGCCGAGCGCTTCGCTTCGATTCGCCGTCGCGGCGATCTCGCGACGGTGCTGGACGCCATGGACGCCGCCGAAGCGGCCGGGCTCACCCCGCTCAAGGTCAACGTGGTGTTGCTGCGGGGGCGCAACGATGACGAGATCTTGGATTTCGCGGACTTCGCGCGACGAACGGGTCGACTGGTGCGCTTCATCGAGTTCATGCCTCTCGACGCCCAAGGAGAATGGGAGCGTTCCCAGCTCGTCACCGGGAGCGAGGTGTTCACCATTATCGACGAACGCTGGTCCCTGCGCCGTCTCGACGACGCCTCGCGCGTGGCTCCCGCCGAGCGCTTCGTCTTCGCCGACGGTGTCGGGGAGGTCGGCCTTATTTCGTCGGTCAGCGAGCCCTTCTGCGGCACCTGTAACCGACTACGTTTGACGGCCGAAGGTTCCGTGCGTAACTGCCTCTTCTCCGACGCCGAACTGAGCGCGCGCGACGTGCTGCGTGGTGGCGGCAGTGACGAGGACCTCGCCACATTGTTACGTCGCGCGGTGTGGGCGAAGTACCCGGGTCACGCCATCAACGAGGTGGGCTTCTTGGCGCCGCGGCGTTCGATGTCGATGATCGGTGGCTGACTTTCGCCCCGACGGGTTTTTCAATCGAGGACCAGTCCCTCGATACCGTCGATACTGGTGAGGTTCTTCTCCTTCCAGTAGTCACGGATTCCGTCGGGGCCCTTGCGCCGTGACCACTGATCCATGGTGGGACGGTGCTCGTCGAGGCTCAGCAGTGGCACGCCGTAGCCGCAGGAGTCGGAGACTCGCTCGAGGTCGACCACGATGATCGAACGTACTCCCACGCCGTCGGCCGAAGGGAAGTGAGTCGCGACGTCGTGAAATGCGGACGCGTCGCGCTCGACGACCGATCCGCGACCGTGGAGTCGCACGATCCGCGGGGGCCCGGAAATGGCGAAAAAGACCAGGACGATACGCCCGTTCTCGCGCAGGTGCGCGATGGTCTCGACCCCCGAGCCGGTTTGATCCAGGTAGGCGACGCGCGTCGGGGTGATGACCGCGAACTCCTGGCGGTTGCCCTTGGGCGAGCAGTTGACCGACCCGCCGGGTGCGAGCGGGGCGGTGGCCACACAAAATAGGGGTTGTTCGACGAGCCAGTGACCCAGGGTCTCGTCAACGCCGTCGAAGGTCTTTGCCATCCCTACATTATTGCGAGTCGTGCGAAGGTCCAGCGCGCACCACGCTCGTTAACCTGGGGCCGTGGCGAAATATCGTGTGGGCCAAGCCGCTCAAGTGCTGGGCGTCAGCGTGGACACGTTGCGCCGATGGGCCAGTGCCGGGCGGATTTCCGCCACCGTGGCCCCCGACGGACGTCGCTACTACGACGGGGCGGACCTCGCGGCGCTCGCGATCGAGATCGCCGGTGACGCCACCACTCACCAACCACGAGCGCAGTCGGCGCGCAATCGCTTCGTGGGGATCGTGACGAAAGTGGTCAAGGACAAAGTCGTGGCCCAGGTCGAGATCCAGGCTGGCCCGCACCGCTTCGTATCACTCATCACGCGCGAAGCGGCCGACGAGTTGAAGTTAGCCCCCGGCGTAGTCGTCGACGCGGTCGTCAAGGCGACCAACGTCGGCGTGGAGATCCCGTCGCAGTTTTAGTGGTGGGTGCCTCGTGTCATTTGAAGCCCCTCGTCATTGTCGAGTGCAGTCGGCCACAGGTGCACCTTGGCGTGCGCGAAGGTGACGACGCACTCCTCGCCAATGACTAACCCATTGACTTCCTCAGAACGCGCCTGGAGTTCCGTCGTGCCGACGGAGACGAAGACGAGATACGCGGTACCGACGTCGGCGATGTCGGTGATCTTTGCGCGCAACGTCGGCTCGTTCGCCAACGACTTGCCTCCCGCGTGCGGGTGCAGACGTAAATCGTCGGGTCGGACACTGCAAGTCACTCGACTACCTATCGGCACCGAAGTTGTCGCGACCGCCACCGTGACGCCGTCGACGTCTAATAACGTTTCTGAGACTACGACGGCCTCGAAGAGATTGACCATTCCGAGGAGGCGCGCCGCGTGGGCCGATACGGGGCGGCTGAACACGTCTCGAACCGAGCCGGACTGCACTTCGCGACCTTCGCTCAAAACGACGATGTCCTCCGAGAGAAGGGCGGCCTCGCTGGAGTCGTGGGTGACGAGCACCGTCGCGAGTTGGGTCTCGCGTTGCAGTCGACGTAAGAGGCGTTGCATCTCCGCTCGCACGGGTGCGTCGAGGGCGGAGAACGGCTCGTCCAGCAGCAAGACGTGCGGCGAATTGCACAGCGCTTGGGCCAGCGCGACACGCTGACGCTGGCCTCCCGAGAGTTCCGCCGGACGACGCGATTCGAGGCCACCGAGCTGGAGGTGCCCGCACCAATACGCCGCTAGCTCCGGCGTGGCGCGACGTCCGAACAGTAAATGTTGCCAGACGCTGAGGTGAGGAAACAGCGAAAAGCCTTGGGCGACGTAACCCACCGGGCGCTCCGAGACGCGAGTGGACGTTAGCGACAGCCCGTTGCACGACAGTTCGCTCTCGCCAGCGAGACCGGCCAGTGAACGTAGTGACAGCGATTTTCCCGAACCCGAGGGTCCGAGAATCGCCAGGTGGCCGACGGCCGGGTGCGCCAGGTTCACTTCGAAGGTTCCTACTTTGTGGTGCGCGCAAAAGGCGACGGACTGGGGCGCGAGGGCCGGAGGCGAGATGGGAGCAGGGGGCGACGTCGCGCCCCGTCTCTTCGAAGGGGAGACCCGACTGATCGCCACGGCCACCACGGCCACGCCCATGGCGAGCGCCGTGGGCGCCAGGGTCGTGGGTAGTCCTGTGCCACTGAATTGGTTGTAGGTGTATATCGGCAAGGACGTCGGATTAAAGGCCAGGACGACGACCGCGCCGTATTCTCCGAAAGCGCGCAACCACGTGAGGAGCATGCCCGCACGAATGCTCGGCCCGGCGATGGGGACCGCGACGCGCACGAAGCGTGACACGTCCGCGTGCCCCAGGGTGTGGGCCACGTCCAAGAGACCTTGGTCGAGGGTCGAGAAGGCGGCGCGGGCGGCCACGATGAGAAACGGTGCCGCCACGAAGGTCATGGCGATGATGATGCCCGTACGCGAATTGGTGAGATCGCGATGGAACAGTCGCCCGAGGAACGTATAGGGACCAATCACGTAGATCAAAACGATGCCACTCATCAGAGGGGGCAACGCGAGAGGGATCTGGACGATGACCCCGACGATGGTGGCGAGGCGACTTCTCGAGCGCGCGAGGACGAAGGCGAGGGGAACTCCAAAGAGCGTCACGATCGCCAATGAAATGGTCGCGCAACTCACCGACGTCCACAACGATGGGTACAGACCCGGCACCGCGAATCCTCGTTGGTCCGACGTCACGAGACGGACGAGAAACGCTCCGAGTGGCAGCGCCAGGTACACCACAATCAGACCGCCGAGGCCCGTGAGCACGCTGACGCGAGGACGTCGCCACGCCACACCACGCCCGGCGCGGGCGTCCACCGTGGTTGCCATGGGCTGAAGGTTAGTGAGTGAACGTCGGGGCGGGCACCAGCGGTGAGATGCCGTCAGCTCGTTGGAGCGAACGACCCTCTGGTCCGAGGATGAAGTTGATGAAGGCAACAGCGGCCGCCGGGTGCGGCGCGTTCTTCAGTTGCGCCACGGTGTATTTAGCGAAGAGGCTGGTGCCCACGAGGGGCAGTGTCTTTAGGTGCGCCGCGCTCGCCTCGATTTGGTAGAAGAAACCCGCGTCGATTTGGCCAGCCTGTAATTCACCCATCAATGAAGTCTCGCTGAAGACATTGGACTTTGACGTGGCCAAGGGTGCGAGGTGGGGGAGGTCGAAACTTTGTGCGACACCCCGGAGTGCGTCGACGGCCAGCACGCCCTTGGGGTCAGTCGCCGGATCGGTGCGCCCCAGGATGAAGCCGGGCTTGTCGACCACGTCGAACCACGGCTCGCGGCGCAGGAGGGGGGCGAACTTCGACGAGGGGTTGTAACAAAGGATCAATTGCGATCGCCCGAACTCGTGATAGGTCGACACCCAATTTCCGTTCGCCGCCCCTTCGAGGGTGGAGTCCACCTTGGTCGAGGCACTCAAAAAGATGTCCCCGACCTCGGTACCGCCCTTGATCTCACTAGCCAGAGCCGCAGAACCGTTGGAGATGCCCGCGACGCTGTACCCCGTCGCGCGGTGAAACGCCGGATCAATCTTTTGCTGCATGACGTCGAGAAGTGAGCCGGCGTAGAGGACGTCAACTGAACCCGAGTGGTTGGCCGACGCTCGCGCGTTCGAAGGTACGACCACGACGCCGATCACGACGCCGAGGAGTACGCACACGCCCGTCGTGCGAGAGAAGAATCCTCTCGCGGTTCCTACCAAGTCAGCGGGGGCGTTCCCGTTGCGCATAATCGTCCCTTCAGTCACGGGTAAGTGGTGCTCACGACGCCATCGACGAAAGCGGGTTTCTCGTGGCGAAAGCATCATATACAGTCATAATAAGAGAAAATAGCCGCAGATACGCCATAATTTTTCCCTGCGAGGACTATTTGCGTTCTTAATGTCCGACGTGGGCGGGTGCCCCTATTGCAGTGCCCGCGACCACGTCATTGGACTGAGTGCTTGCCTCGAACGACGACCGCACCCCGGCGAACCAACGCGATCGTGGATAGTGCGGGCGACTCGGCCGCTGATGACAATGTAGCGTTCACTCTGAGTGGCGAGGGTCACTGGTCAAGGAGGCCCCGCGATGCGTAGCAATCCCCAAAATCATTCTTCCAATCGGCTCCATCTCCGTGCGCTGGCGCGCACCTGTGTTATCGGCGTCGTGGGTGTCACGGCCCTGGTGAGCGTTCCGCCAGGCGCCACGGCGGCGTCCGCCTCGGGACTGACGAGCGCGGGGCGCAACCGCGAACTCCCCAGCTTTCAATCATTGACATCGTCAGTGTGCAACCGAGTGAGTGCCGCCACCATTTCGTCGATTGTGGGTTACAAGGTTCCGTCGGGCACTCTCAACGTCAATCATCTCAAGGCGACGGCGTCAAACTACGAGACGTCCGCCGTCGAGACGACGTGCACGTACGGCGGTGTCACGAGCGTCGCCGCAGTCTTGAAGGATGTCACGCTGACTTACGAAGTGCTTTCGAAGCCGCTCACCACCGCCGAAATACAGGCGTCGCTTGCCAAGGCCAGTTCCATCGCCAAGTTGAAGTTCATCGCGTACTCCGGACTTGGGGTGCCGGGCTTCTACTTCAGCCTCAGCGAGGCGGGTATCACGGGTCAGGGAATCACTGGAATTCTCAGTGGTACGCGATTGTTCGGCGCGAGTGTAGAGAACAAGACTCTCTCGAAGTCGAAGATCGCCGCGCTGGCCAAACTCGCCGAGAAACTCTGATCCGCTGGCGCGCTGGCGAGGCGAGCGTACCCGCTAGACCTGGCCTCAAATTAGGGTGAGGGATGTGCATCTCACCGACAGCAGCAACTGGATTGAAGTGTCCGCACTTCCACTTCGCACCGAAGAACTGACCCGGTGGGCCACGCGCCCCGAAAGTGGGGCGGTGGTGACCTTTTGTGGGACGGCACGTCGAAGTTCTACGACGGACCACGACATTGTCGAACTCGAATACGAGACCAGCACGGATCTTGCGGAAGTTCGGATGCGTGACGTCGCGGCGGTGGCGCGCGAGCGGTGGCCCGAGGTGTGCGCCATCGTGATTCATCATCGCGTGGGGCGAGTTCTCCTGGAAGAGCCGGCGGTCGTGGTTGCCGTGTCATCGCCCCATCGGCGAGAAGCCTTCGAGGCAGCCCAGTTTTGCATTGACACGGTCAAGACGACAGTGCCGATGTGGAAACGCGAGGTATGGATCGGCGGATCGACGTGGAGTGAAGAGGCTCACGACATCGTGGGTGTGCGCGATGTGTGAGAAGTTCGCCACGTGGTGTGTCGCGACGAGGGGAGCGCGGTGATTTCACTGCAGGAGGCGAAGGATTTCGTCCTGCGAGATCTCAGAGCTCTCGAGCCCGAAGAGATGATCCTGGAAGGGGCGTTGGGTTGCGCCGTCGCCACTGACGTGATCGCGCGCGAGCAGGTTCCCAGTTTTCTCAATTCGTCAATGGACGGTTTCACCTTTCGCGCCGTCGACACGTCTCCGGGTGGTGCTCGCTTGAACATCGTTGGTTCAATCCTGGCGGGCAGGCCGTCGCCGCGAACACTCGAACCGGGTGAAGCCATGAGGATTATGACGGGTGCCCCCCTCCCCGAGGGTGCCGACACCGTGTGCAGGATCGAGGACCTGACGATCGAGGACGATCACGTGGTCGTACCGCACGAAGTCGCCGTGGGTGCGTGCGTGCGCGTGCCGGGCGACGACGTGCGGGTCGGTCAAGTCCTCGTCACTTCCGGGAGCGAACTGACCCCGACGGCGTTGGCCGTGATGGCCGGTCAGGGTTTGTCATCAGTGTGGGCGTATCGGCGCCCCGTGGTCGGAGTGCTTTCCACGGGCGACGAGTTGGCGTTGACGACGGAGGCGCTGGTCCCGGGTCAAATTCGCGATTTGAATCGTCCGCTCGTTCTCGGCCTCGTGCGAGAAGTGGGGATGATTGGAGTCGATCTCGGAGTGGTCGCCGACGATCGCGACGAGATTGCGCGGCGACTCACCGACGCGATAGCGCGCTGTGACGTCGTCATTTCCACCGGTGGGGTGAGTGTGGGCGACGTGGATCACGTGAAGGGTGTGATTGGCGACCTCGCGGCGGGTCGGTCGCGCTCCGTGCAAGTCGCGATCAAACCGGCGAAGCCCTTCGCCTTCGGACTCGTCGGCAACGTCCCCACACCGGTCTTTGGACTACCGGGCAATCCCGTGTCGACCCGAGTGAGCTTCGAGATGTTCGTTCGACCCGCGTTACGCACTCTCGGTGGTCATCATCTCATCGAGCGACCGCGCATCCTCGCGACTCTCGACATCTCCCTGCCCGCACCCGTCGACGGCAAGATTCATTTAGTGCACGTGAGCGCCATCGTCGGCGACGATGGACGAATTCACGTCATCGACGCGGCGCGTCACAACTCACACCTCATGAGCGCCATCGTCAACTCGAACGCCATCGCCATCCTCGAGCCCGGTGGTTCCTATGGCGTGGGCGAGGGCGCGGACGTGGTGATTGTGGGCTACGACTCGTTGGCGCGCTCGTGAGCCGGATACTGTTGCTCGGCCCAGCGCGTGAAGCGGCCGGCGTACGCGACGACCATATTGACGGTGCCACCGTCGCCGAGGTCCTGCGCGCTGCGGTCGATCGCTACGGGCTGGCGTTCTCCGACGTGTTGGCGACCAGTCAAGTCTGGGTCAATGGTGAACCCGCGGACCGCCGCCGTGCGGTCGGCGATCATGACGAAGTCGCGGTGCTTCCACCGATTTCGGGCGGGTGAACGTCCGACGTCCCCGATAAGAGGTCGAGGGCGTGGGCCAGCAGCGGCAAAACCGCCTCGACACATTCAACGGCCGCGCGCGGTGACCCGGGCGTGTTGAGGATGAGACAGCGCCCGATCGTGCCCGAGCGAGAGCGCGACAGCGCACCGTAGGGACTGGTGGATCGCATGAGCTCGTCGAGACCCGGGGCCTCTCGCTCCACGACCTGAAGCGTCGCTTCGGGCGTGAGATCTCGTGGTGAGAATCCGGTGCCGCCGGTCGTCACGATGAGTCCGGCGAAATTCGCGGATAACGTCGTCAGAGTTGCGGCCACTGACGTCACGCCGTCGGCAACGACTCGTCGTTCGACGACGTGGAAATTCGCCGCCTCCAGCCGAGTCTGCAGCGCCGGCCCGGCGCCGTCGACTCGTGTCCCGTCGCTCACCGAATCCGACACGGTCACGATTTTTGCCTGGTAGACCACTTCAAAAGAGTACGTGACGTCGTTGCGACTCGCGCCGTCGCGTTGGGAGCGAAGGTAGATTGAACCATGGACGACTCGAGTGACACGCGCTCCACGGCAACTCGCCAGTACGCGTGCGGTCACGTACAGATGCTCGAAAGTACCGCGAAGTTGGTGAAGGCAAACGCCCTGCAAAAAGGTGACGTGCTGGCGGCGGCCCGCTTCGCCGGACTCCAGTCGGCCAAGGCGGCCGCGAACTATCTGCCGCTCCTCGACCCCGTTCTGACCGTTGACGTGAGCGTGGAGTTCGATATTGGCGACACCTTCGTCGCGGTACGAGTGGGCGTCGCGGGAGATGACTCCGTGAGCACCTGGATGCCGGCCCTCACGGGAGCGACGGTGGCGTGCCTGACGATTTTTGACATGTGCAAGTCGGTGGACCGCACCATGGTGATCGGACCCGTGCACCGCGAGGACCTGGCCTAGCGACAACGTCGCGGCCTCGGCGTTTCGACCGTCATCTCGGTACCCTGGGACAATGCAAATTGATCTCATGGCCATCGTGGTTCGCGACTACGACGAAGCACTCACTTTCTTCGTCGACGTCTTGGGCTTTGAACTGATTGAGGACACCGAGTCCTTGACGAATGACGGGAGACCCAAACGCTGGGTGGTCGTGCGGCCACCGTTGGCACAAACGGGAATATTGATCGCCCAAGCTGACGGTGACACTCAAGCGGCGGTCGTCGGGAATCAGACTGCCGGGCGCGTCGGATTCTTCTTGCGCGTCGACGATTTTGACGCGACCCTGGAGCGAATGACGCAAGCCGGGGTCGAAGTGGTGACCGTACCGCGTGAGGAACCCTACGGAAAAGTGGTGGTATTTCGCGATATCGCGGGCAACCGGTGGGACCTCCTCGGACCGCGCCCGGGCGAGTAATCCGCGCCTGTTTTTCGAGAAGTCCTCACCAGAGGCTCTATTTACGAACGGTGCGGGTCGTCCCACGTCGGTGAGTTGATATGTGGAAAAAAAGTCCTTGACAAACGAATATTAACGATATATCGTTGTATTACTTAATTAGTACTGCAGTAGTACTGAAAGAACTTTGGAGGAACAAAATGTTCAACGAAAACGATTACCCTCGGGGTGAGCGGTCCGGTCGCGACGAGCTTCGTCGCCGTCGAGGACCTGGGCACTTGCACGGTGGTCACGACGGACCCTTCCGTGGTGGACCCCTACGGCGAGATGGTCGTCGCCAACGTCGCGGCGACGTACGCGCCGCCGTCCTCGTCCTTCTGGACGAGAAGCCCGGCAACGGATACCAACTCATTCAAGAGCTCACCGAGCGGTCCAATGAGACGTGGCGACCGAGCCCCGGATCGATCTACCCGGTCCTGCAGCAACTTGAAGACGAAGGTCTGGTGACGGCCAGCGCGGCCGGCACGGGGCGTAGCTACACCCTCACCGACGCGGGTCGCCAGTTAGTCAACGAACAACGCGAACAGTTGGGTCGACCGTGGGAGAACACCGACGGTGGCGCGAACGCGTCCGCCCGTGAACTCATGGGCACCGGGCGTCAAGTGCTCCTGGCCGCACGCCAGGTACTCATCGCCGGATCCGAGGCGCAAGCCACCAAAGCGACGACGGTGTTGACCGAGGCCCGACGCGCTCTCTACAGCATTCTTGCCGAAGGCGAAGAAGCCTAAAGCAACGCAGGCAGTTGAGAAGAGCGCGCCGACATGTCGGCGCGCTCTTTTGGCATCCAGTACCAACAGCCAACGGAGCTTCGCACGAACGTCGCGCGGTGGCCCGTGTGTGCAGCTTTAGGCCGGTGGGGACGTGGTGTGGCGCCAGCGGGTGGTGAGTCGTAATTTGTCGGTCAGCCACGCCACGACGATCGCTGCGATGGCCGAAAAAACGAAGGAACCCACGATGTCTTGAGGTTGATGCACGTGGGCCGCGACGCGAGCCGCACCCACCAACACGGCAATCACGAGAAGTATCGCACTCACTCGTTTCGAGTAGCTCAATAGGGTGAACGCGAGGAATGAGGTAAGGAGCGCGTGGTCGGAAGGGAATCCGTTGTCAGGGGCGTGAGCAAAGAGCGGCGTGACGTGTTGGGTCACGAAGGGTCGCGGATCGTAGTACAACCGGCTCGCGAGGTTGGATAGCGCGAGGGCGATCACCCCGCCGAGTATCAACCGTGCGGCGAGTTCGATTTTGGTGTCGCGTACGGACTTCAACCAAAACCACACCGTAATGATCACACTCAAAAAGAGAAAGTACTTCGCTACGAAAACGATGATTGAATCCACTGATCAACTGTAGTGAATTGGCCTAAACCATTCCTAAGATCCCCGCGTCACCTCGAGATCGTGTCGGATCCCTCGTTGAGTCGCTCACCGTCGCCTCTAGCGAGTCGCTCACCGCTGCCAGTTCTTCGCTCCCGGCGACGTCGCTCTCTGCTTGACTTAAGGGCGGCGTTCGCCCGAGAGGGCGGCAGAAGTTCGACGTAGTACGCCCGAATGATTCTTCGCGAGTTCCAGGGGGGGGGTGGACCGATGAGCCAACACGTGTTGGCGATTGATCAAGGCACCTCGAGTACGAAGGTGATCGTCGTCGACCCGGAGGGCCGGATTCAGGGTTCGTCGAGTGCCGAATTTCCCCAAAACTTTCCTCAACCGGGATGGGTCGAACACGACCCCGAACTCATTTGGTCCAGCGTCCTCTCCGCGACGTCGGCGGCCCTGCGCGACGCCCGGATCAGCGTCGCGGACCTCGCCACGGTGGGTATCACCAACCAACGCGAGACGGTCGTCGTCTGGGAACGCCGCACTGGTCTACCGATTTACAACGCCATCGTGTGGCAGGACCGTCGCACCGCGTCGATGTGTGACGCGATCCGCAGCGAAAATCACGATTCGTGGGTGCAGGCGCGAAGTGGCGTACGGATCGATCCGTACTTCTCTGCGACAAAGATTGCGTGGATTCTCGATCACGTTGACGGCGCGCGCAGCCAGGCGCAGCACGGCGACCTCGCCAGTGGCACGATCGACTCGTGGTTACTGTGGAAACTTACCGGGGGACGAGTCCACGCCACCGACGCCACCAACGCGTCGCGCACGCTCTTGATGGGACTGAGTGACGTCGCGTGGGACGACGAACTTTGTGGACTCTTTCATGTTCCGCGCGAGTTATTGCCGCGCATTGAGCGCAGCCAGTGTGCGTACGGCGAGTCCGACTCGTCGTTTTTGGGTACCCCGGTGCCGATTCACGCCCTCCTCGGGGATCAGCAGGCGGCCCTCTTTGCACAGGGTTGCGTCGCGCCAGGTCAGACGAAAAATACGTACGGTACTGGATCCTTCGTCCTTCAACACACCGGCGACGTCGCGCTCGTCGAGACCGCATCTCTCATCGCGACTGCGGCGTGCACGCGAGTTGATCAGTTGCCGCAGTACGCGCTCGAGGGATCGATTTTCGTCACGGGAGCCGCGATTCAATGGCTCCGCGATGGTCTGAGCATCATCGAGAACGTCGCGCAGAGCGAATCGATGGCGCGCGAGCTCGACGACAACGGTGATATCTGGTTCGTGCCGGCCCTCACGGGGCTCGGTGCGCCGGTGTGGGACTCACACGCTCGCGGCGTGATCGTGGGGCTCACTCGCGGGACGACGCAGGCGCACCTCGTGCGAGCGGCCTTGGAGAGCATCGCGTACCAGACCCGCGACGTGGTCGACGCCATGAACGCGCAGTCGGGGCACCAACTCCGAGAGTTGAGCGTCGACGGCGGCGCGTCGGAGAATCAGTGGCTGATGCAGTTCCAAGCGGACATCCTGGGCGTGCCCGTCGTGGTCAACGCGACCACGGAGGCGACGGCGCTGGGGGCGGCCTACGCCGCCGGTCAGAGCGCTGGCGTCTGGGCGACTCGTCACGAACTTCCTACGTCGTCTCACGACGGTCTGCGCTTCGAACCAGCGATGTCGGCGGACCACCGAGATTTCCTTTACGGACGCTGGACTCGAGCTCTCGAGAAAGCTAAGGGGTGGGCGACGTGAGGGCCAACACGGTTGGCGTCGTACCCGTCTCGCGCATTCACGCGATTGAGTCGGTGTTTCCACGCACACTGCGCCCGTCATCGGCACGCCCAACGGTGCGGGCGGGTAGACACACATTGTGAAGTTGAAACTCGATCTGCACGAGATCTACAACCGCGGGGACGATATCGACCGCGCCCTTCGAGAGATCATTGACGAGGCGATCGACAAGGGAGTTCGGCTCGTTGAGATTATTCCGGGTAAGGGGAGTGGTCAACTCAAGAAGCACGTACTGCGTTTTCTCGACCAGAAGGAGATCAAGGTCCTCTACCACCGCGTCGAAAAGGACTCGCACAACTTCGGCCGGGTCTTCGTCCACTTTCGGCCCAAGTAGTACTAGCGTTGCTGAAGCCCCGTGGCGCGTATCTCAGGTGTGAGGGTCGAGGGCGACGCCGACGTCCCACAAGTGATGAATCACATCGTGCAGGCAGTACAGAACGAGCGTCTCCACCGTAAAGACACTGCCATTGGATCGTCGACCTGGTCGAGCCCACTGCGGTGCCTTTACAGTGGTCACTCGGTCGGCGTAAGTAGCGGCCGTCGCCACGAGCTCGAGACCGACCGCAGTGGGAACCTGCTGGTCGTACTGGTCGGCAATCGCCGCGGCGTCTTGATCCCAGTTCTCAAAGAGCGGATTGTCGTGGGTCAGCATCGCGGCGAGCCGTCGGTCGAAAATGCGAAAGACGTCACGGACATGACAGGCGTATTCCAGGGCCGACCACTTGTCGTTACGAGTCCGTCGCCCCGCCGTGTCACGTTCCAGAACGGGCAGCCATCGTTCGGCGCTCTCGCGAACGCGTGGTGCGAACGCGACCCGGTTCAGTAGTGATGCGTCGAATCCACAGTGGTCACACGGTCGCTCAAGAACCCACGTCCAGTCCTTGGTGTCAGGCAGGATCGTCATGACTTCAAAATACCGCGCTCTGCGGCGACACTCGTCCGTGCGAGGCGGACTGTCCGAGGCGCACGACCTCGCAGGTCGGCCGACGATTCGAAAGAGTACAATAGTTATATACTTATAAGTATCGTGAGATTATCAATCGCGGCGGCGAACGCGACTGGTATGGAGCTCAGTCGGCGTCGGCGCTACGGAATCCTCCTCATTTGCTCCATGAGTCTGCTCATCGTTGGTCTGGACGTGACCATCGTCAACGTGGCCCTGCCGTCAATCGGACGGGATTTTCACGCCCCCTTGTCGGGCTTGCAGTGGATAGTGGACGCGTACACGCTGGTACTGGCGAGTTTGCTGATGTTGTCGGGCTCCACCGCCGACCGATTGGGGCGCCGGCGCACGTTCGTCATCGGACTCGCCACCTTCGCGGCCGGCTCTTTGTTGTGCAGTGTGGCGCCCAACCTCACGTCGTTGATCATCTTTCGCATGATGCAGGCGGTGGGCGGATCAATGCTGAATCCGGTCGCTATGTCGATCATTACTAATACCTTCACGATTGCGCGCGAACGAGCTCAGGCAATCGGAATTTGGGCTGGGGTCATCGGAGTGTCGATGGCGCTGGGTCCGGTAGTCGGAGGATCGCTGGTGTCGTCGATCGGTTGGCGTTCAATCTTCTGGATTAACGTTCCGATTGGTCTGGCGGCCATTGTCTTGGCGATGCGGTACATTCCGGAATCTAAAGCGCCGGTGGCGCGAAAAGTTGATCTTCCCGGGCAGGTGCTGATGGTGCTCTTACTGGCGTCGCTGACCTACGGCATTATCGAGGCACCGAACCGCGGGTGGTCCTCACCACTCATCGTCACGATGTTGGCCCTCGCCGCCGGATCGTTGGCGGCCCTGCTGGTCTGGGAGAATCGCGTGCACGAGCCCCTCATCGACGTTCGCTTCTTTCGCTCGGTACCCTTCGCCTCCGCCACCCTCATCGCGATGGCCGCCTTCGCGTCGATGGGCGGATTCTTGTTTCTCAACACGCTTTACCTTCAAGACGTTCGAGGACTCTCGGCACTGCGAGCAGGGATCGACACCTTGCCCATGGCGCTGATGACGATGGTCCTGTCACCCATCTCCGGGCATATGGTGAGTCGGCGCGGCAGCCGGGCCCCCCTGATACTCGCGGGCACCTCGATAGGTGTCGCCTGTGTGATGCTGGTGCGTCTGAGCGCGACCACACCGTTCTCGTGGCTGTTCGTGTCGTATGTTTTCTTCGGTGTTGGATTTGGCCTCGTGAACGCGCCCATCACTAACGCCGCGGTGTCGGGTATGCCTCGTTCGCAAGCGGGGGTGGCTGCGGGTATTGCGTCCACGTCGCGACAGGTCGGCCAGACTTTGGGCGTGGCCGTGGTCGGAGCACTGGTGTCGTCGTCGTTGTCGCACGGGACGCAACTCAACTTCGCGGTGGCGGCCCGCGCTGGCTGGTGGGTTCTCACCGGATGTGGACTGGCGATTCTCCTTTTGGGGATCACGGCCACTACGTCGTGGGCGCGAGCGACCGCGCGACGAACCGCTGAGGCGATTAATCCGGAGTATCTAGAAAGTCACACGCGATGACCGCGCCACGAGTGGACGCTGACGCCGCGGGCGAAGTCTGGCAACTGATGTCCGATTTGGTGCTCAACAACGAGCGACGTCGAGAGGTTTGTGACAATACCGGTCTCGGTTTCAACAAGATCAGGGTTCTCCGGCGGATCGTGCATCAGCCCCGCCCTATGGGGGAATTGGCGGCTTTGTTGAACGTGGACCCTCCCAACCTCACGACACTGATTGACGATTTGCAGCGCGCCGGTCTCGTCGAACGTCATGCGCACCCGACGGACCGACGGGTGATGTTGGTCGTGGATACCGCCGCGGGTGCGGAACTCGCCCGACGCGCCGACGAGATTCTGGACCGCCCCCCCGTCGGGTTGAGTGATTTGTCCGAAGTCGAACTCGCGACCTTGTCGCGTATCTTGTCGCAGATTCAACCCAACTGACGGCGTCCGCGTGCGCGGACGCCGTCGCGAACAGCCCGGGCTACGGAGCGAGGCGACCACTGATGAGGGCGTCGGCTTCCGAGCGCCGCACGACGGGCGTGAACAAAAAACCTTGGTCTACATCACACTCGAACTCACGCCGGCGGCCCAGTTGCTGCTTCGTCTCGATCTCTTCGGCCAGTACCGTCATATTGAGTTTTTGCCCGAGGGACACGATTGTCTACTGCGGCGTGTCGTTGTGAACGCTCTCGTGCGAGGGACTGACGAAGGACCGGTCAATCTTGATGACCTGGGGGTGCAGCAAAGTCAAATACGACAGTGACGAGTATCGCGTGTCGAAGTCGTCCAGAGCGATTCCGATTCCGATTCGGTTCAGGTGCTCGATCACTTGGAGTGTCTCAGCCACGTCGAGGAGGGTCGCGCTCTCGGTACTCTCGACGATGAGGCCTGAGGGTTCGAGGCCGCTCGTCATGAGCGCATCGGCGGGTATGGGACTCGCCCTCGGGTGGCGTCCGCACACGAGTCCCTGGGGATTGATCGAATTCCTATTCCTCGTTCTGCTCGGACTGTTCCCCCTCACCTGGTTTGGCGTCTTGATGGGAATGATCGTGAAGAGCTCTGACGCGATGCTGGGCATTGGATTCGCCATCGTGTCCCCGCTCTCGTTCCTCGCCGGGCCCTTCGTGACGACCTCGGGGATGAAGACGATTCCTCGCGTGAATCGGTGGGTGGGATCCGTCGTCGGCGCTCGTCGCGGCGATTCGCGGGGTCACTCAGGGCACTGGGGCGAGAGGAACGTAGCAACTACAACACCCGGTGGTGGCCATGGTGGGCTGGTGCTGCTTGATCATCGCGATCTGTGTGCCCCTCGCCCTACGGAAGTTTCGCCAGTCCAGTTAACGAGTCGACTCTCGTGGGTCGGTTGCACTGGTGGTTCACACGTCGGCGACCCGGTTGGTTACGACTTGTACCAGTACCGCTGAAGCAGCACGACCACGTATTCGGTGGCCACCAGTAGCTGAAAGCTGATCAACGCCAGCGTGGCGTATTCGCCCACGGTGTCGGCGGCGACGCGCAGTCGCGGGTGGCTGGTCGGGTGGAGTCCGAGAATCACGATGAGCATCGGCATCAGGGGTAGGTAGTACCTGCCCTGGAGTCCGTAGATGCCCCCCGCCGCGTAGGGACTGTAGGCCACGTACAGCGAGAAACTTATACCGCACGCGGTGGCGAACAGTACGAGGAGTGACCACAGGAGTCGCCGGACGTCGCTGCGTGTCGTATCGACGACACTGAGAATGCTCGCGGCGACGACGATGGTCAGTGCGACGTAGACCCACGTCGGAAAGCCGACGTCGAGCCAGCCAATGCCCGCCACCAATTGCCGCCAAAACAGCCAACTGCCGCGCCACAACGTCTGATAGATCACCACCAGGTCCTTCAGTGGATCGGTCATCACCAGCCGTAGTTGTCGCCCGGGCGCCAAGGGATAGCGGGGTGGCGTCCCGCCGACGCCGCGCGCCCAGAATCTCGACCACACAGCGTAGGGGACGCCGGCACTGGCCACGAACACGATGACCCTGACGACGTATCGCCGGAGGTTCGTGTATAGGTCGGCCATGGGCAGGAGCAAGCCGAGCACAATGAGAGGGGGTTTTTCCAAGGTCATGAAGAAGAGACTGGCGAAGCCGATGTAGTACGCGTTGGCCATACGTCGATGTGTTCGAGCCGCCCGGCGACCTGGTGCCAACGACGTCGCCGAGGCTGCGTGTAGTTCGCGACTCTCGCAGTAACCGCCGTAGACCGATGCCGCGAAGACCATGGAGAGCCCGATCAAGAGGCAGTCGGGGTTCACCGAGATCGCGACGGAGATCGTCATGGGTAAGAGGAGAAAGATACCCAGTGGCAACGCTAATCGTCGAGGGAATCGTAGTACCGCCCATCTCGTCAACGCGATGAAGGCCAAGAGGTTGGCCAATTCTGCCAAGTAAAAGCTCACCACGACATGGGGACTGACGAGTTTGCCAATCACAATTCCGACGACCTGAGGTGCGTAGAGAAAGGGGATATTGCCGCCCGTCGTATAGGCGACGAATACCTTCTCGGAATTCCAGTTCAATTGTGTCGCCGCGTGAAACTGACTATCGGATGCGCGCGCCGTCGGATCGAACGGAATGGTGGAGAAGACGTCCTCCAAGTCGATCACCCCGGCCGGGAGGTAGCTGCCCGACGTGCGGTGTTGGGTAATCGCGACCAACCGTCCGCTGGCGATGCCAGATGCTCGATCGAAGTGCGCGAAGGCGTCGGCACTCTGAAATGGTGGTGACAAGGCGATCAGACCCAGGCCGATGACCAGGTAGAGGCAAAAGAAGGCGTTGACGAAGGATTGGGAGAACCGCGCCTCCGTCCGCGCCTCCGTAGGCATGGCGACGGGGGTGTCCACTGGTACGTCGATCAACGCCCGCCCTCATTTCGCCTGTCACCACGGAGACCCTCAGTGGCGTCGTCGTAAGTGGATCCTCGTCGAGAGTTCGATTTATGATCGCGGGCGTCCACGAGTGTCACGACGTTCGGTCGTCGAATCGTAGGTAGGCGAAGTGGTACTGCCAATGCGGTCGTCGAAGAGGGTCGGCGACAATGATCGTCACGCCAGGATGACTCGGGTCTGATGTCGTGCGTTCGTTCCACCGCATCTTCGTTCCTCTTCACTTCGAAACGAGTGCACTCATCTCGAAGGAGGTGTGGATCCTCCGAGCTCGTGCACTCTTCACGCCGTTGACAAGGTCAATTCTCGCACAGAGCACCTAGTGGCGGACCTACAACACGTTCAGGTGGGTCGCGCCGTCGTAAGTTCCGTTCGCGTGGGTACTGAACTTCGCGTGAGAACTCGTCGAGTCTGCGCTTCGCGAGAGCGTTCGAGGGATGGGCGACACTGCGACGGCGAGACCTACGCCGACGGCGGTGTCGAGCGTTCTACGAGATCGAGGTCGCCCACGTGCACGAGGTGGCCCGCGTCACAACTCAATTCAGCGTGCACCGGTTGGCCACAACCGTGGTGAATCATCTCCACTCCGGCCGGACTGAGCCACTTATCGCCCCACTGCATGAGACTCACCAGTACCGGGAAGAAGTCGGCTCCCGTGTCCGTCAGTTCGTACTCCATCCTCGTTCGTTGTCCGGGAGTCTTGTAGGGACGCTTCTCCAACAATCCCAACGTCACGAGTTCGCGTAGGCGAGCGGCCGCCACCGCCTCACTGATACCGACACGCACGGCGAAATCATCGAATCTCTTGGTGCCGTAGAAGGCCTCGCGTAGTAACAGGACTGCGGAACGCGATCCGACCACGTCCATGGCCTGGGCAATGGTGCAGCCACGGGCTTGCCAATTACCCCGAGGGCTCAGGGCCCCGAGAAGCCGTAGCGTCGCGTCCGTCACGGCTCCAGCATATCTGACTTGACAAGAGCAAAGCCAGCACATACAGTACCTGACTATGTTAAAACTTAGTCAGCGAGTGACCGGGACGCCCCGTCGAGTTGTGGGGTCGCGTGGCGTGCTGGTGATCGTGTGCGCCGGCGTCGTGCTAGCCAGTCTGGATCTGTTCATCGTCAACGTCGCGTTGCCGCAGATCGCAAGAGGATTCGCCGGTTCGAGTCTGTCCACGTTGTCGTGGGTCTTAAACGGCTACGCCATCGTGTACGCCGCCCTGCTCGTCTACTTTGGTCGCCTCGCGGACAGATTCCCCCGGAACTACGCCTTTCTGATCGGCGTGGCGGTGTTCACCATGGCGTCGGCCGCGTGCGCGGCGTCCACCAGTGTGACGATGCTCGTCGCGTTTCGTCTGGTCCAGGCGGCGGGAGCGGCGCTGCTCACCCCCACCTCGTTGGGCCTAGTTCTCGCGAGCACCGAACCGCAACGTCGCGGTGCTGCCGTCCGGGCCTGGACGGCGGTGGGGGGCATTTCGGCGGCCCTAGGACCGGTACTCGGTGGCCTGCTGGTGGTCATCAGCTGGCGCTGGGTGTTTCTCGTCAACGTTCCCGTGGGGGTAGCGGCCTTCGTCGTCGGGTGGATCTACCTTCCGCGCAGTGAGGGGCACCGCGGCGAATTTCCCGACGCCCTCGGTGCGATCTTGATTACTGGCGGTGTCGGCGCCCTCACCTTCGGTCTCGTGGAATGGAACTCGTGGCGTCCGGTGTTGGTGGCGCTGACGTTGGCAGGGGCGGTGGTGCTGCTCGCAATTTTCGTCCTTCACTGCTTGATCAGTCGTCACCCGCTCGTCCATCCGTCGCTCTTTCGGCCCCGTTCCTTCGTGGGGGCGTCCTTCGTCAGCCTCTTTTTCTCGGTGTCCTTCGCCGCCATGCTCTTGTCGATCACGCTGTGGGAACAAGACGTCTGGAAGTGGTCGGCACTGAAGTCGGGTCTCGGCATCGCTCCCGGCCCCTTGATGGTCCCCCTGCTGGCCTTCGTCGTCGCGGGAAGGTTGATTGCGCGCTTTGGCCCTGGGTTCGTCATTGCGGCGGGCAGTTTTCTCTTCGCGGCGGGCGTCGCCTGGTGGGCCATCGCCGTCGGTCTACAACCGAATTACGTCGACGGCGTGTTGGGCGGGATGGTCTTGACGGGCGTTGGGGTTGGTTTGACGCTCCCGACCATGATGTCGACCGCCTCGGCGTCGTTGCCGTCGAGTTCCTTCGCCACGGGCTCCGCAGTGATCAACATGATTCGTCAAACCGGCTTCGCGCTCGGGGTCGCTCTCCTGATCGCGGTGGTGGGCCCGCCCACCGCATCGCGCCACCAAGAACTCACCGATTTTCGTCGCGGGTGGTGGATCTCGGCAGCAATCTCGTTCGCCTGCGTCATCGTGGCTCTCGTCCTTCTTCCCCGGACCGCGAGGCACGGCGACGCGCTCGACGCTCGTTCGTCGTGACGTGCACCGAGACTCACGGCGACCTTCGCACGCAGTACCAATCCAAAAGGAGACAATATGAAAATCAATGAAACGACCGCCCTCGTTACCGGGGCCAATCGGGGACTCGGTCGAGATCTCGCGGTGGAATTGCTGGCGCGTGGCGCCACGGTCTACGCCGGCGCGCGCAACCCGGACGCCGTGGACATTCCCGGAGCGCGAGTCGTGGAGCTCGATATCACCAGCGCCGATTCGGTCCGACGAGCCGCGGCGCAAATGGACGACATCACTCTCCTCGTCAATAACGCCGGAATTTTTACCCAGGGCAGCATGTTGACCGGTCAACTCGACGATATTCACCTGGAATTCGACACTCACTTTTTTGGGACGCTGTCGGTCGTGCGGGCGTTGGCTCCTCGAATTGTCGCCAACGGCGGCGGGACAATCCTCAACATCCTCTCGGTACTCTCGTGGATCAGCACGCCCGACGCCGGAGCGTACTCGGCGGCCAAATCGGCAGAGTGGTCGCTGACCAATGCGCTGCGGAACGAACTCGCCGCGCAGAACGTTCGCGTGGTGGGACTGCACGTGGGTTTCATGGACACCGACATGAGCGCGTGGACCACCGCCCCCAAGTCCGACCCGAGGGACGTTGCGCGGATCGCGATCGACGGGGTGCGAGACGGTCTCTACGAGATTCTCGCTGACGACCTGAGTCACCAGGTGCGAGATGGTCTCGCCCACGGGGTGGAGGGTTTGTACCCAGAACTCGTGTCGCCGCGCTGACCACCGGTGAACGTCTGACGAATCACAATCGTTGCCGTACGCTCGTGACGATCACTACGAGTCGGGATGTTTCTCACCTGCGGGGCGACGCCGCGCAGGTGAGAAACATTAGAACTCCGTGACGAGTACTTCGAGTTCTTCGAGCTCGTTCACGCTCTCGAGTGATCGCGACTGGGCGTCGATGACCTCGCGAGCGGGCGCCGAGAGGACGAGGACGGTGAGCACCAGTCCCAGGGCCGCGAAGCCTGCGCCAATCATGAAGGTCTCGTGGTACCCCGACGTGAGCGAAGAGGCCACGCTGTGGCCTCGCGATAGCAGTGCGCTGGAGCGACTGGCCGCCAACGTTCCAAAGACAGCGAGCGCGGCCGACGAGGCGAGCCACATCGAGACGTTCACGATTCCCGACGCGAGACCCGCGTCCGCCTTGGGCACGTCGGCCATCGCGATGGTGAGGAGCGGTACGGCCGAGACACTCATGCCGATTCCGAGCAGGACGAACGCCGGAAGGATACCCGTGACGTAATTCTCGTGCACGCCGGCCTTGGCCAAGAGCGTCAGTCCGACGACTACCGCCGACATCCCGGGAATGAGGAGCTTCATGGGACCGTATCGCAGCAGGAGTCGGCTGGTCAGTCCGAGCGACATCGCCGCCATCACGAGGGTCATGGGCAAGAAGGCGATCCCCGTCTTCAGTGGGCCGTAGCCGAGCACCCGCTCGAGGTAGAGCGCACCGAAGAAGAAGACGGCGAACATCGCCGAGAACGTGAGCCCGCGCACGATGCTCGACGCGCTCAAACTACGCAACTGGAGAATCCGCATCGGCATGATGGGTTTGGCAACACGAGACTCGACCACTATGAATGCAATCATCAAGGCGAGCGCGAGACAGCCGTATCCCAACGTGTGCGTCGACGTCCACCCGTAGGACGAGGCCTTCACGATGGCGTAGATCCCCGTGACCAGCGAGGTGGTCATCAAGAGTGATCCGGTGACGTCCAGGCCGTCGCGAACGCCGAGTCCGGTGTTCTCTGTTATCAAGAAGGAACCGAGGATCATCGTCAGGATGCCGATGGGTACGTTGATCAGAAAGATCCAGTGCCAGCTCACGGCTTGGGTCAAGATGCCGCCCACCAACAGTCCGATCGAACCGCCACCGACGGCGACGAACATGTAGGCACTCATGGCCTTGGCGCGTTCGGCGGCGCCAGTGAATTCGGTCACGATGATCGCGACGATGACGGAGGTAGAGATCGCCCCACCGAGGCCCTGGACGAATCGCGCGGCGATGAGCATTCCTTGACTCTGGGCGAATGAACACACGAGTGACGACGCGGTGAAAATGCCGACTCCGCTCAAGAACACCTTCTTGCGACCGAGGAGGTCGCCGAGACGACCTGCGAGAAGGAGAAAGCTCCCGAAGGCGATCAGGTACGCGTCAACGACCCACGTGAGGTTGGACGACGAGAAGTGCAGGCTCTTTTGAATTGACGGGAGAGCGACGTTCACGATGGAGGAATCGAGGGCGTTCATGAGCATGGCGAGACACACGACGATGAGCGCGATCCACCGTCGACGATCCGTTGTTCCTGGTGAGAATGAGTTTATGTCGGTCATTGGCAAAACCTTCCTTTTTAGGGAGCGGGGCGACTGTTCCGCGAATCAATATCATCGAGAATATTGTATAATCACTATATCATGAACATCTCGAAGTCGCTACCATTATCTCCGATGGACGAAAATAACTCCACGGGCCCGATCTTGTTGTTGAGCCAGTTATCGCGTCTCGTCAATCGACGGAGTACGCCCGAACTCCTTGGTCAGACCCTCAAAGAACTGGGCACGCTGTCGTATCTGCGCGACTATCGCGAGACCACGCAACAGGCACTACAAGATGGTCTGTGCATCGACGCGAACTATTGCGTTCTCCTTCTGAATGAACTCGAGGCCGACGGTCTGCTGGAACGTCGCCGCGACCCCACTGATCGGCGCCGCCACATCGTCTCGATGACCGAGCAAGGTCGAAGGGCGTTGGATCAGGCCGAGCAGGCCCAGCAGACTCTCGAAGACGAAATCCTGGGCGCGCTCAGCGAGAAGGAACGTTCGACGCTCGCTCACCTGCTGCGCAAGGCCATTGACGGACAAAACAATGCTGTGCCGCGGGTGTCGAAGTAGCGCCACTCCCTGTCGTCACGTCCACCGCCGCCAACGTAGGGGGTCGCTCACGCGGGCTCAACAATGAAAGTGTCGGATCATTCGTGGTGACGCGTCGGTTGACCTCGTGACCGGCCGTGAATCTGCACCACCAAATCGCTAGCCTCGCCTTCAGCCATCGCCTTTCGGCGGTGGCGACGTACTCGAAGTCAGTAATTAATTGGCGATTGCACCGGCGAACACCAGGATTCGGCCAGTGACCCCAGCAATAGAAGAGGAGACGATTAATACCTCTTGCTTGAGCGTGGATGTCCACTTGTCCTTACGTGCGATAGGTGCGTCCTCGCAGATGCGAGGCGTTTACGCGGACGGGTGCGGGTCCAATACGCCGCCAATTTTGCCTTACCGTGCGGTAACGTGATTGACAGTGGTGCGAAGGGGGAGTTGAATATTCAGCTCATGCTGTCATCGTAGATTTTGACGTACGTAGTTCTTCAACTGCGTACGGACGAGGGCGTTCCAGGTGATCGGGTTACTGCCATCATTTTTCGCGCTCTTCGTCGCGTCCGGTATCGTTCTGCGCTCCTCAAGCGACAGGACGACCTACGCCGCACGACCGCCGACCAATCCGATCAATGCGGGTCGTCTCGTCTTCGCCGACGTGCTCAGTACTAGAACTTGTCGCATGGTCTACTTTCGCACCAGGAATGCGTCGCGTGGCGAGCCACGTGCAGCATTTCGAGACGGGCGCCCACACGGGGCGAACCCGCCATTCGCCATCAAGATTTTCAAACTCGTACGCGGCGAACTGCTCGAAACTGATTCCCCCGTCCATCAGGGGACGAGAGATGCAAGTGGTCGAAAGGAGTTAGTCCATGTCGGATGAATTGACCCCGGTCAGGGTCGTGGTGATCGACGATCACGAGATGATTCTTCAAAGCATCGTTCGTCTTCTCCGCGACGATCCCCAAATCGATGTGGTAGGCACCGCACTGACGGCGGCGCAAGGGATAGAGGTGTGCGCCGAACATCGTCCCGACGTGGTCATTATCGACTATTCACTTCCGGACATGGACGCGCCCAAGGCGATAGTGATTCTGCGACAGAATGATCCCGACGTAAAGGTCGTGACTCTCTCGGGTTCGGAACGGCCGGGAGCAAACTATGCCTCGATGAAGGCCGGTAGCGCCGCGTGGGTGCGAAAGACTCGGGCCATTCAAGAGTTGCGCGAAGTGGTGATGAACGTCGCCCATGGTCACCACGTCGCCAACGAGGAATTGGCGTCACAACCGGCAGTCGATGAGTTAACTCTCTACTACCAGCCGATCGTGGAACTGGAGAACTGGCGAATTGTGGGCTTCGAGGCTCTGGTGCGCTGGCATCATCCGCAGCGTGGCTTGCTATATCCGGCCTCCTTCTTACCCATGGCCGAAGTGACTGGATTTGTCACCGAGATTGACAAGTGGTGTTGGTCGAAGGCCGTGACGCAACTAAAGGCGTGGCAAGACCAATTCGTGATGGCGCCATCGCTATGGATGAGCGTCAATCTTTCGGTGGCCGACCTCGCCGACGAAGAAGTCTTTGAGACCATGTCGGGGATCATCGCGAGCGCGCGACTCGATCCGACGGCGCTCGTAATTGAAGTGACTGAGTCGATTCTCTTGGACGAATCCGAGTCCACTCTTCGCCTCCTCGCGCAACTTCATGAACTTGGTGTCGGGCTCGCACTGGACGACTTTGGCACGGCGTTCTCTTCACTATCGTACGTTCGCAGATTCCCCTTCGATCACTTGAAGCTCGACATCTCCTTCGTTTCTGAAGTGTTGACGTCGACGCGCTCGCTTCTCCTCGTCGAGGAGATCTGTCATCTCGCGAAATCGATGTCGATGCGTAGCGTCGCCGAAGGTATTGAGAATAAAGAGCAGGCCCACCTGCTTCGAAGCATTGGATGCGACTATGGGCAGGGCTACCTTTTCGCGCGGCCCATGCCCGCCTACGAGTGCGAGGCGTTGCTCGCAGCGCAGAGTGAGAGAACCGCGTCGTCATTCTGACCAGGTCGTGCTGGCGAACCGTTTGCACGCGGATGGATGCGGTGGTGAACTAATGAGCGCATTCGCCACCGCGTTGACGATGCAGAAGTGGTGAGGGCGAATCGAACCACCTGGCCGCATGCAATAATTACGTGTCGAACCCTGAAGGTGGGACAATCGCGCTAGTTTTCTCGATCGAGTACCTTGCGAACGCTTTCGAGCAGCATCACCTGGTCGAACGGCTTCTCGACGAGCACGAAGTCGGTCCCTAACATTGCCTCCGCTTCGAGTACCGGTTGGGCGTGACCCGACATGAAGAGGACGCGCACGTCAGGACGATATTTCTTCACCTCGCTGGCGACGGTGGGACCCTGCATCCCGGGCATGATGACGTCAGTCAACACGAGGTGGATCTGATCAGCGAACGACTCCGCCAGTTGGCGCGCTTCGATCCCGTTGGCTGCCGTCAGCACGGTGTAGCCATTGCGCGTGAGGATACGTCGCGTCACTTCGCGCAAAGCGTCTTCATCGTCCACCACGAGAATCGTTTCGGTACCGACCAGTTGCTCGTTTCCGCGATGGTCTCGAGCGGGCTCAATGCCCGTGTCCGCGCGAGCGGCCACGGGCAGCAGGATCGTAATTGAGGTGCCCACGCCCTCCTCGGAATAAATCCTCGTGTGCCCACCCGACTGCGAGATGATCCCGTACACCGTCGCCAACCCGAGGCCCGAACCTTCGCCGCGTGGCTTCGTCGTGAAGAACGGCTCGAATGCCCGATCTCGGACCTCGGTCGACATGCCTGTTCCGTTATCGCTCACTCGACAACAGACGAAGAAGCCGCTGGGTAACTGGGTGGAGAGATCGTCGTCCTCGCCCACTTCACGCAACGTGGTCTCAATAGAAAGTGTTCCACCCATGGGCATGGCGTCGCGAGCGTTGATTGCGAGGTTAAGGACGATTTGTTCGATCTGGCCGGGGTCAGCCATGACCATTGGTAAGTCGTCCGCCAAATTGATCACGAGCTGAATCTGCTCGCCGATCGTTCGACGCAGGATTTGGCTCATTCGAGTGATGGCGCCATTGAGGCTGAGGGGTCGCGCTTGGACCACTTCGCGGCGTGCGAAGGAGAGGAGTTGGTGGGTCAGAACGCTCGCGCGCTCGGCGGCCAGTTGAATCTGCTCGACGTCCTTAAGCGGTCCTTCCCACTTCATTCCCGACGACGACGCGACGGCACTGGAGAGTTCCTCTGCGACGAAGGACGCGTAGTTCAAAATGACCGCCAGCAGATTATTGAAGTCGTGGGCAACTCCTCCGGCGAGTTGGCCCAAACTCTCCATGCGCTGTGATTGATGCAACTGCGCTTCGAGTCGTTCACGATCGGCCGCCACTTCAAGGCGGACCTCCTCGGCCACGGTCTTTTCACCCTCGGCCTTGACGCGCACGCCTTCGGCCACGGTCTTTTCACCCTCGGCCTTGACGCGCTCAACTTCAGCGACGGTCTTTTCACCTTCGGCCTTGACGCGTACCTCCTCGGCCCGCAGGCGCACTCGCTCGGCCTCGCGCTTCTCACCTTCGGCTTTGACGCGCACGCCCTCGGCCACCGTCTTTTCGCCTTCAGCTTTTACGCGCTTGACTTCAGCGACGGTCTTTTCGCCTTCGGCCTTGACGCGTACCTCCTCGGCCCGCAGGCGCACCCGCTCGGCCTCGCGCTTCTCACCTTCGGCCTTGAGTCGGTCGGCCTCGGCTTCGAGACGGACACTCTCGGCTTCTGCTTCAACTTCGATGCGCTCACTCACGTCACGAATCGTCGCCGTAATCAAACAGCCCGACGTCGTCGACATTTCTGCGGTGGAGATTGCCGCCGAGAAGGTGCTTCCATCACGTCGTCGACCCTCAGTTTGGAGTTCTGTAGTGAAGGGTCGGAGCGCGGGATCGGTAATGGAAACAAAGGCGTTGACGGGTCGACCAATGAGTTCTTCTCGAGGGCAACGGAACAGTCGCTCGGCCTCTGTATTCACGAGCACGATGTTGCCGTCCAGCGTGATTGTGATCATCGCGATGGGCGCGGAGTCGAGAAGACTTGCTACGACATCGACGGTCAACTCTTGCATGCTCACCACCCCCAAGGTCGTGATTCGCCCTTGACGTCAGGTGTCAGGCCAGCGTAACCGCACTGAACGTGGCTCGTTCACTCCGAAAGAAAGTACGGATTCGCCACACGGCTTGGGCGCGTGCATCAATGGCGTCGCGCGAGCCGGTAGAACCCAGTTACCTGCTCACCAAAGAAATATCTAGGGAGTCACTTGACGAGTGGCGGACGAATAGTGAGTATCTTCACTGAATTACGTGAGCGAAACAGGCTCGCGGTATATCTCAACTATTGCCAGCGCCCTCCGAACGTTCTCGTGGTCCTGGTTAGCGCCACAAGAAGGGTGCCCGTGGGAGAGCAGTACTCCAACGACCTGTCCACAACTGGATGATGATGACACCCGAACTCTTGAAGCGAGAGCAGTGTCTCGCTTTCTCAACCAGTAGAAATTCTTACTTAATTAGTGAAGTTGACGCATTTCACTATCAATTCGTTGAACTCACGCGCCGACGTAGTCATAGACCACCGATAGATCCTCGTCACCCGCGCCCTGGACCATCGCCTGCTGCCACCGGGCAATGAAACTGGCGGTAAGCGACAATTTCTCGCGATGCTCCTTCGCGATCTCCAGTGATAGCACGGCGTCCTTGACGGCGTGTTTGAGCGCGAAGCCCGGAGAAAAATCACCCGACAACATGGTGCGGGCTTTGGCGACGGCGTAAGGAGATCCAATGGGTACATCCTCGAGGATGTTGACGATCGTCGCGGGGTCGATCCCCAGTTCGCTCGCGAAGTTGAGAGTCTCGACGACCATCTCAACCAAGTCGACGAGCCAGTTGTTGAGGACGAGCTTCACTCGACTGCCCGCACCCGCTGCACCGAGCCAGTACGTTCGCCGTCCCAGAACGTCAAAGATCGGAGTGGCGGCATCGTGCACCGCAGGCGGACCGCTAGCCAAGATGAGAAGGTCACCGGTGACGGCGGGCGCCACACTCCCCGACACTGGTGCGTCGACGAACTGCACGTCCGCCGTGTCGATTCGTGCCATGAGATGATCAGTCGCCTCCACACCGACCGTACCCATTTGGAGCCAGGTCGCCCCGCTCGCCAGACCAGACAGAACTGCGTCATCGTTGAAGACGACTTGCTCAGTCGTGGGTCCGTCGGGCAGCATCGTGATGAGTATGTTCGCGTCGGTGGCGGCGGCACCCGGCGTCGCGGCGGCAATGGCTCCGAGTTCGACGAGGGGTGTCAATTTCTCGCTGGATCGGTTCCACGCTCGTACGCCGAACCCAGCGCCGACAAGGCGGGTAATCATTGGTGCGCCCATGGCACCTGCGCCAAGAAAGGCGATGGTCGGGCGTTCGGTGGGATTCACTTCCATGTTGACTCCTTATTGTGTCCGCAGTTGTGGGCGGGGTGACTCTGGTCGGCGAAGTACGCCGTTTTTCTTGAGCCTAGAAGTGGGCCGCGATCGAGATGCTCGGGTACGTCCCCCCGTTTTTCCAGCGACCCCGTGACGGCTGACGACGTGATTGCCTCATCTTCATCACCGTGGTGGACTCGAGTTTTCATCGCCGGACGTCGATCGCTTCACGGTCGTGCACCGTATCGTCGACGGGGTCAGTCACGATGGATTTGACCGAGACCACGATGGCGAGAGCGGCGACTGTCGCAAAGGCGAGTATCGCGCCACGGGCGGCGACGTAGTTGAGAATCACGCCCAGGGCAATGACCGGGAGCGAGAGACCGATGTACGAAGCGAGGAAGAAGCCAGCCATGACTTCGGCGCGCGACGACGTCGCCGCGCCCTCGCCCGCTCTGACCATCGCCCCGCGAAAGACGAGACCCGCTCCCGCACCCGTGGCAATGCCGCCAATGATGAAGACGACCAAGGTAGCGAACCATATTCCCGTGACCAGCATCGCGAGCCCTGCGATGAGGACCGGGACGCTCGTACGCAGCATGGCGGAAGTTCGTAGCGGGCTTAACGCCACTTGCGCCAAGGCACCCGCCGCAAATGCACAGAACGCGACCGCTCCGGCTAGCAGGTGTGACGAGCTGCCCAAGGAACCGGCCAGAAAGTGCGGCACCAGCGAACTAAAGACTCCGAATACCGAAAACGCGGTTAGTCCCGCAATCGCTCCGGCGAAGTATCGTCCTCGGGCCGCGGCAGGAACGGCGACGTGTTGCGGATGCCACTGCACGTGTTCGCTGGGTGGCGTCACCGTCTCGGGCGAGGCGAGCACGAATGTCGCCAGGGCGACCAGGACGAGACCCGTGATGAGGTACGGCAAAACCAGGGGCGCTGGTGCGAATTGGGCGAGTAGCCCCGCGATTAACGGACCCAAACCGATGCCGCCCAAGTTGACGAAGATTGCTATGACTTGGGCCCGGCGTCCGTTGGCGTCGGGGTGGGCCCTGGCGTGCAGCTCCGCGAGGTATGCGGTTGCGGTCGCGGTAACGAGACCCACTGAGATTCCCGAAATCACTCGCGCCACGATGAGTCCGGCGAGGCTAGGGGCGACGATAAACACGAGCGCACTGAGAGCGTTCACGAGGAGACCGATCACCATGACGCGACGTCGACCCAGCCAATCTGATACGTGACCAGCGAGGAACAGGCTCGTGATAACGCCGCCCGCGTAGACGGCGAAAATGACCGTGATCATCAACGACGACAAGTGGTCGCGCTGCTGGTAGAGGACGTAGAGCGGCGTGGGAACGGCGGACATCGCCATGTTCATCAAGAACGCGGTGGCCACAATCCAGTAGCCCGCTGAGTGGCCAAAACGACCGCGCCACGGCCGAGCGTGACGAGGGTGCGTCGCCCACGACGGATGGGGCCCCACGGCGTTCATCGCCGGCCAGGCGGCGGAGTTTCGCGGGGTGGTGGAGTTGTGGTCGAAATAACTGGACACGCGCGGCCCTCAGCTTTCCTAAGAACTTAACAATTCGATACGTATCGTATTATATATATTCTCACGGCGGACGTGTCGGGCCGTACCGAAACTCGCGGAACGGGCCGACGAGTCGCCGTCCACGAACCCGTTGGCCGACCTCGACTTCACGGTGCTCTCGGATCCGGGTAGTCGCGTCGCCGACAGCATCGGCATCGTCTTCCAACAGCCGGACCTAGTCCTGAACGCGCAGCGCGCGCTGGGACTCGATTTAGCCGAGGTGAACGCTGAAGGTTCCACCCGGCTCCCCATGCCGACGGTCCTCATTGTTGATCGTGACCGTTCAGTTCGTTTCGTGGACGTCTAACCCGATTACACGAAGCGCACTGAGGCCGTCGAGATCCTCGCCGCGCTAGCCGCCGTAGAGTCGTGAACTCTCGCCCCCTGTTCAGGGCCTATCAGCACCAGGCATCGACGTCAGAATCTGATCGACTATGTCCGGTGGGTCCTCATCAATATTGATGGTGACCCCCAGCTCGTCGGAGCCGAGTACTTCGAGAGTGGCGAACTGTGACGAAAGTAAGGACGGCGGCATGAAGTGGTGCGTCCGAGCAGCGATTCTCGAGGAGATCAACTCGAACGAGCCGTCGAGATGAACGAAAAATGATGCGGGGTCGTAGTGTCGCAGAATGTCGCGGTAGCAGCGCTTAAGAGCGGAACAAGCGACCACGATGCCGCGGGCCTGGCGTTCGGTATCAACAACGTGTTGGCCCACCGTGTTCAACCATGGGAGACGGTCGTCGTCGGTCAGCGGATGTCCGCTCGCCATCTTCTCAATATTTGCGGCGCTGTGCAGATCGTCCGCGTCGCTGAACTCGTATCCCAGGTGCTCCGCCAATTCGCGACCCACCGTGGTCTTGCCCGATCCAGAGACGCCAAGGACGATGATTGTCTGAGGGGGTGCCACCGAACTCATTGAAGTCCCTCGCGTGGCGAATGATCGAATGTCACAGGTTCCACCTTCGTAGAGATCGCGGGACGCCGACAAGTATCCCATCGAGATCAGTGCGTGGCCAATGACGACAGCGCAGTGGTCCGCATGGACGATGGGCCGCTCACGATCGGTCGTTGGCGAGGCCGGTGATTCCCGTGCCGACGTCGTGCGCCAGGACCACGTGATCGCAGTCGTAGGTAATCCCGCCACGCACCGGGCTGCGCGTGAGCCAGAGACCACCGTCTAGGTCGTGGTACCTGTAGCCATCTCCGCCAGCGTCGAGTGCAGACGCCAACGCCGCCGCCGCCGCGATTCCCACGTGACTTTCTGACATACAACCGATGATGACGTCCACTTCGTTGGCCGTGGCCAAGCTGGCGAGGGCCAGTGCGTTACGCAGTCCGCCGGTTTTCGCGAGTTTGATGTTAATCATGTCCGCGGCGTGGATTCTTACGATCTCGCGCAGGTCGCGCGAGGTCCACACCGACTCGTCGGCCATGATTGGCGTCTGCACGTGGGCCGTCACGAACGCCAATCCGTCAAGGTCATCGCGGTCCACGGGCTGCTCCACGAATTCGAGGTCGACATCGGCGTCTTCGAGGGCACTGATGATCCGCACCGCCTCCTGGGGTGACCAACCCTGGTTCGCATCGGCGCGCACCTTGACGGTTGGTCCTACGGCGTCGCGCACCTCGCGCAACGTTCGGACGTCGTCGTCGCGCCTTCCGACCTTGACTTTGAGGGTGGTGAAGCCGGCGGTTACGTGCTGGCGCGCCATGTTGACGAGTTCATTACTCGGCCCGATCGAGAGTGTCATGTCGGAACGTACCTGCGGTGAGTGGCCGCCGAGGTAGTGAAAGAGGGGGACATCTGCGACCCGCGCCGCCAGGTCGTAGATCGCGCATTCGATGGCCATCTTCGCCGACGAATTTCGAACGAGGGCGCGTTCGAGAGCTTCGCTCGCCGAGCCAGGTTCATCGGATGGCGTCCCCATCACGGCCTCGCTCAGTGGTCCCGAGATGGCGGCCGTGACGCTCGCCGTGCTCTCGCCGGTGACCCGCCAGCTGGTGGGGGCCTCTCCCCAACCGGAGCGACCATCACTGTCGTGCACTTGAACCAGGAGGGCGTCGACGGCGTACGCGCTACGCACCGCGGTGACGAAGGGCCTTGTCAGGGGCACCGTTAATTCATGAATCGTCACTCGTTCAATGCGCGCCACGCGTACTCCCTTGCTCGACGCGATACTCCTGTCAAGCGCCGTCTGCGTTCTGCAAAATTCCAGGACGCGCTCGCGACGACATCAAAGAGGTGTCGAAATAGTGAGTGTACCGTTCGACTCTCGATCGACCATGATCATCGTGCCGATGAGGAGTGAAGTGGTTGCGCCCAAGATCAACGAAAGGTGGAATTTTCCATTTTCTCCAGATTTCCTGACGTCGTGACGCCCGGAATCGCCCGTGCAATTTTGGCGCTCCGGAGGTAGTCTTCGCTTACGAGGTGACACATGACGCTGACGACCAAAATCACCGGAGGGTTCTCGGAGCACATCACGTGTCAACTCGAACCCGGGAAGTCCGTTTTCGCCGAAGCGGGGAAGTTTCGTTGGAAAACGACCAACGTCACGATGGAGACGAGGCTCTCCACTCCCGGTGGCAAGGCGGACCAGGCCAATCAGCAAGCCCAACAGAGCGGGGGTAGTTTTCTTAAGGCGGCGCTAGCCACGGCCACCGAAGTGGGCAAACGAGTCTTGACGGGACAAAGTCTCGCATTCCAGTGGTTCACGCCGAGCGGCGGTTCTGGACTCGTCTCCTTTGCCGGGGACGAACCAGGTCAGGTGCGCGCCATTGAGATTGAAAACGGCGTCGGGTGGCGGGCCGAGAGTCGCGCTCTGATTTGCGCCGAAGGAACCGTCCACTACGACATCGATTGGGGTGGCTTCAATCTCGGACGTCGATCGAAGGAGGGATTTATCTTCGAGCACTTCACCGGTGAGGGGACGGTACTGGTCGCGGGCGGTGGCAGTCTGATCAACCTCAATCCCGCCAACTACGGCGGCAAGATTCAAGTGCACGCCGGAGCCGTCGTAGCGTTCGCCGACTCGGTGACTTTCAATGTGGAGCGCATCGGTTCCCTGAACGCGCAGGCGATCATGACGGCCGCCTTTGGCGGTACCGGCATCAATCTGGTTACGCTCAGTGGTGATGGACCTATTGTCTTGCAGTCAACGTTGCATCGACGCTTCGAGGACGAGGACCGAGATGTTCAAGACCGCGACGGTACTCGTCGCGACGGCCTCTTCGGTCGTATCTAGAAAGGAAGAAATGCTATGGCACTGATGGACAAGATGAAGGCGCAAGCATCGCAACTCGCCCAAAAGGCCCAAGAGGCGGGCAAGGCCGGGCAGTCCAAGATCGAAGAGGTACAGGCCAAGCGACGCGCGGACGGATTACTGCGCCAACTCGGTCGCGAGATCTACGCCCAACACACGGGGACGGCGACCAAGGACACCCCCGCAAAGATCGACAGCCTCATCGCGGAACTCAAGACGTACGAGGCGGATCACGGATCACTCGACGCCGTCGACGCGGACGACAATGGTGGGGCGACTGGCACCCCTACGCCCGGCGAAAGTGACACGCCACCCGAGGGCGGCTTCAAGCTCTAATCTGAATCAGTTTCGATTGTTTTGTCGCGCGCTCTCCGTGCGTGATGTGAGAACGCAGTACTTCGCGCCGCGACAAGTGTCATGAGAGAGCGGCGGACTCGGCGAAGACCTGTGAAGCAATCTGGTAGCCCTCGAACGCTCGCGCCGCGCCGGCATAGGCCTCAACCTGGATGAACGCTTCGACGATTTCTTCCTTCGTGACGCCATTGTTGATCGCGATGCGTATTTGACCGCGCAGTGGCTCCAGCGTGCCCAGGCTCGCGGTGATGGCTACCGAAATGAGCGCACGAGATCGGACGTCCAGGTGTTCGTTGCGTGGCCACGCGTCGCCAAAGGTGTGCACAGTAGCGAGACGTTTAAAATCGGCCGCATTACTCGGTTCGCCCTCGGTGGGAGCAAGAAAGCGTTCCAGGCGAAAGCCGAGCATCGCTTCGGCCGTGTCGAGTGACCGGGCGTACGCCTGGTCGCCGGATGCTGAGGAATCGTTCATTGCAGGTTCTCCTACTCAAGTAATCGCACGTTGACACTCATCCATCTAACCTGTGTCCGCCGACGTTGACGGCAGTCGCAGTTGAGCTCGCCTCACTTCGTCCACGACGTGTGGGGCCAACGCTGCGGCAGTGCGAGCCGTGGGCCATGGCGACGAATTTTCTATTGCTAATAGTCTTAAGTTAGGTTAACTTAACTTAACTTAACTTACTGACCCAGACCAAGGGAAGAATTGATCCAGTGATCCCCACGTTTGTTATTTTTTTGCGCGAAGGCATCGAGGCGTCGATGATCGTTGCGATTCTCCTCTCCTATCTCCAGCGCACGGGGCGACGTCAGAATTTTCGTGACGTTTTTTGGGGGGTCGCGGCGGCGCTGGTATTCGTGCTCGCAGCGGGAATTGCTGCTTTCGTTCTCGTCAAACAATACGAAGGTTCCAACGTTCAGACGTATTTCGAGACCGTCACGTATATTCTTGCCGCGTGTGTTTTGACGTACATGACCTTTTGGATGCAACGCCACTCGCGCGATATGTCCAAGGAACTCGAACGTCGTAGCGACGCGGCAGTGTCGAGGGGAACCCGCTGGGGACTCGGCCTGATCGCGTTCCAGGCCGTCGGCCGAGAGGGCGTCGAGACGATGGTCTTTACTCTGGCCATCGTCTTTGCCAGCTCGAAGCAGGCCGCTACCCCCGTGCACGGCAACCTTTTACTCCTGGGCGCCGTCCTCGGCCTCGTCGTCGCGCTGGCGATATCGTTCGCTCTGTTCAAGTTCGGTGCGCACTTGAACATGCGCCGGTTCTTCACGGTGATGGGCTTGACGCTCATGGTGTTTGCCGCGGGCCTGTTGGCCGACGCGGTGGAGAACCTACAGCAACTCGGTTGGTTGCCGCTGGGTCAGCACGCCCTGTGGAACTCCGCGGGAATTGTCGCCGAATCTTCGAACATTGGTGATGTCTTGCATTCGTTGTTGGGCTACGCCGACCGTCCCACCGTTCTACAGATCGTGGTGTGGTTGACCTACGTCTCGGTGTGCGTCGGAATGTACACCCGACACAGTCGTCGCATGTCCGCGTCACGATGACAGAACTAGACGAGGTGGTCGTGACCGCCGTCATCTTCGTGGGCCTGGCGTATCCTCTGGGAGAGGTCAACTCATGAGCACACCTTCGTCCACCGTCGACCGCTACCTCGAAGCCATTTACTGCATTTCTTTTGAGGGTGACGTGGTTCGACCTGGTCATTTGGCCACTTGGCTGTCGGTGAGCCCGCCGTCAGTCTCCGACACGGTGCACCGGTTGCGTCGCGACGGGTGGATCGAGGTCCGTCACGATCGCAGCATCGTCTTGACGCCCGAAGGACTGTCCGTAGCCTCGAATCTCATTCGTCGCCACCGCATCTTGGAGCGCTGGCTCACCGACGGACTCCACCTTGACTGGGCGGCCGCTGATGAAGAAGCCGAGAAGTTGTCGTCGTCGATCTCGGACCAATTGATTGATCGAATCGACGAGTCACTGGGTCGACCTCGTACGTGTCCTCACGGCAACTTGATACCAGGGCGCGACGCCCCGTACGGCGAATTGTTGGCGCTGGTCTCGGTGGTGGCGGGACGCGGCGTGATCGTGCGTCGAATCTCCGAGGTCGCCGAGCACGAGGCGCGGGACTTCCTGGCGAAACTCGCCCAACACGGCATTGGCGAAGGAACAGTCGTGTCCCTGGAGGATGCCTCGTCACCTGACGGCGACGTTCACGTCGCGATCGGTGACCAGACGTTCGTGATGTCGAGGCGTGAGGCCTCTCTCGTGTGGGTGGAGGACTTGAAGTGAGATCCGTCGAGGTATCGCTAGCGATGATTGTCCTCACGGGCGACGCGCAGTCGAATCGAAAGGCGTAGGTTGACGAACTCGTCGAAACTTCCCTCCTCGTCGCCCGAGGCCAGTACTTCGGCGAAACGCCGAGGTCCAGGGATTCGGATCTTCGCCGCATTGATTGCTTTCGTCGTTGTGGCGGGAGGGCTCGCCATCGCGAGCGTTATTCATCGACGCGATGAGAATCAGTCACTACAACCACTCCGTCTGAGTGGAATACCCGCGAACGTACCGACGTCATTGGCGAACCTCATGGCGCTGTCGCCCGTTCCCGCTAAAACCGTCGCTGGTTTTAGCCTGACGGATCAGAATGGGCACGCGGTGACGCTCAACGACCTCAAGGGTCGCGCCGTGGTTCTCGAGTTCATGGATACCCACTGCACCGACATTTGCCCAATCGTGTCGCAAGAATTCGTTGACGCGTATCACGATCTCGGCACCGCCGCCGCGCACGTCGTCTTTTTAGCGATCAACGTCAATCAATATCACGCACGCGTGTCCGACACCGCGGCGTTTTCGCGTGAACACGGACTGGACTCGATTCCGTCGTGGCACTTCTTGACGGGGTCGGTGCCCGCGCTAAGGACAACCTGGCGCAATTATGGAGTCGACGTGGTTGCGCCGAACCCCAACGCCGACGTGATCCACTCGTCGCTCATCTTCTTCATCGATCCCCAAGGGCGACTGCGCTACCTCGGTAATCCGACCGATGATCACACGTCGTCGGGCGCTGCATATCTCCCGACCAATCAGTTGACCGGGTGGGGCCAGGGGATCGCCCTGGTAGCGCGTTCACTCGTCTCGTAGTGGCGATGACGGCGGAACCTGCGGGCAGATATCCAGTGGACATCGACGCACGGTGTGGCAAGTCACTGAAGCGCTCTGATTACGTCGTCAGTAATCCGTCGATGATGACGCGGAGCATGGACGTAATGGCGTCCTCGCCGAGGTCAACTTGATCGGCGATCACCGCCACGCCGCCGACAATGCGACACACCTCCAGTGCGTCCACGTCACGTCGCAGGGCACCGTCGTTACGGAATCGATCCATTACTCGTTCGTTCGCCAGTCGAAGAAGCTCGCACTTGGAAAAGATGGGCGACTCTGCGTTTCCCATCGCGGTGGTCAGCTTGACCGGTCCCCCCTTGTTGCGACTAATGCGCGCGACGTACGTACGAAACCAATCCAGGAGCACGTCACGCGCGGGTTCCGTACTGGCAATCGCGGCGTCCGCGGCTGACTCTATCTCCGCGAACCAACTCTTCAAGATCGCGTCAATCAAGTCCTCGCGGGTGGGGAAGTGTCGATAGAGCGTGCCGGGTCCGACCTCGGCGCGCGTGGCGATCTCGTCGAGGGGCGCGTCCATTCCGCGTTCAGTGAAGACTTCGATGGCGATAGCAACGATTTTGTCGTGATTCTTCTGGGCATCGGCGCGCATCAAAAAATCCTTGCTATACGGAGATATTCTCCGTATACTTACAACTGGAGAACATCTCCGTTCACTTTAGCCTCGAAACTGTCGGGCTGTCCTCATTTTGTATCACGCCACACCACCCTCCCTTGAAAAGGATCTTTATGCCTACTTTGTCTCGTAGATTTACTCCCGCATCCGTCGCTCTCGCTGTCATCGTGGCGTGTCAATTGATGTTCGTCCTCGACGCGACGGTCGTGAACATCGCGCTGGTACCGATCCAGACGACCCTTCATTTTTCCAAGGCGAATCTCGCGTGGGTCATTGACGCCTACAGCCTCACTTTCGGTGGTCTCCTCTTACTCGGCGGTCGCGCCGGTGACGTGTACGGCCGTCGCCGACTTCTCATGATCGGACTCGCAATTTTTACCGCGGCGTCCTTGACCGGCGGCCTCGCGTCCTCGGCGTCGATGTTGTTGATCGCCCGCGCCGTCCAAGGCGTCGGTGCGGCGTTGGCCGCGCCCAGCACGTTGAGTTTGATTAGCTCGATCTACGACGAAGGTCCCGCTCGCAATAAGGCTCTCGGCGTGTTCACCGCGGTCTCGGCCGGCGGCGGATCGCTGGGCCTGATCCTCGGCGGAGCGTTGACGTCGTGGGTGTCGTGGCGCTGGGTCCTCATGATCAATGTGCCCATCGGTCTCGTCGTCATTGCCGTCGCCCCGAGGTTCATTCCCGAACCGCCGCGTAACGGTGGTCGCCTCGACGTTCCGGGGGCCATCCTGGTCACCGGGGGACTGGGAGCGGTGATCTACGGCTTCATTCGACTCGCCGAACGGGGCTCGCACGCCGGTACTGCCTTCACTTTCGTGCTCGGCGCATTAATGTTGGCGGCCTTCGTTCGCGTCGAACAGCGTCAGGTCCGGCCCCTCTTTCCTCTGCGTCTCCTGGCCGACCGTTCGCGGGCGGGTGCCTACGTGTCATTGATGTTGCTGGCCGGCGTCATGTACGGAGTCTTCTTTTTCGTCAGCCAATACTTTGAGAGCACACTTCACTTCAGTGCGATTCGTGCCGGGCTGGGCTTCTTGCCGTTGACCGTCATGATCTTCACGCTCTCACGTATCACGCCACGATTGGTGTCACGTCTGGGTGCGCGACCGCTCCTACTTTTTGGATTGACCGCTTTGGCTGTCGCCTCCTTTTGGATCTCGCAGGCGAACCCGTCGAGCGGATATTTCGCGAGCCTTTTTGGACCACTCCTTCTCTTCGGGCTGGGCGCGGGAACGTGTTTCTTGCCGCTCAGCGTGACAATCCTGAGTGGTGTACCGCGTGAGGACGCGGGAGCGGCGTCGGGGATGCTGCAGACCATGCAGCAAACTGGTGGCGCTTTGGGCGTCGCTGCCCTCACCAGTGTCGCGTTGGCCCACGGTCGCTCGACCGCGCTACTGACCGGCACGGGCATCGTCGTCGTCGCGCTGGTGATCTCGGCTCTCGTCATCCGTCCGGGTCGACCCGATCACTCGGCGACCGCGGAGGAATTGGCCGACGAGATGGAAGTGCTGCCACTATTCGAATAGATAACGCGAGAATCTCGAACTAGCCACCACGAATGCTTACCCGTTCTTGCAACGCCGCCGCTTGCGAACGCGCCAACGTCATGTTCGTGGAACCTCGTAAGCGTGCCCCACGACAGTGACGGTTGACTCGCTTGGGATCACCTCGACGTCGTGTCCCGCACGGAGGTGAGAGCCGAGTCGGCGACTACTGTTTGGCGGTGCGCAGATGTTGGCGGTCCCATGACGATCGAGCGTCGGGTACGTGACGCCGACGGCAGCCGATCCGGAGCGTCGTCGGCTCGCTGCCGCCAACGAAGGATCGGCGTCCTGGCGTGACTGGGGTCCTTACCTCGCGGAGCGAGCGTGGGGATCGGTGCGCGAGGATTACAGCGTTGACGGCGACGCGTGGACATCATTTCCCCATGACCACGCACGAAGTCGGACGTATCGCTGGAACGAAGATGGTATGGCGGGATTTTGCGACCTGGACCAGAACTGGTGCCTTTCGCTAGCCCTATGGAACGGCGCGGACGCCGTATTGAAGGAGCGGATGTTCGGACTTACGGGTCCCCAGGGCAATCATGGTGAAGACGTCAAGGAGTACTGGTGGTATACCGACGGCACTCCCACGCATTCGTGGAACTCGTGGCGCTATCACTATCCTCAGGCACCATTCCCCTACGAGGACTTGATTGCGACGAACGCCGAACGCAGCAAATTGGAACCCGAGTACGAACTACTCGACACCGGCATCTTCGACGAATCCAAATACTGGGTCGTCACCGTTGACTACGCGAAGGAAGGTCCCCACGACCTCTTGATGAAGATCACGGTGGAAAACGCTGGTCCGTACGTGGCGACGCTCCGGGTGCTCCCGACGTTCTGGTTCCGCAATACGTGGAGTTGGGGCGATGCGGACGTCGCCAAACCCAACCTTGCCGCGCACGAGAACTCCATTGTCGCTTCGTCGGCGCGAGCGGGGAGGCAGCGTCTCACGGGCGAGGGCGCTCCGCGACTCCTGTTCTGCGAGAACGACACCAACGCTCAACACCTCTTCGGCGAGACCGAGAGCCCGCCATTTCCCAAGGACGGCATCAACGATTTCGTTGTCAACGGTGCGTCGACCGTCAATCCGGCGATGGAGGGAACGAAGGCGGCCTTGGACTACGAGGTGACTCTCGAACCTGGGGCGTCAACCATCATTCGGGTACGTCTCAGCGACGAGGCTCAGGCGGGTAACGGGGCCGGTTCGAAAGGATTCGACGTCGCCGCCTTTGACCAGAGCGTCAGGATGCGAAAGGAAGAAGCCGACCATTTTTGGTCGTCGGTGACGCCCGCGGGGGCGAGTAGCGACGAAGCGAGCGTCTTGCGTCAAGCGATGTCGGGGCTGCTGTGGTCCAAGCAGTTCTACCACTACAACGTGAAGAGGTGGCTGAGCGGCGATACCACGGCACCGCCGCCCGAGCGTGAAAATGACCGAAACAGAGATTGGAGCCACCTCAACGCGCACGACGTTCTTCTCATGCCCGACGTGTGGGAATATCCGTGGTTCGCCAACTGGGACCACGCCTTTCACTGCGTCACGATTGCGCACATCGATCCGGAGTTCGCCAAAGCGCAGCTTCTCTTGATGTTGCGCGAATGGTACATGCACTCCGGCGGTCAAATGCCAGCGTACGAGTGGAACTTTTCTGACGTCAATCCACCCACTCACGCCTGGGCATCATTGCAGGTCTTCGTCCTCGATGGAGGCAAGGACTTCGTTTTCCTGGCCAAAGTCTTTCACAAACTCCTGGCGAACTTCACGTGGTGGATCAACGCAAAAGGCGCCAACGAAGACGGCGTCTTTACCGGAGGGTTCATGGGCCTGGACAACATTGCCCCCCTCAATCGGTCGACTCTCCCAGAGTCGGTCGGGACCTTGGAGCAGGCGGACGCGACCGCTTGGATGGCGATGTACTCGCTCGACCTCTTGAACATGGCCCTTCGCCTCGCCGCCCATCACGCCTCCTACGAGGACGTCGCCACGAAATTCGTGGAGCACTTCTTGCGAATCGCGGCGGCGGAGAACGCCTCAGGAATGTGGGACGATGACGACGCTTTCTTCTACGACATCGTGCACCTGGCCGATGGTCGCGACGTCCCCCTGAAAGTTCGGTCCCTGGTCGGACTGGTGCCCCTCCTGGCGTCACTGGTGTATCACGACAGCTCGGTCAGTCACTTGGAGGATTTTCAAACGCGCCTGCGATGGTTCCTTGAACACAACCCTGAGCAAGCGGTGTCGTACCAAGCGCGCGGCAATGACCGCGACGTTGCCCACCTGCTTTCACTCGTCGAACCCGAGCGCCTCGCGCGAATACTCGCCAACGTCTTCGACGAAGAGGCCCTGTTGTCTCCCTTCGGTATTCGTGGAATCTCCGCTTTCCACCGTGACCACCCCTTCGTCGTGGAGATCGACGGCGTCGAGGCCAGCGTCGACTACGAGCCGGGCGAGTCCACGTCTGGGTTATTCGGTGGCAACTCCAATTGGCGCGGACCCGTCTGGTTCCCCTTGAATGTCCTGCTCATAGAGGCGCTAAGAAATTACGAAGCGCGCTGCCCGGGCGAGATCCGCATCGAGTTCCCGAAGGATTCGGGCAACGACATGACCCTGGACGAGGTGGCCGATGCTCTGTCTCATCGTCTCGTATCACTTTTCCTCCCGGTCAGTGGAGGAGCTCGACCCTCGGATGCGCGTTACCCCACGTTGTCCACCGATCCCCGCTGGAAACCGCACCTTTTCTTCTACGAATACTTTCACGGTGACACGGGACAAGGTCTGGGAGCGTCGCACCAGACGGGATGGACGTCCACTGTGGCACACTTAATTCTTCAGTCGCGGCGCCGAAACGTCGAACTGTAAATCCGTCGCGGCCGTCGAGACACGACCTGCGCCGAGGTCGTCGGCGCGTCGCGTCGTAGCCTGGCGAATTGCTACGCGGAGACAATCTCGAATTACGTCGCCTAACGATAGGCGATACGCCCAGCGTGCGATGAACTGTTGAAGGTGATCCAACAATGAGACAGGTACGCTTTGGCCATGGATATCTACTCACCTTCTCCGAGCCGATACGACGACATGGTCTATCGGCGATGCGGACGCAGCGGTATCCAACTCCCGGCGATTTCACTCGGCCTCTGGCACAACTTCGGCGACGACAAGATTGTCGACGTCCAGCGCGCGATCCTACGACGAGCCTTTGATCGGGGGGTGACGCACTTCGATCTCGCGAACAACTACGGACCGCCCTACGGCAGCGCAGAGATCAATTTTGGTCGGATCTTGCACGACGACTTCTCCTCCTTGCGCGATGAACTCGTCATCTCCACGAAGGCGGGTTGGGACATGTGGCCGGGACCCTACGGCGACCTCGGATCACGTAAGTACCTTTTAGCGAGTCTCGACCAGAGCCTGCAACGAATGGGTCTCGACTACGTCGATATTTTCTACCATCACCACTACGACGCTACGACGCCCCTGGAAGAGACCATGGGAGCGTTGGACCACGCGGTTCGACAAGGCAAGGCGCTCTACGTGGGCATCTCGTCGTACTCCGACGAACGTACGAAGGAGGCGGTGGCGATCCTGCGTCATCTCGGTACGCCACTGCTGATTCACCAGCCCTCCTATTCGATGTTCAATCGTTGGATTGAGGAACGCCTTCTCGATGTCTTGGCTGAAGCGGGCGTGGGCTGCATTGCCTTCTCGCCGCTGGCCCAGGGTCTTCTCACTAATCGCTACCTCGATGGTGTGCCCGAAGGTTCGCGAGCTTCGAGGGGGACGACTCTGGCAACGTCGATGCTGAGCGAGGAGAACATGGCTCACGTTCGCGCCCTCGCGGGCATTGCCGCTGAACGAGGCCAATCACTGTCGCAGTTGGCTCTCGCGTGGGCCTTGCGCGATGATCGGTTGACCTCACTGGTCATTGGCGCCAGCAGCGTCGAGCAGCTCGACGAGAACCTTGACGCTCTCTTGAATCTGTCCTTCAGCGATGATGAACTCGCACGCATTGAAGAGCATGCTGTGGAGGGTGACATCGATTTGTGGCGAGACGTCGCTCGACAGTAAGTAGTCCCCTCGTTGCTCGAAGTCCGCGACGAACGATGTCATCTTTCATTGTCAGGCCGCCAGCACCGGAGGCGATGTGGTCGAACTTGGACGAGCGACGTCAACTCCGCGTGTGCGGCGCGACGCCGGCGGATCAACGACAGCGCTCACGTCGATGTGGGGTGGTCAGAAAGAGCGGTCCCTTTTCGACCTCGTCGAGCCCGGAACGGTTGATGAGAGACTGGCGGCCATAGACGAAGACACCACGGCAATCTTCTGGGGCTGAGTCACCAGACCCCCCTCGAATCCGAAGAGCGGGTTGTATCAACGCGGTAAGTTATTTTTGGGTCGTTGTTGGTTGACGCAGTCGGGAGACAGAAATGCCCATAGAGGAGTTGACTCGAACAGGTACGGTATTGCCCATTGTTAGGTGGGGCGAGCCGGTAATTCATACACCCACGCGGGAGGTGACGGATTTTGGACCATCGTTGCAGACGCTGTTGAGCAACATGTTCGCGACGAATCTTGCCGCGAATGGAGCGGGTCTTGCGGCCACCCAAGTCGGGGTGGATCTCGCGGTTTTCGTCTTCGACTGCGACGACGCGCAGTGGAATCGTCGAGTCGGCCTGATATGTAATCCGACAATTTCCTTTGTCGAACGCGACGTGCGGGGATTCGTTGAACTGGACGAAGGTTGCTTGTCGCTGCCTGGGGCATTTGTGAAAACGAATCGTCCGGACTTCGCGGTGTGCCGCGGTCAAGATCAGTTCGGCCACGCTATAGAGATTGTCGGTACCGGAACGCTCGCTCGTTGTCTTCAACACGAGACCGACCACTTGAATGGTCTCGTGTTCGCGGACCGGCTCGCTCCTCGCGCGCGCAAGGAGCTCTTTTCTCGCCACGAGCGCGTCGCCGATCAGTACCCCAGTGATTGGCCAGTGTCGGCGATGGGGTAGTTGGAGGAGACGTGTCTCCTCTGTGATAACTGGTCCCGGCCGATATGTCCGCGAGGGGAGGGCGACAACGTCGGGCGAACGAAAAATCTGGATTGAGCTATCTCAGCCACGATTGTGATTACCGCGGCCCTGACGTTGGTGTCAAAGGCGATCAGAAGTCATGAAAGAATCTGGTTCCACAGCGATAACCACGATTTTCTATCGACGGACCTCACGGAGCGCTACCAGCGCGTTGACTTTTCTTTGGAGATATAGTCGGGCCTAAAATTTAGGCGAATTTCAGCCGGAGCAGAATCTGCTCTTGGCGGGTACATCACGGTCAGCGATGGTGAAGAGAAAAGTTGTGGCGCCGCCTTAGGGCCCCGTGTACGTCACCGTGAATCCATCGTTGACAATGGGACTGGGAACAGAAAGCGTCAGTCCATTTTGAACAATCTCGATTCCATCGTCGGGAGTGAGATACCACGGTGTGAGATTTGTACCAAGGTCGGAAAAGTTGACTTGTCCGTAATTGGCAAAGGGATTGAGAGCACTGGTCTGGGCATTTTCGTTATCCTCGACGATCCATTCGGCGGTGGTGCCGCCAGCGTAGGTCCAGCCCGCGGTTGACCCTTGGGAGGTGAAGGTGATGGGTCCACTGGATGACATTGGCCCGACACCCCAACCCACCCCAATGATCATGGTCGCCGATGTTCCGGTGGTCAAGTTGTTCAGTTGAGTCGTCCACGCGCCACTGGAGTTTTGGTAGACGGACGCCTCCATCGAATCGCCCGGCACGACGGGGAAGTTCGTGAAGGGTTGGGCGGCGTTGACGGGGTACAGTTCCCACCAGCCGTAATCCTGCTGCGCTCCATTGAGGCAATCATCTTCGGTACCGCTCTGAAGTAGTTGCCCCGATGAGCCACCCCCCGTCCACGTCACTCCACCGTTACCGATCCACGTCGAGGAGTCAGCGTTTCCGGTGTCGGCACAGTTCAAGATGGGTACCGTCCACTGAGCGGAAGTCTGCGTGAGAATCGAATTGTTCTGCAAGATGTAACCCGACCAGTTTGTCGACTGCGCTCCGGTAAATGGAGTGGCCGGCGTCGTCGAAGTCCATTGAGCGTAGAGGGTGATACTGGTCGCAAACGAATACGTCGCACCATTGGCGTAACTCGCTCCACTTCCGTTGGGCGCAGTATTCCAGTCATTGAACGAGTAGCCCGAGTAGGTGAAGCCGTTAGGTGTCAGTGCGTTCGCAGTCATAACGTTCTCGATTTCATTCGCCATGACCCCGGTTCCACCATTGGCACTGAAGGAGACGGAGGACTTCGGAACGATAATTGTCGTGGTCGTCGGTGGCACCACGGTGGTCGTGGTCGTGGTCGTGGTCGTGGTCGTGGTCGTAGAGGGCGGGGTCAGCGGACTGGTCGAAGTTGAGACGCCCCACACTGCGCGCACGGCAGATCCCCATTGTGCCCACGTCGCTTGGACCGTTTTCGCCTTGAAGACTACGAGAGGCCCCCCGGGGTCAAAACCGTCGATGGTGACGACGAGAGTCTCGGCGACGCCTAGTTGGATCGCCAGAGCGGAGTTTTTGCGGACGTTCAGCGCGGCAATCATCGATCCAAAGTGAAGGACTCCATTTTGTACGGCGCCCCGGGTGTGTGACCAGGTGGTCACTTTGGTGGCGAACGCTCCGTCAATACCCGACAACTTCCAATACGACCACAGGTCGGGCATGTGCATCCCGCCGCTGAATGTCTGGTGCGCTGCCTTGTACTCACCCCTTAGTAGGTTCGCGGACGGCTGAATGTGCAGCGCAATCTTTTCCCAGTCAGCGGCGGCGACAAAGTTGCAGTCCGAATACGAACACACGGACGAGTAGTTCACGAAGTGGAGGTCGGCATTCTTGATATCGCACGATCGACTCTCCGAGCAGCGATACAGATTTGGCACAGAGTGTGCCGGGATTGGGGACGCGGATGCAGGAGTGGTCAACGCCAGGAGTACACTTGAGATCGCGAAGAGTGAGACGACTAACTTCCGGACTCCCATTCGTGCCTCCCTAGACTTCAATTTACGTCATCGTGGTGACGCCCCGGGGCCAACAGCTGGAAGTTGTGATGACGTTGTGTTACACGTCCTCAAGGTTTTTCTACGACGAGCACGAATCTCTCCCGCGCGTCTGTGGCGCAGTTGCCGTCACTCCCACCCGACCCCCTCAACTTCGGTGACGGTGCCGTGGACGAAGCCAGTCTCGTCGCTGGCCAAGTAGATCGCCGCGTGCGCAATCGTGTCCGGTGTACCGCTTCGACCCGCCAGAGGTGCCGTGCATTAGACGCTCGGCGGGGTGCTCGCCGCGGCCAGAGTCATCGGGATTGACGTCGAGGATGACACCCGGAGCGATGGGTTCACTCTCACGCCGGCTGGTCCAATCTCAGCGGCCCAGGCCTTGGTCAGAGCTTCCATCGCCCCCTCGATGGAGCTGTAGAGGGACGAAGGGATTCCGAGACGATCAATCCACGAGCTGAGGTTGATGATTGAGTCCCGGCCCATTTCGGCCCTCGCTAGTGCATTGGCCGCGGTGAGGAAGTACGGTGCCATCACGTTGACGAAGCACACCTCATCGAAGGTTGATTCATCCGTCGACGCACCAGTCGAACGAGGAAAGATGCCGGCGTTGTTGACGAGGACGTCGATGCGGCCGCCGAGGATTTATGTCGCCCTCGCCGCGAGGTCCTTTGACGTCGCCGGAGAACCGTCGAGGTGAGCGACGACGAAATCAACTTGACCGTCGGTTGCTCGAGTTATTTCTACGACTTCAGCACCACGTTCTTCGTTGCGACCGTTGACGATGACGTGGGCTCCTTTGGCCGCGAACGCAGTGGCGATAGCCCGGCCGATGTCGCTGGTGGATCCGGTGACGAGTGCCGTTACACCGATGAGTCGTGAACCCGTGATTGTCTCTTTCGAATCCACCGGATCAAAAACTCCCGAACCGGGAGTGAACCTTAGGAATAGGCAGCCGCGATCGAGTGGGGAATGCGAAGACCCCCATAATTTCAATCGTCCCGACGGCGAGATCGGTGAATTGGTCTGCGTCGCGCAATGGCGACGGTAGGAAAAAATAAGGCACGCGACTGTGAGCGCGGCGTCCACGTCAACTCCGACGGAGACAAAATCGGTTGATTTCTTGTGCAAGTTTCCACTTGCACAATGAGAAGTAAGGTGCTAGTGTGCACTTGCACATAGGTGAATTCTAGGGAGATGAAACATGGCCGAAGATCGAATTGAGCGCACCGTGAGCATCGCGGCGACGACGGAGCGGGTGTGGGAGATTCTCACGAAACCTGAACACATTGGACATTGGTTTGGTGACGGGTCTCCCGCGACCGTGGATCTGCGACCCGACGGGGTCATGGTGCTCGAACCGATGAAGGGAGAACGAGCGCTCGCGCGTGTCGTCACGGTCGATCCACCGCGCTACCTGGCGTACCGTTGGGCCGCCGCCTACCCCAACGTGATCGCCGACGATACGAATTCGACCTTGGTCGAGTTTCACCTCACGGCTGACGGGGCGACGACCCGCTTGACCGTATGCGAGAGCGGATTCGCCGCGCTCACGATTCCGGTCGGCCGCGAACCCTTCTCATCCTACGAGAGTCACAGTGGCGGATGGACTGAGGTCCTGCAGCACTTCGCGACCTACGTCGAACAAAGCGCCGCATGACGACCGGTCTTCTCGATCGAGCCGATGAGCTGTTCGCCGCGCTCGCCGAACCGAACCGTCGACTACTGCTCGAGCGGCTCGGCACGTACGGCTCCGCCTCGGCCACGACGCTGGCCATAAAATTTCCGGTCACGCGTCAGGCGGTGGTGCAACATCTCGCGGTACTCGAGAGCGTCGACCTCGTGTCCAGCGCGCGAGCCGGACGCGAACGTCGCTACACGGTCCGGGTCGAACCTCTGACGGCCGCAGCAAATTGGATGAACCAGGTCGCTACGCAATGGGACGCTCGACTTGCCACGATCAAGGCCCTCGCCGAAGCGGCGGAGTCGGAGTAGCGGCTATGACGCGTGCTCGAACCGCAGCCGTGGTCACGTTGGGCGGCACCGGCGCGTCGTGGGTCGTAGCGACGCGGCGGATGAACGGGATGAACATGGGCGTGGCGACACGCCTGGGCTCCTTCTCCTATTTTATCGTCCTGTGGGTGACGATGATGGCCGCGATGATGCTGCCCAGTGCGGCTCCGGAAGTCGTGAATTGCGCTCGTGGGAGCGAACGCGCCCTCGCCGCTGCGCGGTTTGTCGTGTCGTACCTCGTGGTGTGGACGTTGGTGGGTCTCGCCGTGTACGCGCTCTACCGGCCGCACGGATCAATCGCCGCGGGTGGCGTCGCCATTGCGGCCGGAATCTACGAGCTCACACCATTCAAGAGATACTGCCGCCGTCGTTGTCGTGAGAATCTTCCATCAGGATTCACCTATGGAATCTGTTGCGTGGGCTCGAGTCTCGGCCTGATGCTCCTACTCGTCGCAGTGGGTGTCATGAGCGCCACGTGGATGTTGGTCATCGCCGTGGTGGTCCTCGCTCAGAAACTTCTCCCCGCGAAGATCGTTGTCGACCTCGCGCTCTCGCTGGCGGTCATCGGTTTGGGAATCTTGATTGTCATCGCGCCGTCGTCGATACCGGGCCTCACGCCGTTGATGTGAAACGTCAACGCCGGGGCCGACCCCGCACATAGTCGTAACGAAAGCAAGGAGAGAGACCATGACTAAACGCACCATAGGTTCGCGCCAAGAGTGGCTCGCCGCTCGGCTCGAACTCCTCGACGCGGAGAAGGCACTGACTCGACGAAGCGACGAGTTGGCCCGGCAGCGACAAGAACTGCCTTGGGTACGCATCGACAAGGACTATCGGTTTCAGACCGACGACGGCGAGGCTTCGCTCGCCGAGCTATTCCGGGGACGTTCGCAACTCATCATTTACGATTTCATGTTCGGCCTCGACTACACCGCAGGTTGCCCTAGCTGCTCGGCGATCGCTGACGGATTCGACCGCTCCGTGATCCACCTCGCCAATCACGACGTCACGCTCGCCGCGGTGTCGCGCGCTCCCATCGACAAGTTGCAGAAATATAAGAAGAGAATGGGCTGGAGTTTTCCCTGGGCTTCCTCGTCCGACAGCGACTTCAACCACGATTTCCAAGCGGCGAACACCCAGGAAGAGTGGGATTCGGGAACCGTCGAATACAACTTTGACGTTGTGGACCTTCGCCTGGGCGCCAGTTCGAACGCCGCTCAGTTGGACGAGTTCGCGACCAACAACGTGGGGACGGACTGGTCCACGTATCGTCGAGAAGGACCGGGCGTGAGTTCGTTCGTGCTCGATGACGATGTCGTATTTCACACCTATTCGGCGTATGCGCGTGGGCTCGACGGCCTCTGGGGCATGTACCAGTGGCTCGACCGAGCGCCACTGGGACGCAATGAGAACGGCATGTGGTGGCACCGACACGACGAGTACCCGGTCGAATGACCGCAAAAGTTCCCTTCGGACCTCCGTCTACTTCGTCAGTAATTGATCCACTACGTTGAATTCTCGAAGGTCAATGCCGTAGCGACGGGTGGTCTCGCTGCTGGGGCAGGTTTGCGGTACCGGACTAAACCCCTGCCGTTTCGGGGCTCCGCACATTCAGAGATGCACCACTCAGCGGCGCGCGTGGGGCGTACTCTTGTGAACCCTTTGGTCGCGGTTGACTCTCTTGATGTACTGAGCCGATCTCGCTGGGGCCAAGTGCGCCGAGGACGGCCAGCGCGAGCAGAACGATAAGCGGACCGGAGTTTGGATCGGTCGCTCGGCCCGAAGTCAGGTCGCCGAGTCCCTCAAAGAGAAGCCAACCCGTCAGCGTGAGGACCAACCCAATGACGATAGAGATCTGGCGAGTCCACCCGGGCACGAGAGCCCAGATTCCCACCAACACGTCGATCCCGATCACGCCAGCCGCTATCCAACCGGGAAGTCGCATTTGAACAAGTTGGCGATCGATTTGAGCAATCCATCCGGGCGAGCCTGACTGCGCGGCACGCAACATCATCGTGAATGACATCGCATTGTTGTTTCCGTTGACTAACTGGAGCACCGCACCGGTCAGCCACAACGCGCACCAAGCTGGGAGTGCCAGCCACGATGGCCTGTCATCTCCTTGGGGGTCGCGATTCGGCCACGCAAGGATCGCAATGACGGCATAAAGTAGCGCGGCACCGGGCGCGCCCGTGAGCAAGGTCGCGCCTGTGGCAAGGCCACCAAGCCCCTCGCCCATGATCCAGACCGAGAGCGCCCACACGATTGACGCGGCGAGGGCGATTCGAGAGAAGCGTCGAGTGAAGAGCGCCAGACCGAGGACGATCTGGGTCACGGCAAATGCGCCGTTGGCGAGTGCCGGATGCGCCGACACCAACTCTGCAACCACGTGTAGGGGGGCAGCAATTGCAGTTGGCTGCGAGGTGCCGGCGGGAGTGAGGATCCCGCGGGCCAAGAATCGGCTGAACATGATCGGCTGGCACTGCAGGGCTCCGTCGAACAACCAGAGCACGGCCAAACTGACTTGAAGGTGGCGACGAGTTATTCGCATACGGCTCCTTGGGGAGTCCCTCGGGTGGCGCCGACGACCATCGCGTTTGCCACGGTCGCCGGCGCCACCCGAGGGAAAAGGGGACTACTTCACTGAGAAGTACAGGAACAGGTTCGTCGGGATGATTCCCGTGGTCAGCTTCTTTGCGATTTGCTGGTTCAGGAAGGAGAACGACCTGTGAGCGTTGATCAAGTTATACTCGCTCGCACTCGTCACTCCGACCACGTCAACGTTCCACCACTCGGCCTGACCACCGTTCGCCGTCGTGATGAAGTGCTCGTGACCTGGAGTCGCGAAGTTCCTCAACGCTGCGGTGAGCTGTGCAACTGAGTACTGCGGGTAGAGCGACTTCAGGGCCGGCTCAAGTGCACTCAAGTCAATCGTTCCCGGGTGATCCACGCAGGCCAGGGCGCTCGGGCACTCCATCTTCATGGTAGGAACCGTGAAGCCCAGTGGCACCGTGATGTACAACGGGTCGAAGTTCTTCGCCGGCGCTACTTTGAAATTCACGCCTGCCTCACAACCGGAAGTGGCTGCGGACATCACGTGCTTGTCACAGTAGAAACCCTTGCTGTAGGTGAAAGTGACGGTGCGACCATTTATGAATCCCTGCGTCAAGCCGTACTCGCCAATTCCCGTGCCCTTACTGACTGCGTTACTCGGGGTCGGTGTAGCTGTCGCGGCGGCCGCAACTCCGACGCCACCCGCGACGACAATCGCTACGGAAGCTACGAGCAACCGGGCGTGGTTTGAGATATTCCCCATTTTCATTTTTGATGTCCCTTCTCTGCTCTCCCGACCTCGATGATCGGGCAACGTACTTATTCGTCGCCATGTGCGGTCCTGGATGTCGATTCGCCAAAAATTTCTTCTCGTCATCGTTGTCCCGTGATTGCTACCGCAGGTTGCGCGATTTGTTGGCACGCGAAAGAGCCACGTGAGGTCGACGCTCGCACGAGCGGTGGCCCTCGGTACAACGTCACTGCGCGGCGGCCGGCGCAACTCTGGTATTCAGGTTTACGACGCCTCTCGGGTAGGGTTCGTCATCCAATTGACGACTCGACCGGCCCGAGCATGGGAGCTGATCGCGAACGTTGCCGCGAGACTGAAATGTACATGACATCATTCATTTCGAGCACTCGGGGTAATTGTCGTCGACGACGACATCCGTTCTCGCCCACGGGGTCGAATAACCTCCTGAAACGGGAGTCTGATGGAACAGCTCGATGACGCAAGCGACGCACAGTTAGTGACCATGATCGGTCGCTACAGTGAGGCCGCCCTTGCCGAGGTGTACCGGCGCCACGGTGGACCGGTCCACGGACTCGCTAAAAGGATCTTGATCAACGCCAACGAAGCCGATGACGTGACCCAAGACGTGTTCTTGCGACTCTGGAACAATCCCCAACGCTTCGATGCGGCTCGTGGGTCACTGCGCACGTTTCTCCTCAGCGACTCACACGGTCGCTCGGTCGATCTCGTACGGTCACTCAACGCTCGGCGTGCGCGAGAGATGAAAGATGCAAATCGTACTCCCGTGGCCACCTACGACCTTCAACACCAAGTCTGGGACCTGGCGGTCGCCGAAGAAGTGAAGAAGGCGCTAGTTACTCTGCCGCCTGAAGAACGAGAAGCGATTGAACTGGCTTATTTTCACAGCCATTCCTACGTAAAAGTCGCCGAAATTCTCGGCCAACCGGAAGGTACTGTCAAAAGTCGGATTCGTAACGGGATGCGGCGAATGCGTTCAACCCTCGTCGACGCCGGCATCCAAGGAGCGGACTAATGATGACCCACGAAGAAGCCCAGGAACTCCTCGCCGTGTACGCGCTGGACGCCGTCGTCGAACCCGAACGCGGTGATCTCGAACGCCACGTCGACGAGTGCCTACGTTGTTCGAGCGAACTCGACGCCCTGCGAGGCGTCACGTCGGCGATGGGAAACGTCAGCGAGCCGGCGTCGGCCGAGTTGTGGCAGCGAATTTCCGAGCACCTGTACGACGACGTCAACACGAGTACCCCGCCACTTCTTCATACGCTCGAATCGCCCCACGACTTCATTACGCCAATAACGGCGCAGCGAGACGCGCTCACGCGTCGCACCAAGGTCATCGTCGGTGTTGTCTCGGTGGCCGCGGCCGCTGCGGTCGGGGTGCTGAGTTTCAATCTCGTGCAGGTCAACAATCACGTGGCGCAGCTGACGAACGCCTTGGGCGCTGCAGATCGGGGCGCCGTGGTGGCGGCGCAGAGTGCCCCGGGTCACGTCGACGTCACACTCTCGAATAGTCACGTGACGAACCTCGCGAAGTTCGTCTTGCTCAATGGACATGGATACATGATCTCGTCAAAGATGTCAACCTTGTCGACGGCCCAAACGTACCAACTGTGGGGCATAATCAACGGCAAACCTATTTCCATTGGTCTGATGGGCGCGCATCCGACCAGTGTGGAATTCACCGTGGCGGGCGCACTGGCCCCCAGTGAACTTGCGGTCACCATCGAGCCGGCGGGGGGTACTTCGACTCCCACGACGCCAATTGTGGCCTCGGGTGTTGTCACCGCGTAGGGCGACGACGTCAATCACTCATTTAACGAGGCGACGCGCAAACCGTAGATACGGCGGCTTCCGTACGCTCTTAATGTTGCGACAATGTAGTCAGCCACGGTGGCCGTGCTGGATCGCTCCCCTGCACCGCTGGGGAATTCCGCCGACCGCCTCGTCGATTCGTAGAAATGACGGCGTCAGGTTCAAAATAGGCCTCTGGCTGACGATTGTCGGCCAGGACGACAATGGCTGCTTTATACCGCGAGTTGCGATTCAATGCCCCATCAATGCCGAGACGTGTATCCTCCTCACCGCCTCCCCACGAGTTCTCTGGCCTCGCTGAAGGGATCTTCCTTGACGTCGTCGTGATTCGCAGGACGATTTTCCCCGCTGTCTAATCCCCGCGGGGAAGCTCCACGTGGCGGTGACCTGGTTAGTTGTGATCGAATTCTTTCCGATTTCGCCTTTGAGGACAGCGAACCACTCGAGTCAATCTTTGATTCGAGGCCGAGTGACGGTGACGAGCGAATGAAAAATCTCAGTCCAGTCCATTCGGAGTTGATTCGCCTTCGGGGTCGTCGCCTTGTGTCGTTCGAAGGGGGCCAGCGCCGCGATCGGCGCCCTTCGAACGAGTCAGGCCGCGGCAGGGTGTTCAACTACGGTGTTGACTTGGTCACTGACCCCAAGTGCTGAGTTCAACACGTCGGTAATCGTGCCAGCGAGATGGAACGTCATGACTCCTCGAACTTCTTCGGGGACGTCTTCAAGGTCGGGACCATTTCGTGTCGGCAAAACCACGTGAGTTAGACCGGCACGGTGCGCTGCCAACACCTTTTGCTTGACGCCGCCAATGGGGAGAACGCGGCCTTGCAAGGTCACCTCGCCGGTCATCGCCAAGTCCGCACGAACCGGGTCGCTACGCAACAAACTGACGAGGGCCGTAGTCATCGTCACGCCAGCTGAGGGTCCGTCTTTGGGAACCGCGCCCGCCGGCACGTGGAGGTGGAAACGCTTTCCCGCGAAGATCATCGGGTCGATTTTCAACTCTTTGGCGTGGCTTCGTACGTACGACATAGCGATCTCAGCCGACTCTTTCATGACCTCGCCTAATTGACCGGTAAGCGTTAGTCCTTCGTGTCCCTCGGACATGCTGGCTTCGACGAAGAGGACGTCGCCCCCGGCGCCGGTCACCGCGAGCCCCGTCGCTACACCTGGCACACTGGTGCGGTCGGCCGATTCAAAGTAGAAATGGGGACGCCCGAGCCATTCGGTCACCGACTTTGCGTTCACGACGATCGGTGCGTCACGCTCGCCGGCCGCGAGTTTCGTCGCCGCCTTGCGAAGCAGCCGACCGATCTCTCGCTCGAGATTGCGCACGCCCGCTTCACGGGTGTAGTCCGCCACGATGGTTCGTAGCGCCTCGTCGTCGATCGAGACTTCGTCGTCACGAAGAGCGGTACGGACCAATTGTCGACTGAGAAGATGGTGACGAGCAATCGAGACCTTTTCACTCTCGGTGTACCCGTCGAGGCGAATGACTTCCATTCGATCGAGCAGCGGTCCAGGAATGGTGTCGATGACGTTGGCCGTTGCCACGAACATGACGCGTGAGAGGTCGAGGTCGACCTCAAGGTAGTGGTCGCGGAAGGTGTGGTTTTGCGCCGGGTCAAGGACCTCCAGGAGTGCCGACGACGGATCGCCGCGAAAGTCGGCACCTAACTTGTCAACCTCGTCCAGCACGATGACGGGGTTCATGGTGCCGGCCTCGCGCAGTGCGCGCACGAGACGTCCCGGCTGGGCGCCCACGTACGTGCGACGGTGACCTCGTATTTCGGCTTCGTCGCGCACCCCGCCGAGCGAGACGCGAACGAATTTTCGCTCAAGGGCGTTCGCGATCGACTGGCCGAGCGACGTCTTGCCGACCCCGGGAGGACCCACGAGCGCGAGGATGGCGCCAGACCCTCGACCATCGACAGGCGCGAGTCCTCGCTCCGCTTGCAATTTCCGTACGGCGAGGTGCTCGAGGATACGGTCCTTCACGTCCTCGAGTCCCTCGTGATCGGCGTTCAAGATGCGCTGTGCTTCAGGGACGTCCAAACGATCTTCTGATTCAACGCCCCAGGGGATCTCGAGGATCGTGTCGAGCCACGTGCGGATCCATCCCGTTTCGGGGCTCTGCTCACTGGTTCGCTCCAGTTTGTCGATCTCGTGAAGGACGGCACTACGTACGTGTTCGGGCAGATCGCGGTCGGCAATTTTGGCGCGGTAGTCATCAGGGTCGGTCTCGTCGTCACCGAGTTGGCCCAGCTCCTTTTTGATCGCGTCGAGCTGTCGGCGAAGAAGAAACTCACGCTGCGTCTTTTCCATACCCTCTTCCACGTCGTTCTTGATGCGATCGCGCAGCGTCAAATCGGCCAACGTGTCGCGAGCCCATCCGAGCACGAGCCGTAGTCGCGCCTCGACATCGATGGTCTCGAGTACTTCGACCTTTTGGGCGAGGGTCAGATCAGGGGAGTAGCCGGCGACATCGGCGAGACGCCCGGGTTCGGTGATCTCACGCAACTGCGCGGCGATTTGGCGCGCACCACGACCATGCAAGATGTTCTCCAGCACGGCACGATACTCACGCGCGAGTTCAACGACGCTCGAAGTCGACTCTCCATCGTCGAGGGGCTCGGCCTCCACCCACAGAGCGTCGCCCGTCCCGGGGACGCCAGTACCGATAGCGGCGCGCTGGTCGCCACGAATGACGATCGCCTCGAGTCCACCGGGCATCGATCCCTCTTCCATGACCTCGGCGATGACACCAACGCTCGAATAGCGCCCGTCAATGTGGGGGACCAAGAGGAGTCGTCCGCCGGCGGAACGCGCGGCTTCGACGGCGGCGCGCGACTCGTCGGATTCGAGGGCCATAGTGAACGCCATGCCCGGCAGAATGACGCCTGATTTCAAAGGAAGAAGAGGCAATGTGACAGTCTCATTGGTCATGGCAATTCCCTTTCAAGTGATCGAACCCACCTAATCAACCGAATGATCTCCAGGCGAATTCCCTCCGACCCGGACATCGTGGGAGTCCGCCATCGCAAGCCGAACCGAAGTTCGGGAAGTCAACTATACCGGGACGTGCACATTTTCTGGCAGTCTCGCCCTGAGAGTGCCAATGGCTCCCAAAAGGCCCTCATCATGCCCCCAATTATGGTTTCGTCAGGCTATTTGATTGATTGAGTTCTAGGTGCTCATGGGGACGAAGTCTTGCGACGACGTTAGAGCAGAGTGTAGACGTGGCGTTTCGACGATTCCACGGGAGAAGTGATGGACGACAGAACGCCCTTGGTTACGCAACAGGTGCCTGCGGGCGTGGAGGACGGGCAACGTGAGTGCTGGAAGTCGTAACTGAGCGCAGACCAACTCGCACCGCGGTGAAAGATGACGATCGCTCGGAAGAAATTGCCATCGGTTGCGGCGTAGAGCGCGGCGCCCGTTCTCGGGCTGGCGAGGGCCGTGGCCTGCGTGCCACCGATCCCCATCGGTCGAGTGCTGCGCGACGTGCTGACCACTAACTCTAAATCATTGAGGCGTGCGACCGACACCGTGCACAGCCCGCTCCAGGCGGTGAAAGAGTTTTCCAGGATGGTCGACGTGAGTCCTGCGCCAATGTCCTGGACAGCGTGCACCTTCGCCAGCATCTCGCAGGGCGACAGGGGCGACAGGGGCGACAGGGGCGACACCGGTGGCGCGATGGCGATGTTGAAAGTATCAGATGGGCAGTGGAAACCGACGTTATCTATCGAACCCTTCACCATCCGAGTCGAAGTGAATTACCCCGTCACGGTTACGTCGTAGTTGTCGGCGCCGTAGTCCTTGGGAGTGAAGGTACCACCGAGTTTGATTTGGAGGTAGCCCATACTCGACCCGCCGTACGCGTCGCATTTAGGGCCTATTTTCGCTGTGGGCGTCACAGTGAATCGAAGATTACTTGGCTGCACGCATACTGCCACGACGGTGGTGTTGGCGAAGCAACTCGTGGTGATGGCCACCGTGTTAAGACCATGCGCGCAGGTGCCGTCGTCGGAGATCCCCGCTACCGGCGTGGCCGCCAGGGCGTTACTCGAGGGGGCAAGGAGCGCCACGATGCTAACGGGGACGATCAGCGCAAGCGATAGGCGGCGAGGTAACCCGACCACGCCATGAAACGACTACCGAGCAATTCTGGCGCCACGGCACCTGGGTTGATTTCGCGCCTACGACAGATTGTTGATGAAACAAGATTGTGGAGCGGACTCGGGCAACGTCGGGTCCGTTAGCGCCAGCCAGCTCGGGGGCGAAATTGTCGGTGAGATGAGACTGTGCACGATTCGAAGTTGACAGGCTCGCTCAAATCGGGGCGCGTCGACCTATACTCACTTTCAAATTTCTGTCACGTGATGATCGGTTGCTGGCGAGGAGTTCACATGGCTCTACGGGTTGGCGCTGACGCGCCGGAGTTCGGGTTGCTTGCAACTCCCGACCAGAAAGTCCGGCTCTCAGAGTTCGACGGACCCGTGGTCCTCATCTTCTATCCGGCTGACTGGAGCCCCGTCTGTAGTGACGAGCTGTCCGTGTTCAGCGCGGCGAACCGGTTGTTCCGAGCCCAGGGAGCTCAGCTTCTTGGCATATCAGTCGATGGTCCGTGGTGCCACGAGGCTTTTAAAGATCAACGCAATGTGGCGTTCCCGCTCCTCGCCGATTCGAACCCTCAGGGTGGGGTCGCGAAATCGTATGAGGTATATCGGGACGACGACGGCACGTCGGAGCGCGCACTTTTCGTCATCGGACGCGATCGCAAAGTGGCGTGGAGTGAAGTCTCGCCGGTGGGCGTCAATCCGGGTGCGGACGGTGCCCTTCGCGCGGTGGAGGGTTTGTCGTGAGCGAGCACGCTCAACTTTCGATTCCGGTGGGACCCGACGATCACTCGAGTGGCCCCCTTGATGCCCAGCTGACGGTGATCGAGTACGGCGACTATCAATGTCCTTACTGCGGACAGGCGTATCCCATCGTCGAGAGATTGCGCGCGGAGTTCGCTGACTCGATGCGCTTCGTCTTTCGTAACCTGCCGCTCGCCGAGGTTCACCCGAACGCCGAAGCGGCCGCGGAAGTGGCTGAGGCGGTTGGAGTGCAGGGGAAATTTTGGGAGATCCACGATCAACTATTCGAAAATCAGAACGACCTCAGCGCCGCGGCGTTATTGCGTTATGTCGAAGAGGTTGGTGCGGACGTGAAACTGGCGACGCAGGTTATTGCCGACGGCATTGCGCGTCGACGAGTCGAATCGGATTTGGAAGGTGCCATTCGCAGCGGCGCGAATGGCACGCCCACGTTTTTCATCAACGGTGAGCGTTACGACGGCTCCTGGCTCTATCAGCCGTTCGCCGATCACCTCACGCATCTATTGGAAGGCTAACTTCGAACGCGTCGTACAGCGGCGACTCCGAGGTTGCCGAGATTCATCCATGGTGATCCGACGGTATTTGCGACTATCAGACTTGACTCCAGTAACTGACTACCCATCACATCCCTAGACCGTTAGATGCCTGGGACCAAGCCTCGGCGCTACGTCCGCCAATCAGAGCGACATCCCGTTGTCTTTAGAGAGGTGTGGAGGCTCGGGAAACATTTCTTGCAACAAGAACTGGACTCGAGGAAGTACGAGATGTTGAGGGTAGAAGGACTCCAGTACTGCCAAACCTTCTTCCGCGGTTGTCAATCCGCAAATCTCATAGAGAGTCCTGATGTCATCAACATCGCGTTCAGTGCGCAAAGCCATCAACTTCATCGCTAACAAGAACTTGGGCGAGGCGGCCGCAACGTGGAGGCTCTTCCCCTCATAAACGTCTACCTGCTCTACATCCTCACCAGGCAGGAAACCTTTTACGCCGTCATTGAGCCAATCCTCCTCAAGACCAAGTTCTTCAGCCACTCGCGACGCGGCTGTTCGTACCTCCTTCGAAGGCACGAATACCGCATCGACGTCGGTGGTTGCCCGGCGGGCGTCGTAAGCCACGGCCATCGCGGCTCCGCCGACCACGAAGAGATCAGCTTCGACACCCATTCTTCCGAGTTCATCATCCAACAACTCGAAGGCGTTAAGAAGTTCATTGCGTCCGAGGAAGGTCATCATGCGTAGGTCAACGCGCCCTGCGTTAAGAAGACTCCTCGGCGCTTGAACGAGATAGGGCTGTGAACGATGGCGTCGGCATGGAGTGACTTCATCCCGGACACGAACCAGAATTCATCGAGGAAGAATTCTGGATTGTTGACCCACGCCGGGGCCACGACTCGATGAGTTGCACAAGCGTATTCGACGATGCCCGCCAACATGGCGTCGTAGCGTTCGCTGCCAGTGGGGTCGGGTCGAGGCTCGACCATACGATCACGAGTCGGCCAGTCTGCCTTGTCGTAAAACTCGAGAAACCGAGCAATGACGCGAAATGCCGAACTAGTGTCGCCCTTCGTCAGACATTGGCCGACCTCCGTCGCGACGTCTTGGATATCGGGAGCCTGCCACATCGTTCCCTCATCGTACGACGAGGTCATGACATTGCTGCGGAAAAGGCCAAATTGCAGCCCCAACGGTTTTCTCATGGAACCACGCGGTTCGGTGGATAAAGATCATGTCCACGCTTTCAAGCGAGTGCACGGTACTTCCGACGCATTAGGAATTTGATATTCCGCCGCCGCCGAATCCTTCCGTGAACTGATTTGCGCCTTGAGGGGGAGAGAGTGGATACCACCCGGTCCCGCCGTCGACCGTCACGAATACGTGGAAGGGGCCGACGCTCCTACTTTTCGTTACGACGGCCTTCGTTGAGTTGTCCGCTTGCAGCACTGCTCATCCGTTGGTGTCGAGAAGGAACATCATCCTCTGCATCGACACTGATCCATTTTGGACCACGAAACGCTCGGAGTTCGTGGCAGATCCGGGTCGCAGGATCCACCACGTCGAGGGACTCACGAGCGACACTGACGCGAGCGACCCCTTGGTGACCATGTCCCCAGCGGAGCAACCTTGATCCTGGATCAATGAAGTCGAAGCGGGGAAACCTTCGGTGGAATTTGAATTGGTTCTTCGACTTCTGGAGTATCTCGACCTTCGTCTCGAACTCTCCAAATCCGCGAGCCTCAGTGATGTTTACAAGGGAGTCAACCTCGATTCCGTCCTCGGCGCCTATCGCGAACGATGAGCGACGTTCATCTCGTAATCCTCGAGGACAGAGTTATCGGTTCCATCGATCGACTGGCAAACGGGCGACTCCAGTTCGAATACACGGAGGAGTACCGAGAACGCCGGGAAGTCACACCCATATCGATCTCGATGCCGACCCAAGTGCGATCGCATCCTGACCGGGCCATTACTCCTTGGTTGTGGGGACTCCTCCCGGACAACGACGCAGTCCTAGCGCGCTGGGCTCGTCACTTTCAAGTTTCGGTTTCCTCACCCTTCTCACTTTATAGCAACGCAGATTGGCGAGGACTGTGCGGGAGCCATCCGCTTCTCGCCGCCCGAAGAGATTGAACGCGTTCTAGCTCGTCCTGGGGAAGTCAACTGGCTCAGCGAAGAAGAAGTCGGGCAGCGCCTTCGTGACCTTCGTGAAGATTCGACGTCCTGGCTTGGTCGGTCTTTCACCGGGCAGTTCAGCCTCGCTGGTGCGCAATCGAAGACGGCGCTACTTTACGAGAATGGACATTGGGGGGTTCCATCGGGCTCAACCGCCACCACCCACATTCTTAAACCGGCCGTCGCCGGTTTTGATGACCATGATCTCAATGAGCATCTTTGCCTTGATGCCGCCCGACGTGCTGGTCTGATTGCAGCCCGGACAAGGACCGGCAAATTTGGAGGCGAGACCGCAGTGGTCGTCGACCGCTACGACTGGCTACTTGTTGGAGGTAATACTGTTCGAATTCATCAAGAGGATGTCTGCCAAGCGCTAGGACTTCCGCCGTCTCTCAAATATCAAAACGAGGGTGGTCCGAGCCTCGGCGATGTTGTGAAACTTCTCCGCAGTTCTATGCCACCCTTGATTGCCGACGAAGCCGTCTGGCGGTTCGCCGACGCTCTCATCTGGAATTGGCTCATCGCTGGCACCGACGCCCATGCCAAGAACTATTCCTTGCTCCTCGCAGGAGATCAGGTTCGCTTGGCACCGCTTTACGATGTTGCTTCAACGTTGCCATACGACACCCACGAGCGGAAGCTGAGGTTCGCGATGAAGATTGGTGGCGACTATCACGTCCTTCTTGATAGAAACAGATGGCCGGCAGCCGCGAAGGAACTTGGCGTGGACAAGGAATCCCTTTTAACTCGCGTTCTAGAACTAGCGGCCCTCGCTCCGGACGCTTTCGTTGACGCTTCTAAAGACCCGGAAGTCGAATCACTAGGTCGCTCACTACCAACCCGGTTGGCGAACTTAGTCACCGCGCGCTCTGAAAAATGTCGCGGGCTTGTGAAGTAAGAACCTTGCGAGCATCCGTCGAACATGGTCGACTGCTGTCGATTCGATTGACAGTTTGGGGTCCACTTCACGGTTAGCGATCTTTCAAGGTTTTAATGTTCGGCTCTCCTGCGGGAAGCACTTAGCGCGGCGCCTAATGCTGGTGTCCGTGTCGGTGAGTGCCGCTCGGCCGCTTCAGTGCCGCAGTGGGCACCGGGTAAGCGGCAGCGAACAGCGTCATCAGTTTTGGGAAGGCGGAGGTGAAGCGGCCCTTCCCCCATTCGAGGTCGGGTTCATTGGCCATGGCCTGGCTGAGTACTCCGACGATCAACGTCGAGACGAGATAGACCGCTTCTTCTGAGTCGGCCTCGGGACCGAGCTGACCGAGGTCGACCGCTTCGGCCAACCTGGCGCGCTGGAGCACGACCATCTCGACGCTGGGAGCGATTGCTTCGACGGAAGGCTTATAGCTCGGAACGGGGCGCCAAAACATCAACTGGGCAGTCGGTCGGTTGGTTAGTAACCAACGCCCGCTGGCTTCTAGACCCGCTGTCAAGCCTTCGAGGCCGGGTTCGGCGCGAGCCATGGATTGGCGCATGACCTCGAGGTGTTCGACTTGCCCGCGCCGAAAGAGGGCGTCGTATATGGCCATCAACGATGGGAAGTACTTGTAGATCGAGGGGGGCTGCACGCCGAGGCGGCGGGCAACCTCGGCCAGGCTGAGTCCGTTGACCCCTTCTTCGGTCATCACGTCGGTGGCGATGTCGAGGATCTCCTCGATGGTCTCCTGGCGCCGTCGGGCGCGCCGGTCGACCCGTTGCGGTGCCGGACTCTGCATCGCGGCTTCATTCTGGCTCATCCTGCGAGCATAGCGTTATTTCCTCTTGACAGCTATAGCTTATTGCATTAGCTTAACATTATAGTCACTGAGAAAGGGAGGCATGATGTCGAAGAACCAGAGGTGGTGGCTGACTCACGACAGTGAAGAGCTTGTCGTGAACGCCACCGCCGAACACATCTACGGCCTGGTGGCGGATCTGCCGCGCATGGGTCAGTGGAGCCCCGAATGCCAGGCCGTCGAGTGGGAGGATGGCGCCTGCGCGCCGGTCGAAGGTGCCCGATTCGTCGGCCACAACCGAGGCGGACCGCGCAAGCTCATGCACTGGTCTCGACACGGCCGCGTCCTCGTCGCTGAACCTGGTCGACAATTCGCCTTCGTCACTGAGGAAGGCGGACATGAGTCCACCGTGTGGCGCTACCGTTTCGAGCCAGTCGACGGCGGGACCCGAGTCACTGAGTCCTACGAGGTGAAGCAGATTCCTGCCTGGGCGCGAATCCTCGACGTCCCGACCAATCGCCACCGTGAACTTTTGGAGGGAATGCGCCACACGCTGGATCGGCTCAAGATCGCGGCCGAGACCGACACTGTGACCACAGAGTCGACCGGTACGGAGAATGAGTGATGAATGACAATCACAGCGGGGCTCTTCGACCGATTGCGTTGCAACCAGGCGAGGGTGAAGCGCTTTGGTTCATGGGAATGCTCGCCACGGTCAAAGCGTCGACAGAAGGGACCGGCGGCCGGGTCGCCGTTATCGAGCACACGGGCCCGCAACACTCTGGTTCACCACTTCACGTCCACCACGACGAAGACGAGTGGTTCTACGTGATCGAGGGCGAACTAACCATTTGGGTCGACGGACAGGTGATCAGCGCACCGGCAGGATCTTTCGCCTTCGCTCCCAAAGACGTGCCGCACACTTTCACGGTGTCTGCACCCGAAGGAGCCCGCTTCCTACTGGTTACCGAACCGGCTGGTTTCGAGAGTTTCATGCGCTCTGGTGCTGAGCCGGCTGGGGCTCTTACATTGCCGCCGCCTCCTAGCGGTCCCCCCCTCTGTGCCAACCTCTAGTGAGACAGTCTGCACTGACAAATTAATCAACTAAGAGGGCGGAGAAGGATTTTCTCCAATGACCATATCCACACTCACTACTGACGACGCCAACCTGCATAATGGTGCGATGAATGACCCT